>NZ_VOZO01000013.1:0-102138 GCF_013419715.1 Acinetobacter sp. YH12063 | reverse complement strand
AGCTAATTGCGCTTGCTGATTCAGGTGAAAAAGTGGATTGGTATGTAGGCTCAAGCCATTCTAAGACTGCACCAACTTATGAGACGGTTGCAGGTATCGACCTACCAAAAGATCGTATTTGGTGGTCGTTTGAAGGCTATATTAACCCAGCCGCACCAACGATTGAGCAAGACACCTTAGTTGGTTATACATTCACCCTTGTTCGTACTTCAGCAGTCGTAATTACTCCACGATCGGTGACTCCATAATGGCTAAATTAAATCTAAATGAAATCATCCAAGGCTCTTTGGTAAATTCAACCCATCCAAAGACTATTGAATTTAAGCATAATGGAAAAACTGAAACAGTCGATATTGTGATTAAGCAGCTGCCTTATGCTGTGACTGAGCCGCTATTTGCTCGTTTAAATAAGGGCGAAGATGTTGTCGCTGATTGGATTGCTGCCGCCTTGGTGGATGATGATGGGAAAACCTACTTAACAAAAAAACAGGTTGCTACCAACTTTACTCAAGCTCTTGCTGCCGCTGTGTTCAATACAATTCTGGGTATCGAAAAGGCCCCGCAAGATGATGAGGGAAAGTCCGATTAACGCCAGATGATGAATTCTGGTGTGAATTGGTTCTTAATGGGGTTGGTGGGCGCACAATTGCTGAAGCTAAATCCAATATGACTAATGCGGAGGTTTCTCAATGGGCTGCGTTTAGAAATAAGCGCGGCTCTTTTTTTACTGGCAGACGCATAGAACAAGGATTTGGCAGCCTAATGGCGACCTATTTAGGCTCTAAAGGCGCCAAAGATGTAAAAGCACAGTCATTTATGCCGCATGAGGATCAGCCCCAAGAAATGTCGCTTGAGGAATACATGCTTCAAACATACGGTGGCGAGTAAGAAATCAACTTAGGTTGGTTTCTTTTTGCTCTAAAAATTAGTATCTTGTGATTTCTTATAAGAGGGAAATCACATGAAAAAGATATTGGTTGCGGGGATGATGGGGGTTGGATTGGTTGGGTGTGCGACGACACCACAACAACCAGTAGAGCCCGTAAAATTTGAAAAAGTTTATCAGATGGGTGAATTAAAACAGGCCCAAGTCTATGATGGTGCCAGACAGTGGTTTGCAACCGCTTTTAGGTCAGCCAATGCTGTAATTCAGTATGAAGATAAGGCTACAGGATCAATTATTGGTAAGGGCAATATGCAGTACCGCTGCGCAGGATTTGCTGACTGCATGACTATGACAGGATCTGATCGTGTCGATTTTACTGTACGTGTAGATACAAAAGATGGTCGTATGCGTGTTGGCTATGACAACCTTACCCACTACAAGCCAGCGCAGGTGATTAGTGGTGTTCGGTATGCTGAAACAAATAGACCTATCACTGCTAACTATCCATCAGCCAAGGTAATTGTTGATGAGCTAAATAAATTATCTGATGAGATGGCCGAAAAGATCAAAACACAACAAAAAGTCAATAGCGACTGGTAATAGCATCAACCTCCTTCGGGAGGTTTCTTTTTACTCAGTAAATTAGTATCTTGTCTTGAATAATAAATATTTGGGGTGGGATGTGCGCGGACTATTGGCTTTATTTTTAGTAATGTTTTCAGCTATGGTTTTAGCTGGCAAAAATGTTAGCGATCTAACCGATTTGGAGAAATGCAGCATTATTGCGGATGGTTATGCGCGCATGTACCAGAATCACGTAGACGGCTGGAGCATAGGTGATCAAAAAGAGTTTTTGGACAATGTTCTTGGTAATGATGATGTAGAAACATTAAATCGCCTAAAAAGAGAAGCGGAAAATATTTATAAGCTACCTGTTCCTTTAAGTTTTGAGGATCAGAAAAGAGAAAAAATAGACTTATATATTAGAGAATCTGCAAATTGTCTCTATGACTTCTAAATAAATTAAATACAAAAGCCCTGCATTTGCGGGGTTTTTTATTGCCTGAGGAAAAGTTATGGCAGCAGCATCCCTTGGTCGGTTGACTCTAGATTTAGCAGTAAAGCTCGGTTCATACGAACAGGGCATGACGCAGGCGGAACGCAAAACCAAGCAAACCACTGATAACATGAATAAAGCTTTCGCTGGATTCAAGGATCAGGTAGCAGATGCTTTAGGTGGAACTCAACTAGGTTCGCTTGTCGATTCATTTAATACAAAAATTGGATCTTTAAAAGGCGGAGTTTTGGTTGTTGGTGCAGCACTTTCAGGCATGGCTGTTGGTGGTATAGTTGCTGCTATTGGTGGATTAACCCACTTAGCTATTGAGACAGCTAAAGCGGATAGTCAGTTGCTAGTTCTGGCAAATCGAGCCAACACAAGCGTAAAAAGTTTTCAGATTTTAGAGTACGCATCCCAAGGTTTGGGTGTGTCCCAAGATCAGCTTGGTTCTATTTTGGCTGATACTCAAGAGAAACTTGGTGAATTTAGCGCAACTCAAGGCGGTGGGGCTGCTGATTTCTTTGATGCACTAAAAAACAATACAAGATTATCTGAAGATCAGATCAAATCATTTTCCAAAACACTCCAAGGTAAAGATGGTATCGAAGCTATTCAAATGCTTAACGATAAACTGGATGAGCTTGGCGTAACATCACAAGAGCGCCGTTTTGTATTTGAGAGCTTGGCATCAGATCTGGGTAATCTTGCGCCGCTATTTGCGGAAAATGGCCGGCTTTTAGATGACTATGGAAGAGCGCTAGAAGATGCTGGCATCCTTAAAACAGAGGAAGCTATTAAACAATCGCAGCTCTTAGCAGCACAAACACAGGCTGTTAATCTGCAATTCCAAGGCTGGAAAAACCAACTAGTCTCAGGATTTATGCCAGCAATTGTGGATGTGGCAAATGCGATTTTCGGCACATCGAAAAACGGCATTCAACTTCAACAAGTTGGTGAGGGTATAGGCTCTGTACTAAGAAGTGTCACCAAAGTTGCTCTTGGGGTCTCAGCGGCTTTTAGTATTGCTGGCAAATTGATTGGTGGCGTAGCTGCTGCAATTGCTGCACTCAAGGGTGAGAAAATCAATACCATTAATATTATGTTTGATGATATTGCTGCCACTCTTGATGATTATGGAACTCGTATAAATTCCCTAAGTGAATCCAGTTCAACCGCAAGCACATCATCTAACAATCTAGTGAATGCTATTCTGGCTGTCAATTCAGCTTCTACTAAGTCTGCAACCGGACTAAAAACCGACACTAAGGCTGCGGATGAAAATGCCAAAGCAAAAGAAAAGGCCGCAGCAGCTTCAGCCAAGGCAGCAAAAGAGCAAGAAAACCTAAATAAGATGGTTGGAGCTTCCGCATTGTCTGGGTTGCGCATTAAGTCATCTGAGGCATTTGCTGGTGGTCAGGTCCGTGGCTACACGGCTAATTTTGCTCAAATGGCGCAAAAATCTTTAGGATCCGACTTAAACCGCTTTACCGCGTTCAATGACTTATATCACAAAGGCACAAATAGCAAACATGCAACAGGTAATGCTTTTGATCTCACAATTGCTGATGCCTCTAAATCAACCCAGGCTGTCAAGCAGCTTGAGGATGTTGCCAAGCGATATGGTTATGTAGTTAAGGTCTTGGATGAGTACAGAAACCCATCATCACGCGCCACTGGTGGGCATTTGCATGTTTCTGTACTTGGATTTAAAGGCAATGCTGAGGCAGCAAAACAGGCACAAGATGAACTGGGTTTAATTGACAAAACCAATGAGGAAGCGGATCGTATTCGGAGAGAATCTCAGCGGGCACAACAATCTGTTATTCGTCAGTATTTAACTGAGCGTGAAAAAATGGAAGTTGAGCATGGAGCCAAGATTCTTGAAATCCAAAAGGCATTTGCTGGTGACGATTCTGCAATCAAGGAGTACACCGATAAACAGAATGCTGCATATCAGAAAGACGTTGCCGAATATCAGGAAGCTCAGAAACGAAAAGAGCTGAGTGATAAAAGACAACTCCTCGAAGCTAAGCGCCACTGGATATCTGCTGCTGACTACGCCAAAGAATATTACGCATTAGTACGAGAAGAAATTCTTAATACTGCTGAATATTCACCTGAAATGAAGCAAAGTCTTGTTAAAGAGGCTAACTTCAATCAAGGTTTAGAATCAAACGCTGAGCGTGAACAGGTATGGGGAGACTACAAGTCCATGATGGGCTTGGATAAATCGCCATACCAAGAAGATATGGATCTGCTTGCTGAAGCGCGTGCTCAGATGCTGATTACTGAAGAAGAATATCAGAACGCAAGGTTGCAACTTCAAGCTAAATCAACTGCTAGTTATATGGAGGGTATGCTTGGAGGTTTTGCAAGCCTAGTTGATGAAAACTCTAAAACGTACGCCGTATTATTTGCTGCACAAAAAGCTTTTGCTGTTGCGCAAGCAATGCTAAACATCCCATCTGCTTATTCAAAAGCTTATGATGCTGTTGTTGGGACGCCTTATATTGGCCCGTATATTGCGCCCGCAATTGGAGCGGCAGCGGCAGCATTACAGGTTGCCCAAGCTGCAAGCATTAGGTCGGTAAATATTACAGGTATGGCCCACAACGGTATAGATAACATTCCGAAAGAAGGCACCTGGTTGCTGGATAAAGGTGAACGTGTTGTTGATAGTCGGACGAATAGCGATTTGAAGGACTTTATCGCCAATGGTGGTAATGGACCTCAAATCAATATCAATGTTCCACCAGGCTACACGGCTGAACAAAGTCGCGGTGCTGATGGTGCTGTGACGATTGATATTGTTGAGAAGCAAATTAAGCGGTCTTGGGGGAATCTTAGCAATCCAAACTCGTATGAATCAAAACAGGTACAGCGCAACACCACAGCGGGAGTTAAACGATAGTGAATAGTTTCGCATTATGCCCGTTACAAGCCGGGTATTCCTTTTCGCCTGGCAACAATATGTTGGAGCAGCAACTTCTTGGCGGGTTCGCCCGTCAACGAAGAATGTTTGTAAATAACGTGCATGTGGTCAATGTATCTGTGCTGCTTAAAACCAAAACCCATGCACAGTATTTCTGGGCATTTTGGCGATTGCACACACTCAATCCAAAGCCATTTTTATGGCGACTGATTACAGACTCAGCCGAAGCGCAGGATCATACCTGTCAGTTTGTGGTTAATTCCATATCAGTCGGTGAGCGAAGTGGCGTGATTTATCCCGTGTCTTTTCAGGTTCGATGCAAGCCGCTGAATAATGGTGATTTGGCATTTGATGAAAGTATTGCTGCGATTTGGGAGACTGGCAGTCCAGATGATGTTATGAATTTATTAGAGCATCTGGTGAATGAAAGCTTCCCGGATGCTTTGGGGGCTTTATGATTACCGTTGATGATATTAAAGGCTTTCATCTGGATAGTGCGCCTAGTGTGGTTTTACTGGAAACACTGGAAATCAGTCATTCACTTTGGCCCAATCCGATTCGACTTGTGACCAATCGCCCGGATGGTGTGTCTGTCACTCTTGAGAATGGTCGGTCAGCCACGTTTGAATTTATCCCAGTGATGATTCAGCGCGGCAATACCTCTGATGACCTGGATCAATCCCTGAAAATTACAGTAGGAGATTTGGGTGAAGTGGTGCCACCGTTGATCAAGTTGATTGAAGATTCATCGAGCGATGAAAAGCCACAGGTAATTTATCGCTCATTTGCTTTTGATGCTGCATCCATGGTTTTAACCAAGCCCACACCAATTGAATTGATCCGTGGTCTGTATGTGGCACAAATGAATCAGGATCACCAAGCCACCACCTTTGAAGCCGCAACGTCTGGGAAAAACAGTGTCAAGACAGGTCGGACCTATAACTTTAAAGACTACCCAGATTTGAGAGGGTTGATATGAAAAGTATTGATGCTTTGCTGGATCGGCAATACGACCCTAAAGAATACCATTGTGTTCACTTTCTGATTGAAGCTGCACAGTATCTCTTTGGAAAAGACTATTCAGAAAGCTTTCTTGGCTTGACTGGTGATCTAGCTAAAAGCATTCAAACTTCGCGTGACACCACAATCAAAAACAAAAAGATCGAGAGGCCGAAAGATGGCTGCATTGTCTTAATGACCAATCTTTTAAATAGCTCCCATGTGGGGCTTTTTTATTGCGGTCGTGTTTTACACCTATCCGAAATCGGTGTGCATTTTCAGGAACTTCGGTCCTTAGAGCGAAATTATTCAAGGTTTAGATTTTATGAAGCTTCGTATTTATCCCAATGAGCTTGATCCGACTGAATATAGTGAAAAAGAGTATGAGTGCCTACTTAAAGACTGGCTAAATATTCGGGAAGAATACCCAGAAGCTCGACTTTATAAAGATAGCATCTGTGCCCAAAACGATGTAACACCAAAAACCAAAGAAGAAGCGCTTCAGTTGCTGCATGCTGATGGTGATTATTTTGTGCTTTGCCGTGCGGGGGAGCCACTTACCATTTTCATGGCAGTAGTAGCCGTGCTGTCAGCGGGACTGGCGATTTACACCTACATGAACATGCCTGAAATTCCTGATCAGCAGGCATCAGGTTCAGGCAACAATAGTTTAGCATCGCGTCAGAACAAGCACCGCACCAGTGAGCGCGCTCCCGATATTTATGGAAAAGTGAAATCTATCCCCGATCTGATTGCACCTTTATATCGTTATTACGCAAACAATGTTCAGGTTGAGGAAGCATTACTTTCGATTGGCACAGGATATTTTGAAATAGATTCTGACCAAATAAAAGAAGGTGAAACCCCGATCAATACGATTGAGGGGGCGAGTTTAAGCGTTTATGAGCCAAATACGCTGACCACAGGAGTTGCACAGATTCAGATTGGCGAAGCTTTTAGTGATGCACCGATTGTAGCAAAACAGGTGAGTTCGGTTGATGGAAAGCAAAAACTGATTTCGCCAAACTCAGCAATGCTGACTTATAAAAACACAAGCTTCTCTGACAATAAAATCACTGTTTCAAGTAGCGTTCAGCGTTTTGAAAATGACATCAGTTACAGCTTTTTTGGACCAATTAGATGGAATGTGATACTACGACCAATTTACGCCAATTTCAGTGACCACTTTGTCAATGGTGAGCAGATCATTATTGAGAACGCGATCTATGGTTCAGCACCAAATTCCAATATTTCAGGCACCACGGATGTTTCGGCCGCTGGTATTTTAACAATTGCATCTTCTGTAAATATCAGTGATCCAGATAGCTATAAGAAAATTCGCATATCCTCGCTCACGGTTGATGATCCTGTAGAAGGACAATTAAATTTAGCGGGGGAATATTCTGTTTCTAGCATCACCAAGACCGGTTCAACTGGAGCATGGTTCTATGAAGTTGAATTGGCGTCCAGTTATATGGAGACCAATATTAATTTTGGTCGAATGTCAGCGGATGGTACCGGTATTTTGTCTGCTGTTTTGACAGACCATGATGAGAATATTGATCTAAGTGGCACCTACACAATTTCATCGGTTTCGGCCAACGATATAACCCTGGTGAATCCCGCATCAGTCAATCCTGATTGGCTTCTTTTATCGAGCCTTACACAGCAGCAAATCGTAGATATGTTTGGGCGAAGCGTGACTTTTAGGGGCACAGATGAGAACTATATCGGCTGGTACTATGCTGGTAACAAAGACACCGAAGGCATGATACTGAACTTTCTAGCAGCCAACGGTATCTACCAGGGAGATCGAGCCAAGCAGGTTGCGGTTGAGGTTCAATATCAGCAGGTGGTGAATGGCGTGCCTACCGGTGAAATCTATTCATCTGGCGTGGTGATGCAGGGCAAGGCCAACAACCGTGATCAGGTGGGTGCAACCATACGTGAGACATTGCCGTTTACCGGTCAATTCCGTTTCCGTGCCAAGCGTATTAACGATAATGGCAGCAGCGCAAATCTGATTGATGATGTAGTGTTTGAAAGTGCTTATAGTTTCTATGAAACGAAAAAGTTGGCTTATGAGCATGACACCACGATCAGGTTAAAACGCCTTGCCATTGGATCAGGGACCAATGCTTCAGAACTTAATCTACCGGTAACTCGAAAGCTTTATTCATATCGTGATGGTATCCAGTCTGCCGAGCGTATACCAACCAGCAACTTTGCAGACATCATTATCAATATGGCCCTCGATCCATTCATTGGTCGTTTTGATATATCTGAAATTGATGCCCAGTCGCTGTATGAACTATCAGATGAAATAGAAGCTTATTTCGGTACGCCAAAAGCATGTGAGTTTAATTACACTTTCGATAACAAGAATAGCAGTTATCAAGAGATGGCCTTTGCTGTTGCCGAAGCGGTTTTCTGTACCGCACGCCGGGAAAATGGCAAACACTTTTTCACCTTTGAGAAAGAAACACCAAACTCTTTGATTTTGTTCAACCACCGAAATATTAAGCCGGAAAGCCTAACCAAAACCAATCTGTTTGGGGCGCCAGATGAATATGAAGGTATTGAATTTAAGTGGCGTGATGCAGCTGATGATTATGTTGAAGCAGTGATTAAGCTGCCACACGATGGCTTAGCTAATTACAAAACTATTGAAAGCAATGGTGTGACTAATGCGATTCAGGCGCATTTTTTAGCACATCGAGCATGGAACAAGATGCAGTTCAATCGCAAGACCATTGAATTTACTGCATACGGTGAAGCTGATCTGGTGACACGCAATGACCGCATTGCTATCGTTGATGATGTTTTTAAGATGCTTGGCAGTGGTGAGGTTGAGGCGCAAAACAATACAGTCTTAACTTTAGATAATGATGTCAATCTTGAGGATGGTGAAAGTTATGTAATTCACCTTCAGTTAAAGGACGGATCAGTTGATGTTATTAATATTGTTAATCAACTTGATAAAAATCAGGTGCAGTTGGCGCGAATACCGCTCATGCCGCTAGTTATAGACAAAGTGGTGAATGCCACCTATAGCATCACCAAAGCAAGCGATCAGGAAAGCGAGGCATACTTAATCCAAGAGAAATCCCCAAGCGCCACCTTTGAAACAGGGGTGAGTGCGATTAAGTATGACGCCCGCTACTACAGCAACGACAAAGATCATATAAACAATTTGATTTAACAGCCACCTTCGGGTGGTTTTTTTAATGCCGGAGAGAAACATGGCTGATCAACCAGTTACGAGAGAAAAGTTAATTAATGCCGATATTGATGTGGATAATCTTGGCAAGGCGGTTAATGGGCTGGGTGTTGTTAATCCGCGTTATGGCAATTCATATAAAACAATCCCTCAGATTGCGCGTGAATATGATAAAAATAGCGGCACAAAAGGCTTTAACACGCTTGCAGAGTTTGAAGCAGTTAAAGCAACTATTCCAGCGCACACCGTTATTAATATTGGCGAAACGGGTCCGAATCAGGGGCAGAATTTTTGGAACGGCACAACACTGACAAAGAGTGCTTATGATCCATTATCGCAATCAAAATCATATACAGATGCTTTAAAAGATCAAGTTTTTAAGACATCAGGAAAGAACCTTTTTGATAAGTCAAAAGTTGTTCGTGGTGAGTATTACTATGCCACAGGCGGCAAGATCGCAGCATCTACAAGCTGGCGGAGAAGTGGTTTTATTCCAGTGATTGCTGGGAATACTTACACTCTTTCTGGAAACATATCTAGTAACTCTTTTATCGCATGGTATGCAACGAGTGACAAAAACTCTAATGCAATCAGTCACAGTACCTCTAAGGTTGCTCAGGTTGCCCCAACTGGTGCTAATTTTGCAGTTTTTAACCTTACAAATACAAGCCAAGACGATACAACGTATGACAGTACAGCCCAATTTGAGCTTGGTAGTGTAGCCACAAGCTATGAACCTTTTACAAAAAAGATTGATAAAGATGACGTATATGGTATTGATGAAATAGAGCAATCTATATCTGAAAAATTAACATCAGATGATGTTCTTGAGTTTAAATCTCATAACCTAATTGATCCGTCTAAGTGTGATTACGTACGTCGCTACTCTATAGTATCAAAAGGATTTTCTACTGACACATTGGCTATAGCAGCTTCAGCATATATCCCTGTGATTGAGGGTGAATGGTATGTGATTAGTGGTGAATATTTTGGAAATACCACAACACCACAGGGCGGTTATTTTACAAGTGCCGCAGCAACCACAGCACTCGATAATATCACATGGTCAAAACCAGTGGATAATGTTGGTCATTGCTTTAAAGTTCCTGTAGGTCTAGGCATCACTCATGTTGTTATAAACTTAAAGAAAACGGCAGTCGGCTCAACAACTTTAAATGGAAACGTGCAATTAGAATTAGGTGAGCAAGCAACTACTTATCAGCCTTATTTAGAAAAAGCACAAATTAAAACATCACTCTTACCATCGAATGGTGGTGGTAGTGAGGCAACAGTAACATTTAATGATGCTGCTTGGTATAAATACTCTAAAGCTGATGGTGCAAAAATCTACCAGGATAAACTGCCAAAGTTTAGAAAAGCAATGCTTTTGAAGAACGAAGATGTTGTTGTTGTAAATACTGGTACATCGTTGACAGCACGTACTTCTGAGCATTGCACTTTGCGATCAGATGCACCTTTTAGACCTCCGATGATGCACTCTAATGCTTTCTGTTCTCATATTTGGGATGCGTTGAAGTGGGATGGACAACAGTATCGTCGTTATGATTCATCGTATTTTACTGAAACAGGCGCATTTTTAACTTCTTCAAATCTGACTGAATGGGATGATGGTCCTTATCGAGATGGTTTAACCCGTTATTCAGAAAGCGCCAATGCTGCCGTTCAGTTCGTAATTCCTGTCAATGCATGGCAATTCAACTTTATTTATCGTACTGATTCGGTCGGTTGTGATGCAAAAGTAGTTGTTGCGGAAGGTGTAGGAAAGGTTCAGGTCTTTGATGAAGTAAGCCAAACATGGGTGGAGGCAAATAACTATACATTTAGTCAACTTGAATCCACACCGACTACACGAAGTATTAATGTCCCAAACCCATTAGGCGTTGTTACTGCAACAACATTGCAAAGCAAAGCGAATACTACATATCAAAAGCGATTAAAAATGCGTTGTAGGAATACGGATGGTACTTTCACTTCACTCGACACAACAAAAACCTTAACTATTTCACGGATTGGTGGTGGTGTACGCTTTATGTACTGGGGTGTTGAATGGTCGCCACGTCAATTCATGATTACTTACATCAATAGCGCTCGTGGATCTCATGCAACCAATGCTGCCGCAGCACTGAACCGTGGACTTCCGCTTTACCAAGATAATGAGATTTGGGGTTTCAAACCCACATTAATCCTATCAGAGCTAGGAATCCATAATGACGGTGCTGGTGGCGCAGGCAGTTATCCAGTAGGTACTTTCGAAGGTCTAGCCTATAACTATGTTGCTAATACTGATTACGAACTGTCGATGTTTAGTCGTGCTGCACACTTTGGTTTAACACCAGAATATGCATTCTTTACAGCGTCGATTACTTGGAACTTTAACGGCATTTCGGACGATGGGGCATTACTATTCGGACTGCAAAATAAATCAACCAAAGGCGAGGCTCAAATGATGACAGCTTTGGATAAAACTCAAGAAGCTATTGAGTATTTAAGAAGTGCTAATATTCCTGCAATTGATGCGACAAAACATTGGGTTGAGGCTGGTTTCGCTATCTTTGGAGACCTGAAATCAGCAACAGTTGGTAGTGGTAAAGATGGTGCAACTTTCACTAATGAAGGAAGTCATTGGAACAACACTGGATCACTGATTATGGCTAAAACTGTAATCAGCGTCATTTAACACACAACATGGCTCATCCAACCCTGACTTTTAATTAAGTCGGGGTTTTTTATTGCCAAAAATTAGGGGGCGCAATGTCGAATACGACACAAATTGTAGATGCATCTGGACCAGTAGCAACAGGCGCAGGTGCAGGGCTAACTGTTGTAAGTTGGCTTGCAACGTGGGATTGGGGTTTTTTAGTCGGTGTCATTATCGGATTGGCTGGTCTTGCGATCAGTTTTGCAAACCACTTATCAAATAAGCAATTTCAAAAGCGCAAAGATCAACGTGAGCAGGAAGAACATGAACTGAAAATTGCGAAATTGCGAGGGCAATGGGATGCAAAACAAGACTAAAATTTACGCCACATTATTAGCAGCTTCGGCTGCTTTTTTTGTGGGTTTAGAAAAGTATGAAGGTTACTCAGCAAAGCCGTATAAAGATTCAGGTGGGGTTGTAACACAGGGTATTGGATCTACAACCAAACCAGATGGTAAGCCAATCAAAATGACTGATCCACCTATCACGCGCAAGACCGCTCAAGACTGGGCAAAAGCGCACGTGTCTAAAGATGAGATTGCATTTCGAAAGTCACTTGAAGGCGTGAAACTTTCGCAAGTTGAATACGATGTGTACCTCGATTTTTCATACAACTTCGGTGCTGCGAATTGGCGCTCATCTTCAATGCTGCGCAACTTAAAGCAAGGCAAATATAAAGCGGCGTGCGATTCATTACTCAAATGGAAGTATGTGGCGAAACGTGATTGCTCGGTGCGGTCAAACAATTGCTATGGCGTTTGGACCCGACAATTAGAACGTCATCAAAAATGTATGGGAGCGCAATAGTGCCATTATTACTTTGGAAATATAAAACATGGATCGCAATTGCGGTCTTTTTTGTTTTATACGTGGGGCAAATTGCTTACACAAATCATCTAGCGGGCAAGTTGCGTATCGCTGGTGAGCAATGTAATGCAAAAATCCAAGAAATTGAGCAAAAGTACATTAAGGCTTTAGCTGAAAAACAAAATCTAATTAATCAGGTAAGTGCAGATTATGAAACACTTAAATCCGAGCAACGCATTAAAACAGAAACAGTCACACGTGAAGTTCAAAAAATTATTGAGCGGCCTGTTTTTCGCAACAACTGCTTTGACAGTGACGGCGTGCAGCAACTCAACTCACTTATCGCCAGTGGTGCCAGCAAACCTCCTTGAGCCGTGCGCAGATCTGCAACAACTTGAGTCAGGGCAGGGTAAATCCTTAATGCTTTGGTCAATTGATACGGTTGCTAAATACAATGACTGCAAGGCGCGTCATGGTGCAATTGTGAAAGCCCTTAAATGAGGCTTTTGGTGCAAACCCTACGCAACTCGGCGTGTTGGGGTTTGCTGTTTTAGAATACATTAAATTATTAAAATGTGGATGAATACTAATCCAATCGGTTTGCAATCTCGCTTGCAGTAGCATTGTAGTAAACCATCAAACTGCGTAAATCTTTGTGACCAATCATTCTAGCCAAGTCCAATACTTCTAATTTCTGAGCAAGCCTTGTACATGCTTCATGTCTTGAGTCATGAAAATGCAAATCTTCAATTTCACACTTATCCCGCAACTTTCGCCAAAGTGTATCGAAACTAGCATCTTTCACAGTAAATACATTATGGCTATCTATTCCCCTCATCAATTCAAGTAGTTCAACAGCACGCTTAGAAAGTGGAACGTGCCGTTTTGTACCGTTCTTTGTTTCTTCAAGCGTGACATATCTATCTTTTAAATAAACCCGATCCCAAGTCAGTCCCCGAATTTCACCAGCTCGCATAGCTGTTTCAAGCGCAAGCAAAAAGGAAATTATAATTTGCTGAGTAAAGTTATCGGGCGTCTGATTGTTGAAGTCAGCCGCAAGGCAAAGCCGATCAATTTCATCCTCTGTGATTCGTCTGTCACGGTGTGCGGGCGGTGGTGGCATCTTTAAATCACTCATAGGTGATTCATACACCCATTTCCATTCTGTACGCGCTACTGTAAACAAAGCTGACAGTATATTTCCTTCACGTCTAACCGAAGCAGGCTTGACTGTTTTCAGCCTAGTGTCACGCCACACCACAAAGTCATCTGTAGATATTTTAGCAATGTGCTTTTTACATAGTTTAGGAAAGTTTTTCTGAAATGCCTTGAATCGTTTAATTTCAGAATCGCAGCCTTTGTGTTTTGGGCACACTTCTGCAATGTATCTTTCAATTGCACAATTTAATGTATAATCAGGTAGCTTTCCGCGTGATAACTCTCTTAATTCAGTTTCACGTTTTGATGCCCATGCGCGAGCCTGAGTCTTAGTGTCGAATGTCGCACTTTCCCGGGTACCATTCACACTAATCTCAGCTCGCCAAGCATCACCCCTTTGTCTAAAGGTGGCCATATTTTTCTCTCAATAAGTCTTGGCGTAATTTTGGCGTAATCAATATATAGGGAATAGTAAGGAATAATAAGAAAACATTAAACTATTGAATTGAAGAGATAGACTTAAAGTTATAAAAACAAAGGAAAAATAAGAAAAAATAGTGAATAGTAAGGAAACATTAAATTTCGGAAAGTGCCCGCTGAGCGCACCATTTTTTAGTTTTGACTGTTTAACTAAATTTTGCGAATCAATAGCTTTTTTTATTACTACTTTTCTATTCAACCCGATCAATCTCAAAGCCCAATATTGCTTTAGCCATCATTGATGTATCTTTTTCTATATATAAAATTCAAAATATTTCTCAGTTCTTTTTATTCTAAGTTCAAAGTCATACAAAACATCTAAATTGAAAGCTTATAAAGAGTGAAAATAGAAAGTTCACTGTATTTATATCTGCATCTAAATGAAAAGAATCTATTGAAAACACGATTATAAAAGTCATGCACCAAAATAGTGGAGCTTGGAAACTTAATAGAACACTTATCGTTTTGTATTGCCTAAATAAAATAGGAAAACGATTGGTGTTTTAGTATTAACATACTGAAAAATAACAAAAAATTAATTTTGGCATAATGTGTGCAATACAGTATTCAAACTTGGATACAAGAATGAGCACATCAATGAACTCAATAAAAACTTTAGGCTGGACTTTAGCGGAATGGAAAGCGGGCTACACGAATAACACAATTCAACTCGAAGACTTATATGCCTTGGTCGAGCAATTTGATTTTGCAGATCCAGCATGGATTTCCATTGCATCTATAAAGCAATTAACTGCGCAGATTGAAGCCTTAAAACAAAATGAAAATGCTGCGGCCTTACCTTTATTTGGTGTGCCTATTGCAGTGAAAGACAATATTGATGTGGTGGGCTTTGCGTCAACGGCTGCGTTTAAATTATTTACGGACATAAAAACTGAAGATGCCTATGTGGTGCAACGCTTAAAACAAGCGGGTGCGATTATTGTAGGCAAAACTAATCTAGATCAATTTGCCACAGGATTGGTCGGTACACGTTCGCCATTTGGTGCAGTGCCGAATACTTTTAATTCTGACTTTGTAAGCGGTGGTTCAAGTTCAGGTTCAGGTAGTGTGGTGGCGCGCGGTTTAGTCCCGATTGCACTCGGTACAGATACTGCAGGTTCAGGACGAATCCCTGCAGCTTTCAATAATATTGTCGGTTTAAAGCCGACCAAAGGTCGCTTTTCAAATACAGGCTTATTGCCTGCCTGTAAGAGCTTAGATTGTATTTCAATTTTTGCCTTAACCGTCGCTGATGCAACTGCAGTGGCAGAAGTTATAGAAGGTTTTGATGTAACCGACAGCTATTCACGTGTGAACCCAGCAACAGCGCCTGCAAAGTTCAGCGCACAATTAAAGTTAGCCATTCCAAAACAGTTAGAATTTTTTGGCGATGCTCAATCTGCTGATGCATTTCAGCAAGCACTAACTGAATTAAAAAACTTAGGTGCAGTACTAACTGAAATTGATTTCAGTCCTTTTGCAAAATTGGCTGCACAACTGTATCAAGGGTCATGGGTAGCAGAGCGTACGGCAGCCGTAGCTGAAATTTTAGACAGCCATGCAGATGACTTTGATCCAACAGTTTTAGAAATTATTCAAAAAGGCCAGCAGTACACTGCGGTGGATGCTTATAACGCCGAATATTTAAAGCAAGATTTGGCACGCCAAATTCAGCAAACCTTAGCGCAATTTGATGCCTTAGTGGTGCCAAGCTCGCCAACCATACACACGCTTGCTGAAATGGCTGAAGCGCCAATTGAAAATAATAGCCACTTTGGCACCTATACCAACTTTACTAATTTAGCTGACCTCAGTGCCATCGCTGTACCTACAGGCTTTCGTGCCGACGGGCTGCCTTTTGGAATCACATTCATTGCGCCGGCTTGGCACGATACGGCTCTAGCAGACTTTGCAGAAAAATGGCAAAACCACCTGAAATTACCACTTGGTGCAGTAGGCAAAACATTGCCTGAAGTAGCTTCAGTCATTTCTGCACCATCAGCACAGCATTTTCGAGTTGCGGTTGTAGGGGCACATCTCACAGGTATGCCACTCAATTTCCAACTGACAACACGCCAAGCCGTGCATGTCGAAACCACAACCACTTCTGCCGATTACGCCCTCTATGCACTGCCGGGCACAGTACCGCCGAAACCAGGTTTAGCGCGTCAGGAAGCGGGGCAAAAAATTATTGTCGAGCTTTGGGATATTCCAAAAGCACGCTTTGGTGAATTTGTCGCAGAAATTCCAACACCACTGGGTATGGGCAATGTCGAGCTTGCCGATGGACGTTGGGTGAAAGGCTTTATTTGTGAACCTTATGGCCTAGACGGTGCAAAAAATATTAGTGAATTTGGTGGCTGGCGCGCCTATATCCAATCACTGCAAGCAACAACAGCAAAATCAAATTAAAAAAATTCGGGGAAATAATCATGTTTAAAACAGTTTTAATTGCAAACCGTGGTGAAATTGCTGTTCGTGCAATTCGTACATTAAAGAAACTCGGTGTTCAGTCAGTTGCCGTGTATTCAGAGACCGACCGTTATGCACAGCATGTGTTAGATGCAGATGTAGCGGTTTCACTTGAAGGTGTTAAACCTGCAGAAACTTATTTAAGTATTGAAAAATTGATTCAAGCAGCCAAACAAACTGGCGCTGAAGCAATATTTCCCGGTTATGGTTTTTTATCTGAAAGTGCCGACTTTGCCCGTGCATGTGAGGAAAATAACATTGCTTTTATGGGGCCAACGGCTGAACAAATTTTAGAGTTTGGTTTGAAGCATCGTGCACGTGAATTGGCTGCGGCCGCCAATGTACCCATGACACCAGGCACAGGTTTATTGGCAAGTTTGGATGAAGCACTCGCATCTGCTGCAGAGATTGGCTATCCAATCATGCTGAAAAGCACCGCAGGTGGTGGCGGAATTGGTTTAACCCGCTGTGATGATGAACAATCATTAAAAGATGCGTATGAAAGTGTAAAGCGTCTAGGCGAGCAATTCTTTAAGGATGCAGGGGTGTTTCTCGAACGTTTTGTCGATAAAGCCCGTCACGTAGAAGTACAAATTTTTGGTGATGGTTTAGGTCAAGTCGTTGCCTTTGGGGAGCGCGATTGTTCATTGCAGCGCCGTAACCAAAAAGTCGTTGAGGAAACACCTGCACCGCACTTACCAGAAGCAACCCGTCAAAAATTGCACCGTGCTGCTGTAGAGCTTGGTCAATTGGTGAAATACCGCAGCGCAGGTACGGTTGAGTTTATCTATGATGCTGCCCGTGATGAAGTGTATTTCCTTGAAGTGAATACCCGTTTGCAGGTTGAACACCCAGTCACTGAAATGGTGACGGGTTTAGATCTGATTGAATGCATGCTGAAAGTGGCGGCAGGTGATGCTTTAGATTGGGAAAAACTCAGCAATATTCAGCCCAATGGCGCTGCCATTGAAGTGCGAATTTATGCGGAAGATCCAGTGAAAAACTTCCAGCCAAGTCCGGGTGTGTTGATGGATGTGTATTTCCCTGAAGATATTCGTGTGGATACTTGGGTGTCTACAGGGACTGAAATTTCACAATATTTTGACCCGATGATTGCCAAAATTATTGTGCATGCTGCAGACCGAGACAGTGCGATTGCTAAGTTAAAAATAGCCTTGGCGGAAACCCGCTTGAATGGCATCAGCACCAACTTAGACTATGCACATACCGTAGTATCAGATGCACGCTTTGAAAATATGCAAATCTGGACACGTCTACTGGATGATTTTAAATACGTGCCAAATGTAATTGAAGTGCTACAACCGGGCACGCAAAGTTCGATTCAAGACTATCCGGGGCGTGTAGGCTATTGGGATATCGGCGTACCGCCATCAGGCCCGATGGATGATTATGCATTTCAGTTGGCCAATCAAGTTGTCGGTAATCCAAAATCGGCAGCAGGTTTTGAGTTTACCTTACAAGGACCAAGCCTGAAATTTCATGCCGATAGCATTGTAGCCATTGCAGGTGCGCCATGTAGCGCGACTCTAGATGGTGTGAATGTCGATTTTTGGCAGCCGATCAGTATTAAAGCCGGGCAAACTTTGGCACTCGGACAAGTTGAGTCGGGTTGCCGTACTTATCTTGCGATCCGTAACGGGCTAAATGTACCTGAATATCTAGGCAGCTGCTCAACCTTTGCATTGGGTAATTTTGGCGGTCATGCAGGGCGAGTGCTGCGTGCAGGTGACATGATTAAAATGGTCAATCCAAGCTTGCCTTTAGATGGACTGGAAATTGCTACAGCAGCACCACAAGCTTTGGCAGCAGAGCGTATTCCAAGCTATGGCAAAGAATGGAAAATTGGCGTGTTGTATGGTCCGCATGGTGCACCAGATTTCTTTAAACCTGAATATATTGAAGAATTCTTTGCTTCAACATGGAATGTGCACTTTAACTCAAACCGTTTAGGTATTCGCCTAACAGGCCCGACACCATGCTGGGCACGTGAAAATGGCGGTGAAGCAGGTTTGCATCCATCCAATGTGCATGACTGTGAATATGCTATTGGGGCGATTAACTTCACTGGTGATTTTCCCGTGATTTTGGCTAAAGATGGCCCAAGCCTCGGTGGCTTTGTTTGCCCAGTCACCATTGCCAAAGCAGAACTTTGGAAGATTGGTCAACTGAAGGCAGATGACAGCATCAGTTTCTATCCAATGAGTGTGGAACAAGCCAATGCCTTGGAAGTTCAGCAAATTGCCGATATTCAAAACTTTGCTCAAGCACCTGAAAAGTCAGCGTTGGTCAATTTTGAATGCAAGCCTGAAGGGATATTGGCTGTGCGTGAAGCGGATGCACATGCGCCAAAAGCGGTCTATCGTCAGGCAGGTGACAGTTATATCTTGTTGGAATATGGCGAAAATGTCCTCGATCTTGCATTACGCTTACGTGTTTATCGACTGATGCAGCTCATTCGTGAAGCGAACATTGATGGCATTTTAGAGCTTTCACCAGGTGTACGTTCACTGCAAATTAAATATGATGGATTACGTTTCAGCCAAGCGAATTTGATTCAGTTCTTATTGGGTCTGGAAAATGAAATGGGCGATTTGAGCCAAATCAAAATTCCATCCCGTATTATTCACCTACCGATGGCATTTGAGGACACAGCAACTTTAGGTGCTGTAGAACGCTATCAAGAAAGTGTTTGTGCCAAAGCGCCGTGGTTACCAAATAACGTCGATTTCATTCAGCGTATTAATGGTTTAGATAGCCGTGAGCAAGTCAAAGACATTATTTTTGATGCCAATTACCTGATTTTAGGTTTGGGCGATGTGTATTTAACTGCACCTTGTGCCGTGCCAATTGATCCGCGTCATCGTTTGCTCAGCTCGAAATATAATCCTGCACGTACCTTTACTGCAGAAGGGACTGTCGGTATTGGTGGTATGTACATGTGTATTTATGGCATGGACTCACCGGGCGGGTATCAGTTGATTGGCCGTACATTGCCTATTTGGAATAAGTTTAAAAAGAACAAGCAGTTTGGTGATCAGCAATGGTTCTTACGCTTCTTTGATCAAATTAAATATTATGAAGTAACCGAAGCTGAACTGGATCAATTCCGTGCTGACTTTGCCAATGGTGTGGCGGAAATCAAAATTGAAGAAACTGAATTTGATTTTGCAGCCTATCAAGCCTTTTTGGAAACAGAGAAGGACAGTATTGCCGAATTTAAAGCGCAGCAGCAGCAGGCATTTACAACTGAAGTTGAACGCTGGAAAGATGAGTTCGATGCGCCTGCGGAAATAGAAATCCTGCAAGATGATACTGACTATAGCCAATTTGCAGCCTTGAATGCATCGATGACCGGCAACATTTGGAAAATTTTTGTCGAAGCTGGACAGTCTGTGAAGAAAGGTGAGACTGTAGCCATTATTGAAGCGATGAAAATGGAGCTTCCAGTCTATGCCGATGATGACGGCATAGTGAAAGCGATTATCTGCCGTGCAGGACAAACGGTACATAGCGGTGAACCGCTGGTTTATATGGAATAAACATGACCACAACCACCATTGTTGGGAAAAGCTCAGACAACTTGTCTGAGCTGGTTTTCCAAAAAATAAAAAACGATATTTTTGATTTCCAGCTCAAACCGGGCGCACGTTTTACCGAATCTGAAATTGCTGAATTATATGAAGTAAGCCGTACACCCGTACGGCAGGCTTTATACCGTTTACAGCAAGATGGCTATGTAAGGGTGCATTTTCGTAGCGGTTGGGAGGTGAAGCCGCTGAACTTTAAAGCTTATGAAGAACTGTATGATTTGCGGATTTTGCTGGAATGCTATGCCATTGAGCAGCTCTGCAAAATGGATTCAGACCAGCTTAAACAGGCTTTACAGGACTTGGTGAATCTGTGGTGTATTCCGCCGGAACAGTATTTGCATGATTTGAAAACGGTATCGATGCAAGATGAAGCATTTCACTGCCAATTGGTTGAAGCAATTGGCAATAGTGAAATGGCAAAGGTGCATCGGGATGTGAGTGAAAAAATCCGTATTATTCGCCGTTTAGATTTTTCTAAAGATTATCGTATTGAAGCCACTTATGCAGAGCATCAACAGATTTTGCTGTTGATACTCGCACATGATGTGACAGCTGCACTGGAGAAGATGCGCAGCCATATTCAGCAAAGTAAAGAAGAGGTGAAAAAAATTACTTTGGAAATGTTGGCGCGAATGGCATAGAAGTATTTTCAAAAGATCTAGCTCACGATAAGCCACGGTAGTGTATTTTACGAGTCAATCTGTGTCGTTCAAGTAGCGCTTAGAGCTACAAATATCTGTATTCATTGGTTAATATGATGGAGAAAAATAAAAAAGACCACGAAGGGGAGATTCTTTATTTCAACTTTAGAAAACGCGATTTCTTTGGCGACTGAACGCCATTTCGGACAAGTCGATAAAGCGGAACAAGCCTATATTCAACATCCACTTCGTGTGATGCAAAATGTGCAACATCCCGATGCTAAAATCGTCGCTGTATTACATGACATTTTAGAAGATACAGAGACAACGACGGATGAGCTTCGCGCTATGGGTTTTCAAACGCATATTATTGATGCGATACAGGCACTGACAAAAGCAGCAGGTGAGAACCGATTTCAAGCTGCGCAGCGTACTGCTAAAAATGCAATTGCTTGTGAAGTAAAACTCAGTGATTTGTATGACAATATGGATTTATCCCGCCTAACAACGGTCACAGCAAAAGATCGACGTCGTTATCAACAATATGTAAAAGTTAAACATCGATTAGAGCATGCTCGGAACGTCCATTTACATCTGATCGAATTAAATCTAACAACAGATTATCCGAGATTTCAATTTCAAAGTTCAAAGCAAAATTTTCAATATTTGCTTAATGCGATGTTTGATCTAGAGCATTCATTAGGTGGCGTTCAGATTGGAAGTCCACATGAGTGGTGGATTTTATTTGAAGATGTCAGCGCATATTTTGCATATTGCCAAAGAAAGGGTGCCGTTCCCAAGCAGGCAACATTCTTAGATTTAATTTTAACCACAGATCGGGACTATTTCGGTGGCATCTTTCAATCTGAACAAGATCGGCAATTATTTTTCTCTATGTTTAACGTCTTTATGCAAAATCATTTTTATCGCGTGGAAACTGAAGGCTGATTAGATAGATTGCATCAGCAATAGAATAAAATCACCTTTGATTGATGAATTTTATCTAGATAATTAGATGCTGAGTGTCATTTAAGAATATCTCGAAATGCTTGATTTCGAGACGTTTAAAGTGATTCCATCCATTGACATCTCCAATGAAACATGTGGCCATGCTTGCTGAACCTTATGCCTCAATCCTACATGGCATCATGGTGGCTGCAGGATTTATTATTCCGTCTTTAGTGTTGATGTGGTTGTATAAACGCAGTGAACGCCTTAGCCAAGCTGCATAAAAAAAGCCCTCACATTTGAGGGCTTTTAATTATTTTACTTCGGGTAAATCAAACCAAATCACTTGAGCATCTTCAAGCGCTTCAATTTTGCTAGCTTCTAGAAAGGCGATTGCGCCACCAGCTTCAACGGTATGTTCAGCAATTTTCACTGAGCCTGAAATGACATGCACATAGTTGATGTGTTGTGTTGCTTCAATGTCTAAAGATTGACCTTTAGAAATGACTGCTGTTTTCACTTCAGCTTGTTGGCGAATATGCATCGGTGCATTGTCATTCGGTCCAACAATTAAATGCCATTGATCTGGTTGATCACGTGGATCGCATTTAATTTGCTGATATGTCGGCTCTGCATCACGTTCGTTTGGAATGATCCAAATTTGTAGTAAATGTACATCTTCATCACCTTGGTTCATTTCGCTATGGCGCACACCTGTACCTGCGCTCATGAGCTGCCATTCACCCGCAGAAATGCCACCATGGTTGCCCATGCTGTCTTTATGCGTAATGGTGCCTTTTAACACACAGGTCAAAATTTCCATGTTGTCATGTGGGTGTTGACCAAAACCTTCATGTGCTGCAATTAAGTCATCATTAATTACACGAAGCGCACTAACGCCCATGTATTTCGGGTCATACCAGTTACCAAAAGAAAAGCTGTGTTTAGACTCAAGCCAGCCCATTTTTACGTGACCACGGTTTTCACTTGGATGTAAAAAAGCATTCATGGCATTCATCCTTATCTTAATTATTGAACATATGCCTATTTTAGGATTGAACTAAATAGTGATATATAGTTTTTTAGCGACAATTCATCCTATTTTTGCAACGCTCAGCCAAGATAGAGTTTTTTGTTATACATAAAGGCGCAACTATAAAAAAAGCCTGCACGAAGCAGGCTTTTTTAAATATGACTAAAATTATTCTAAGAATTTAACAGTCACACCAGATTTCACTTTCTTACCTAAGTCATTTGCATCCCAGTTAGTCAAACGAATACAACCGTGTGATGCTGTTTTAGAGATAGCAGATGGGTTCGGTGTACCGTGAATACCGAATGATTTTTTGCTCAAGCCAATCCAGATATTACCAACAGGACCATTTGGACCAGGTGGTAAAGACAATGGTTTTTTGTTGTTGCCTTGCACAAAGTTAGACGGTGAGTAGCTGTACCATGGGTTTGGTGCAACACCTGTGACTTTGTATGTGCCTGTAGGCGATGGAGTATCTGAACTACCAATCGTTGCAGGGAATGAACCGATCATTTGGTTGCGGCTATTAAACAAGTAAAGTTGTTTCGCGCCTTTATGTGCAACGATCAGGTGAATATCTTCAGGAACTTCGTTACGAATATTCGCTACTAAGATTTTTTCGCCGGCTTTTTTAAATGTCGCTTTTGGATTCAACTTTTTCAAAAAGTCTTCGTCCATGTGGAATTTTTCACCCAACATTTCAGTTACACGTGTGTAGTACAAGCCTTTCATTTTTGCTTGTAATGCATAGTCGTGTGGAATTGATGCTGCATAAGGACCTTTCAAGTCTGCGTCAGTCAACGTATATTCAATAAATGCAGGTTTAGAACCTTGTTTTGCAATCAGCGCATCCCAAGTTTCTTTAGTTAAAGTCCCTGTAGGTTTCAACCCATTCATTTGTTGGAATGAAGCGATCGCCTTTAGGGTATTTTTACCACTGGTACCATCAATTGCACCCGGTGAAGCATGTGCATTATTGAGCATGACATGCGCACGTGCATAAACAGGGAATTGACCTTTACCAATGTTGTCATACCACTGAGCATTATTTAGGTCATTTAAACCCCAAGCAACTTTGGCAGCAGGCGAAGTTGGTGTTGGAGTTGTAGCAGTCGCTGTAGCAGGTGCAGCACCGATGTCGGCTTTAACATCTTCTGATTGTTGCAAGCTGTCTAAAGTTTGCGATGCTTGGTTCAGATCTTCTTGTTCTTGAGCGCTAATCTGGCTAGTTGCAGATGAAGCTTCAGTCGCTAACGGATCAATGGGATCCTGAACTGCAACATTAGTCACTTTTTTTGGCGTTAATGGTTGTTCAGCAGTAGATGCGGCAATAGCTGTACCAGCAAATATGCAACTTAGGCTCAGTGCGAGCATGGTGCGAACGAACATGTAATTCAACCTTAAGAATTATTCATTTACTGTGTATTAAAAACTGGCTAAGTATTACAGAAAAAAAGTGGAGATGCAGTAGTTGTTTTGTGTAAATATCATTTTTGGCACTCAACATGATCGGTTTTTAAATGCTTGAGAAGTTATTATATTTACAACCTTTTTGATATGATGATGCGAATATCGAATTAAGTTGGGAAAGTGAATGACGACCTTAAAAAATGATCGTTTCTTGCGTGCCTTATTACGTGAACCGGTAGATGCAACTCCGGTTTGGATGATGCGTCAGGCTGGCCGTTATTTACCAGAGTATCGTGAAACACGTGCAAAAGCGGGTGATTTCCTATCTCTTTGTAAAAATACAGAATTTGCTTGTGAAGTTACTTTACAACCTTTGCGTCGTTATGACTTAGACGCAGCTATTTTATTTTCAGACATTTTGACAGTACCTGATGCGTTGGGTTTGGGACTGTATTTTGAAGCAGGTGAAGGTCCGAAGTTTCATAAAACTGTACGTACCGAACAAGATGTACTGAATTTACCTAAGTTTAATGCCAAATCTGACTTAGATTATGTCATGAATGCAGTGACTACGATTCGTTCAGCATTGGGCGGACAAGTTCCTTTGATTGGTTTCTCAGGCAGTCCTTGGACACTGGCAACCTATATGGTGGAAGGCGGTTCAAGCAAAGATTTCCGTTTTACGAAACAAATGATGTATGCACAACCTGAAGTACTGCATGCTTTATTAGACCGTTTGGCTGTGGCGGTGACTGAATATCTCAATGCGCAGATTGATGCAGGTGCCCAAGCTGTACAAATCTTTGATAGTTGGGGTGGGGCATTAGCACACCGTGAATACATTGAATTTTCACTAAACTACATGCAAAAAATCGTGGCAGGATTACAGCGTGAAAAAGATGGACGCAAAGTTCCTGTGATTTTGTTTACCAAAGGTGGTGGTCAATGGTTAGAGCCAATGATTGCAACGGGTGCAGATGCCTTTGGTTTAGATTGGACTACGCCATTAAATGTGGCGCGTCAAACAGTCGCAGGCCGTGCAGCATTGCAAGGCAACTTAGATCCAGCAACATTATATGGTTCGCCTGAAGCGATTGCGAAAGCGACGCGTGCCATGTTAGATGATGCATATGCCAACGGTGAAAAAACCGGTTATGTGGCGAACTTAGGTCATGGTATTACTCAGTGGGTAGATCCAGCCAATCCAAAAGCCTTTATTGATACGGTACACGAATATAGTGCCAAGTATTTATAAGGCTTCAAGGAAATAGGTTTAGGATTCAACCGTGGTCAAGATGATAAAATCATGTTTTGAGTTCTCTTATAAGGCAGCTTCGGCTGCCTTATTTGGGATATTACTGTTGATCGCTTTTGCATTAACAGCAGCAATGGGAAGTCAGGAATATTTTGGCTTTTTCCGTTATGACTATTTATTGTTTTATGCACTGATCATTCAAGTGTGTTTACTCTGCTTAAAACTTGAGTCTTGGGCGGAAGCCAAAGTCATAGCACTGTTTCATATCCTTGCAATGGGGATGGAAATATTTCTGACCCATCCACACATTGCCTCATGGCAATATCCGCAGCCTGCCGTTTTCAAACTGCTGACCGTGCCATTATTTGCAGGTTTCATGTACTCGGCAGTAGGAAGTTTTTTTGCACGTTCGTTACGTCTATATCAGGTGTCGTTCAGTAACTTACCGCGTTTTGGCAATATGCTGTGCTTAGCCGTTTTGTCATATCTTAATTTTATGACCAAATTTTTTGTGCCAGATATTCGTATGCTTTTGTTTGCTTGGAGTGTGGTAATCTTTTGGAAAACCAAGCTCAGTTTTCAATTACAAAATCATGTGATTCAGTTGCCCATGTTACCAGTACTGTTGATTTTGGCATTTTTGATTTGGATTGCAGAAAATATCAGTACCTTCTATCAAATTTGGTTATATCCAAGTCAGGTCGATGCATGGCATATGGTCGGTTGGGGGAAACTTGGTTCTTGGTATTTGTTGCTATTACTCAGTCTGGTTTTAGTACTCAAAATCCTTGGAAAACGTGACGAAAATGGTACTTGGTTGCTCAAAAAATAGTGAAAAAGAACGTATTATCTTTAGCCCAAAGTTTTAGATGAAAATGTTTTGCCTTATCTGAAAGATCAAGTTAATCTACAGGTGTGTAATCAAAATTACACATGTTTTAATAATTAAAAACAATGGAATAAAATTCCCTGGAGAAGTGCTATGTTAAAAAAATTAGCTTTAGTTGCAGTCGTTGCACTAGGTTCTACAGCTGCTTTTGCTGACCGTGACGTAGGTTGTGGTGTTGGTTCTCAAGTTTGGGCTGGTCAATCAGGTAAAATTCCTAAAATTTTAGCTGCGACTACCAACGGTATTTTTACTAACCAGTTACTTGGTATCACCTTTGGTACTTTAGGTTGTAGCGGTACAGGTACAGTGACTGCTCAAGCAGTAACATTTACCAATGAAAATGCTGAATCACTTGCTCGTGATATGGCGGTTGGTCAAGGTGAGAGCCTGAATGTTTTGGCTGAGCTTTTAAACATCCAATCAACAGATAAAGCACGTTTCTTTGCTGTGTCTAAAGCAAATTTTGCTGAAATCTATTCAGCTGAAAACCAGTCTTCTCTACAAGTACTTACTTCATTACAAAGCGTAATGGCGAAAGACGAAGTACTTAAAGCTTACGTTTAATCGATGCTTTTAAAACCCTGTCTCTCGGCAGGGTTTTTTATTATCTAAAATATATAAAAATGGATTTGAATATAACTGAATGAAATCAATTGCTTTATTTTGTACTTTTATGATTCCGAGCATTTTATATGCACAACAAGTTGTAGATCCAAACCTCTCTAAAACCGCTGAGGTACAACGATATATTGAACTTGCACAATCAAAAAAACTGTCTGAACACATCAGTTGGCAGCGACTTTTATATACAGATCATAAAGGACAAAGTGAAGTTGCCTATAAAGGTTACTTTTTGGCCGAAGATGGCCGTCAAAATGCCCAAGCCGAATTAGAGGCAGATGTTGCTGCACTGTTTCAACCCGCCGAACCTAATCAAGCCTTTCGTTGTCGTTTCCCTGCGCGTAGTCAGTGGCTGATGCAAGAATTATCCATCCGTTCAGAGCAGTTACCAGTGGTGAGTTGCCCTGAGTTTGATGAATGGTTTGGGAAAATTAAGCCGTATAAAGCGACATTAATTTACGCCACAGACTTTATGGGTAATCCAAGTTCTATGTTTGGACATACCTTATTGCGTCTCGATCCGAAAGATCAAAAAGAGCTAAATTTGGTGTCCTATGCCATTAACTATGCAGCGACAGTTGCAGGTGAAGATAACTGGTCTTATGCATGGAAAGGCTTAACAGGACAGTATCCTGGTGAATATTCCTTGATGCCGTACTACCGAAAGGTGAAAGAATATGGTGATTTTGAAAGTCGTGATTTGTGGGAATATGAGCTAGCACTGACCGAGCAAGAAACCAGTTATTTGGTTAAACATCTTTGGGAAATGCAAAATGTAAGTTTTCCCTATTATTTTGCCAGTGATAACTGTGCATATCGATTATTGGGCCTAATGGATTTGGTTCGCCCGACACTGAATTTAACCGAAAAATTTAAAGTCGCTTCCATTCCTGTTGAAACGATTAAAGCGATCAATGATGAACAACTGATTCAAGCAGCGGTGTATCGTCCTGCATTAGAAACGCAGCTTTTATCACAAGCGCAGCAACATGGATATCGTTTAGCACGTGAAGCGCATAAGCTCGCTGAAATTGAACCTGCGATGATGTCGACAGCACTCGCTCAGTTTAATGAAGCAGAGCAAGCGAAAATATTAGAAATGGCGTATGACCATCTGTATTTATTGCTGATTGGTCGAAAAGTGAGTGCGGAAGAAACGCAGCCTAAATTGCGTCAAATCTTGGCCTTACGTAGCCAATCTTCACAACCCAAACAACGGACTGAACCTAAGCAGCCAAGTCTAGATCCAGTCAATGGACATCATGCGCGAAATTTTTCAGCCGCAGTAGGTGAAGTTCAAGGTGAAAAATATATCGAACTCGGGCATCGTCAGGCATATCATGACTTGATCGATCCGCAAGGTGGCTTTCGGATTGGTACGCAGTTGATGTTTTGGGATGGCTCGATCCAATATCGAGACGACCAACTCAAACTCAATCATTTTGATTTTTTATCGGTCAATTCTTACAACCCGATCACGCCATTTAAAACACCGCTAAGCTGGGGTTTTAATTTTGGCTGGCAGCAAGTGTCAGTAGATGCAGGTCAATTTAGCGAAACGAAACAACATGGTGTAGCTGAATTAAAAGCTCAATCCGGTTATAGCTGGGCCAATCAGGAACGCACACATTTGTGTTATGTGCAGTCTCAAATGCAGGTGCAGGGCGGCAAGTCACTAGATGATGGATGGCGAGTGGGCCTTGGGCCGACATTGGGTTGCCAAAATATTTGGTCGGAAAAATTCAATAGTTTGGTTCAGGCAGAGCTTCCGTATTGGGAAGACACACATCAATGGAATCTGAAACTCGATGCTGAATTACAATATATCGTCAACCAACAAAATGCTTTAAGACTAGGCTATGAATACCAGCAGCAAGATGATCAAGATTGGAATAAATTGAAATTGAGTTATGTATTTTTCTATTAATTTTTAAGATAGATAAAATATGAAATATCAAATAAATTTGTTTTTTTATGTAAGTAAAGCAAGGTATGATTGCTAGCTTTGTAATAGCTGTGGTTTGTGTCACCGAATGAATCAAGAATGTATTACAGGTCTAAGTCAGGCTTGGAAAGATATTTGTGATCAATATACTGAAAATGAACATCTTGCAGCATTGCAATTTATCCAAAGGCATGTTGAACATTTAGTTACTGTTTTTTATGAACAAATGTCACGTGAGCCAGAGTCAGCTGAATTTTTTAAAGACGATATCATTCAAAAAAGGCTCATCGACACTTTAAGAAAATGGTTGTTAGAAACGTTTAATGTCGCACTGAATGGTGAATTTGAAAGCTCAGTCAAAAGACAGCAGAAAGTTGGAATGGTACACGCGCGTGTTGGTATTCCGTCATGGTTCATCATGCGTGGTGTACGTGAAATAGAACGTAAAATATTTGAAATTTTAGAGTTAAACCAAACGCAAAATATTCTCCATATGTGCAGTTATATTGTACAAATTATGGGGTTCAGCACAGAAATTATGTGCCGCTCTTATGAGATCAATACGGAAAAAAACCAAGAAACAAAACACAATTATCGCTTATTTTCAGCGATGCAAGATGTAGCAGTGCATAAAGATAAACAACGGGGTTCATTGCTCGACTGGGAAAATGAACTGATGTTTAAAATCTTTTCGGGCAATGTTGGTTTTTATCATCCCTTATTTTCAAAATCAGAGTTTGGGCTATGGTTCATTCATAAAGCGGCATATGCTTTTTCTGGTTCAGATCAGGTTCAACTGATTATTGACCGAATTTATGAAGTGGATCAATTAACCCAGCAAACGATGCAGATGACGGAAAAAGATCAGCTGCAACAGTTGATTCAACAGATTCGTGAATTGAACCGTGAAATTCAGCATTTAGTCGATCAACTATTTCAAGTGGCTGAATATATTGAGTCTGGCAACGATTCTTTGACTCAACTTCTAAACCGCCGCTATCTCAGTACGATTATTTCACGTGAAATTACCTTTGCGCGGCAAAATGAAACGCCATTGTCTTTGCTCGCCTTTGACGCGGATTATTTTAAAATGATCAATGATAAGTTTGGTCATGCAGCAGGTGATCTCGCACTCAAATTTATTGCTGAAGCCTTGCAGCGTTATAGTCAAGGTAGCGATTATGCATTCCGTATCGGTGGTGAAGAGTTCTTATTACTCTTGGTCGATACTGGTGTAAACCGTGCGATGAAAATTGCAGAAAATATTCGCCAATATATTGAAAAGGGCTTGATCCGAACGGCACAAGGTCAGCAATTTAGTTTTACCGTAAGCATTGGTTGTGTGCAGTATGATGGCCATCCTGATTATCAGCGTTTCTTAGATGCCGCAGATCATGCGCTGTATGCGGCAAAAAATAATGGTCGAAACTGTATCCAAGTCACTAAGCATTTGTCGTATATCTAATTCATTCTGAGAATAAAAAACTCCCTTATGTGGGAGTTTTTTTATGGGTAAAGAAGTTTAATGGCGAGATGTGCCGTAATTTAAACTTCAACAACCACATAGTATTTTTTGACGGCTTCGACAACTTCAAACTTGCCCTGAAACGATGGGGGAATAATGCCCGCATGGCCAGCGGAAACCTCGATATATCCACCTTGTTGATCATGAATACGTACTAAACCTTCAAGGATTGTAAAAAATTCTTGTTTATTGGGTGCAAAGACAATATTCCATGCGCCAATTTCACATTGCCAAATCCCGCAGTCCATATTGGGGTGTACATACAGGCTTGCAGTTTCACGTTTAGGATTGCCCTGAACCAAACGGTCTGGGCGAGGGAAGTCTATGCTGTGTTTGGCTTGCGCTAAACCCTGACCGGCAATATATACATCTGACATGATTCATCCTGAAAATAGTGCTTTGCTATCAAAGCAAATGATTTGGGACATTAAAACACAAATAAAAAAAGCCTCAAAAGTTTGAGGCTTTTTTAAAGAGCTGACGCTGAATGTTCTATTAATAGCTTTCAGGCACAGCACTTAAGAATTCACGGCGTTCTTCTTTATTGGTTTTAAAGTCACCGACAAAAGAAACGGTACGCGTTGTAGACTCTTGTTTACCCACACCACGCATCATCATGCACATGTGAGCTGAATCAATAACCACAGCAACACCACGTGCACCAGTCACCTCAGCCACAGCTTCAGCAATCTGCTGAGTAAGGTTTTCCTGAATTTGTAAGCGACGGGCAAACATTTCTGTAATACGTGCGAATTTTGATAAACCTAAAACATTGCCTTCTGGGAGATAAGCAATATGTACACGGCCATAAAAAGGCAATAAATGGTGCTCACACAAAGAATAGAATTCGATATTCTTAACTAAGACCATTTCACGGTTATCGGATGGGAAAACCGCATTGTTGGTCACTTCTTCAAGTGTCTGGCTATAACCAGAAGTAAGATATGAAAAAGCTTTAGCAGCACGCATAGGCGTATCTTTAAGACCTGGGCGATTCAGATCTTCACCAACGGCAGTTAGGATATTTGCGTAGGATTGCTGCATAGACATAAGACGTGTTCACTTACACTGAGAGATTGAACAAGGACGGCATTGTAGCAGAAAACTATTACAATGCCTTCTTTTGGAGTTAAATCCGATTATTGTTTAAACTGTGGGTTCTTTTCTGCACGTTTAAGCAGAACCAGTACAGCACCTGTACCGCCTTGTTTTTCTGGGGCGCTCACAAATGCCAATACATCACGATGTTGACGTAACCAACTATTTACATAAGTTTTTAAAATTGCTTCTGGTCCTTTGCCATGCACAATTTTAATGACGTTTTGATTGTCATCTTTCGCCATTTGAATGATTTGCAGCACAGCCGAACGAGCTTCTTCTACAGTGCAACCGTGTAAGTCGACTGCTTCGAACCAACGTAGATTACCGGCTTTTAAATCTTCAAAAACTTTATGTTGTAAGGTTGCAATGCGATAGCTTAAAGCAGCTTGACTGGCAACAGGGTTGAGCATCGCTTGCGTATCAGAAAGTAATGCATCATCTGTTTCCATAGGACCAATTGCAGCAGCACGTTTAGCCAACGTTTGCGCATCAGGTTTTTTACGACCCACTTTTTCCATTTTTGCAGTATTTCCTGCATTCATTTTTTGAACACCTTGCATTTGCTTTTGGAAAAGCGCGAAGTCTTCTTCCTGCTCTTGTTCAACAGTCTTTGGCGTTGGCTCAGGCTGTTTAGCAATCGTAGAGGAATGTGGATTCGTAATTTGCTTTTTAAAAGATTTCAGTAGGTTGTACTGATCTTTTGAAAGCGAAGAATCGTGTTTGCTCATAATGAAAAAACGGGAAATATACAAAAATTTAGAGCAATTATAGCCTTAAATGGCACTGATTTGAACTGGAAAGACTTTATATCAAGAAGATCTCTTAATTCATTACAAGTCCTATTTGGGCTTCAAAGTTGAATTAATTAATTTAATAACTTTTTTATTTTTATATTGTTCTGCAAGAGCTAATGCTGATTGTTCTTCATTAAATTTAGAAAGACACACGATTTCGGTTGAAGCGCCTTTTTCAAGTAAATAAGAAATTATCTGATATTGATTTAGGCGAATAGCTTTACCTAATGGGGAGCATCTAGTGAAATAATATGTTTGTGGTTCAACTTCATCTACTACAAGTTCATTTATTTTTCTCAGCTTCATTTTTTTGATGAAAGAAATATCTGTGTGCTCGATTGCCGCCATAATTAAGGTGGTATCATAAAATTCATTGTTTTCACCTAAATTTAAATATTCAAGATACAAATTTTTGGCTTTTTCATAATTATCAATATCATTTTTCTGTGTCAGGTTCTTTATCGCATTTTGGAAAAAATCATTCATATCATCAAAATCATTTATTGCTGCATGGAATATGAATAGATTTATTAAATATGGCTCATCAGCTAAATTCTTTTTCAATAAATGAGGGTTATCTTTATAAAAAATCTGTTCAAAATGATATAATTTTTCCATGGAAAAAGGGTGCGGTTTAATATTGATTGGTTTTGATAAAGAATTTTTATGTTCTTTAGAAATAGAAAAATAGGTTGAATTTTCAATATTCTTGTTTTTAGTATTGATTGAGAAATTAATGACTATTGGTAAGCCTTGATAACTAATGATTTCAATTTGATTCTTATTGAAATCATAATTTTTGCCCTTTAGCACGTTAGTATTTATATTTGGAAAAATTTGATTTAGGTCAATCTGCGCAGCAATGATGCCTTCGGGCATATTGGAAATATTAAAGTAGAGGATATGATTTTGGTCAATATGATACGGTGAGCCAGTATAAAGAGTTATATTTTTTGCCCAACTTATCTGGTGTAGTGAAACCAAGATTAATGAAATGAATAGAAGAGTAGAAGAAATAATCGACTTCATTATTTTTTAATTCTCAAATGAATAAAAATTATAAAAAGGATGTGTAATTTTTTTAATATGGATGCAAAGGAGGAAAAGGGTGAGCGAACTCACCCTACATATTTCATTTATATTTTATCAGGCACACCAAACAGCTCCTTAAACGCCTGATCAGGACGTGGCTGCTTCATAAAACTCTCACCGACCAAGAAGGCATGAATGTCATGTTCTTGCATCATGGCAACATCTGTGGGTGTGGCAATACCGCTTTCTGTCACGAGTAGGCGAGAAGGCTCAAGTAACTTCTTCAAACGTAATGATGTATTGAGGTCAACTTCAAAGGTTTTTAAATTACGATTATTGACGCCAAGTAGACAGTTGTCAGAAAGACGCATTGCACGCTCAAGTTCTTCTTCGTCATGTACTTCAACCAATACGTCGAGATTGTGCTCAAAAGCAGTTTTCGACATTTCTTCGAGTTGTTGATCTGACAAACAAGCCACGATTAATAAAATACAGTCTGCATGTAAAGCGCGCGCTTCAATCACACCATATGGATCAATCAAAAAATCTTTACGTAGCGCAGGTAAGTCGCAATGCGTGCGAGCAATTTGAATGTTTTCATCTGCACCTTGGAAAAAGTCGACATCAGTTAAAACAGACAAACACGCTGCACCAGCATCTTGATACTGCTGCGCAATTTCAGCAGGTTTAAAGTTTTCACGAATGATGCCTTTCGATGGTGATGCCTTTTTAATTTCAGCAATCACCCCCGGACGTTTAGAGCCGAGGTTTTGTGCAAAACCTCGAACGGGTGTAGCTGCTTGAGCTAGCTCTTCGACATCTTTATAGCTACGTTGTTTAAGACGGGCTGCAAATTCTTCTTTTTTACGGTCAACAATTTTACCTAAAATTGTATTGGCGATATCTACCATGATTTGAGTCCTAATCTTAAGCTTCGTATTCTTTTAAAGTTTTCGTAAATTCAGACAAAATGCCCATTTTCTCTAGTGCTTGACCGCCATAGATAATGTCATGTGCTAATGCAACACCTTGTTTATAGCTATTGGTTAAGCCTGAAACATAGATACCGGCACCTGCATTTAGGGCAATCATATTCGCGGCTTTATCACCGAGTGCAGATTTATTTTTACCTAAAGCATCTTTAATTAATTTTAGACTTTCCGCAGCACTATCTACAGATAGACCTGTTAAGGTTTGCGACTCGATATCTACAGCTTCAGGTTGAATTTCCCATTCAGTGACCTCGCCATCTTTAAGTTCTGCAACATAAGTACTTGATGCAAGGCTAATTTCATCTAAACCGTCTTTTGAATGCACCACCAAGACATGTTCTGCACCGAGTTGTTTTAAAACTTCAGCCATAGGACGACATAATTCTGTAGAGAAAACACCAATCACAAAACGTTTTACGCCGGCCGGATTCGTAAGCGGGCCAAGTAGGTTGAAAATACTACGGAAGCCCAATTCTTTACGTGGACCAGCAGCATATTTCATGGCTTTATGATGATTAGGTGCAAAGAGGAAACCAACGCCCATTTCACGAATACAACGTTCAGTTTGCTGCATGTTCAGGTCAAGGTTAATTCCAGCTTGTTCTAAAAGATCAGAAGAGCCTGATTTTGATGAAACACCACGACCGCCATGTTTAGCAATGGTTGCACCTGCTGCTGCAATGACAAAACTAGACGCAGTAGAAACGTTAAATAAGTTTTGACCATCACCACCTGTACCAACGATATCCACCAAATGTGGCAGATCACTGACATCGATTTTGATTGCAAACTCACGCATTACACGTGCTGCGGCAGTGATTTCATCAATACTTTCACCTTTTTGGCGTAAGCCCATCATCAGTGCGCCAATTTGAGCATCGGTCGCTTCACCTTGCATGATGGTACGCATCACTTCTTCCATTTGAGGTTGAGTGAGTTCAATATTTTTCGTGATGTTATTTAAAGCTTGTTGAATATTCATAATATTTTTTGCACTCGATTAAGCGTAAATTTCTAAGAAGTTTTTAAAGATTTGATGGCCATGTTCACTAAGAATTGATTCAGGGTGAAACTGCACGCCTTCGACAGGCAATGTCTTATGTTTTACGCCCATGATTTCTTCCATCGTGCCATCTTCTTCATTGGTCCAGCAGGTCACTTCTAAACATTCAGGCAAAGTCGCTTGATCAATCACCAAAGAGTGATAACGCGTTGCTGAAAATGGCGAAGGGAGGTTGCTGAAAATGCCTTGATCGCTGTGATACATGTCAGATAAACGACCGTGCATCACTTTTTTAGCGCGAATAATATCGCCGCCAAAAGCTTGTCCTATGGCTTGGTGGCCTAAACACACACCGAGTAAAGGAATTTTTCCCGCAAAGTGTTGAATCGCAGGAATTGAAATACCTGCTTCACTTGGCGAACAAGGGCCAGGACCAATGACTAAATACTTCGGTTGCCATCGATCGATATCTTCCAATGTCACGGCATCGTTACGTACAACTTTTACTTCCTGATTTAACTCGCCAAAATATTGGACGATGTTGTAGGTAAAAGAGTCATAATTGTCGATCATCAAAAGCATGAGCGTATTAACCTTTGAAATTTATGCACTTAACTGTGCTTAGAATAGTCCGAAATGATTCTAAATAGTTGTATATTGACCCAAATATCGTGTGGATATTTTAAATAGAAAAATAGTGAAATATTTAGAATGCAGCCAATCATAGCAAATATTATTCAATTTCTGCTGAACAATTTCGCCAAAGTTCATCGCAACTGAAATCATTTCAGCAAATTATCGACTTATAAATTTAGGATTTAAGTTGAACAAAGCAATAGGCTGAATTTAAGTGTTTAAAATGTGTTCAATTGATATTTTAAAAAGATCTGCTTACTGTCGTTAAAAATTGCAATTCAGGCTCTAGCTGGAAAAATATGAACCGTTTTGAAGCAAAATCACCAAAATGGAGCACAATTAATGCAAAGGTAGATTGATCAAAATTAAAACAAAATGGTTAAATCTACTTCAAAAAAAGAGTGCTTTAAGGGCTCAAAAAACCTAAATATCGATCATGAATATAGTTATCACGCTGGTATTTTTCCATCTAGAACTAGCTAAACCATTAGTTTCTATCGTATTTAAATTCGACCTTAAAGCTTTAATAAAATCCTAATAATTTTATCGTTGAAAGCGATTAATCATTTTGGTGCATACTGGTGCAAAACCAAGTTGCACTATTTTGATACACCTGCGAGAAGTTTTTAAACAAAAGTGATGAAGAGTGGCTGAATATGGTGCATTTACTGTTACACACAGTATAATAGTCGAAAAGCAAGGAGCTAAAATCTTCTATTCTGATAAGGAATTCAGTATTTTAGCTTAGCTTTTAAAAGTTGGTACGGTAATTGCTTAATAACTACCAACTACTAACACGCACTTCAGTGTGCACAAAAAAATCATCGGAGCAAAATGAGCATGGCGAACAAGGTCCTTCAACTCATCCAAGAAAGTGGCGCAAAATGGGTCGATTTTCGCTTTACTGATACTAAGGGTAAAGAACAACACGTAACTTACCCAGCAGATTCAATCGACGAAGATACGTTTGAAGATGGCAAAATGTTTGATGGTTCTTCAATTGCTGGTTGGAAAGGCATTGAAGCATCTGACATGATCTTACGTCCAGATGCAGAAACTGGTTTTATCGACCCGTTCTTTGCAGAAGCTACAGTTGTTGTGACTTGTGACGTTATCGAACCTTCAACTGGTCAAGGTTATGAACGTGACCCACGCTCTATTGCTCGCCGTGCGGAAGAATACCTAAAATCAACGGGTATTGGTGATACTGCTTTCTTTGGTCCAGAACCAGAATTCTTCGTTTTTGATGAAGTAAAATGGGACATCGATATGTCTGGCGCGCGTCACACATTAATCGCTGAAGAAGCTGCTTGGTCTACTGGTAAAGATTACGAAGCGGGTAACTCTGGTCACCGTCCACGTGTGAAAGGTGGTTACTTCCCAGTTCCTCCTGTAGATTCTTCACAAGATATGCGTGCAGATATGTGTGCAAAAATTGAAGACATCATGGGCCCAGGTCGTGTAGAAGTACATCACCACGAAGTTGCATCTTGCCAGCTTGAAATCGGTGTAAGCTTCAACACTATGGTTCGTAAAGCGGACGAAGTACAACAGTTCAAATATGCTGTTTGGAACGTTGCTCACCAATATGCTAAAACTGCTACGTTTATGCCTAAACCAATGGTTGGCGATAACGGTTCTGGTATGCACGTTCACATGTCGATCTCTAAAGACGGCAAGAACTTGTTTGCTGGTGATGAATACGCTGGTCTTTCAGAAATGGCGTTATACTTCATTGGTGGTGTGATCAAACATGCTCGTTCATTGAACGCAATCACAAACCCTTCGACTAACTCGTACAAACGTTTAGTTCCACATTTTGAAGCACCGATTATGCTTGCTTACTCAGCACGTAACCGTTCAGCTTCTATTCGTATTCCTTACGTTTCAAGCCCTAAAGGCAAACGTATCGAAGCACGTTTCCCAGATCCAATGATGAACCCGTACTTAGGTTTCGCTGCACTTCTTATGGCTGGTCTTGATGGTATTCAAAACAAGATCCACCCAGGTGAAGCTGCTGACAAGAACTTGTACGACCTTCCTCCTGAAGAAGAAGCTAAAATCCCTACAGTGGCTCATAGCCTAGATATGGCGCTTGAAGCGCTTGCTGCGGATCATGATTACCTTCTTAAAGGTGGTGTGTTCACTAAAGAAATGCTTGATGCCTACATCGAACTTAAAACTGAAGAAGTTCGTCGTCTTAACACGACTACTCACCCAGTTGAATTCGACATGTACTACAGCTTGTAATTCTGTACAGAATTTCACTGTAAAAAGACCCGCCTTGTGCGGGTTTTTTTATGGAATGGGTTAAGATAAAGCAAAGAGTTGAATGAATATCTAAACATGGCAAAACCACGTAAAAAACATACCGGTTTTTTTCCTTGGATTGATCCATCGGATCAGGCAAAGGGATTTAAACTCAACTTTTCAGAAGTGACTTATTTGGAAGTGGGACGGACAGTTGAAGGTTATAAGCAGGCTCAATTTGTCGAACTGAAAAACCCAGAGTTGGCATTGGAGTTTGATTACCCTGAAAGTTTTTATATTACGACCGAAGGGCTGGTGCTGATTAAAACGCCGCAAGGCAAGTTTGAAGCCATTGCCAAGACAGATAACTTTTAATTCAACACGATAATATTGAACTGAAAAAATGACCTACAACGTTGCAGGTCATTTTTTATTGAATATCTAGAAATTTGCCAAACGTCATTTCAAACCATGCTGTTTTAAATTGTCGCCTTCATAAGGCGCATCTTCGGCGGGGTAGCGCAGCTGTGTAATTCCTTGAGTTTTGGCAATCGACCAAATCACACTTTCACCCGCAGGAATGTTTTGACTGCGCTGCGCATATAAGGGGTCTTGTAGGGCGTTTGCTGCTGAAATAAAAGTCCAGCCATGTTGCTGAAATGCGGTAATGACATCCTTTAAAAATGCAGCATTAATGGCATTTACATGTAAAAGTAAAACATGTTGTGGCGAACGATTTATGGTGAGCTGTGCAAGTTGGTCATAATAATCTGCTCGGTGAAGCAGGTGAGCAATATAAGCTTGTTTTAGTCGGTCTAATTTGTCCTGATCTTGCTGTTTGGCATTGTCGAGATATTTTCGGTTATAAAACCAGTCACTGGCATCAATACTCACACCGCCAATGCGGTATTGATGTTGCTCTAACCACTGATAGACAGCATCACGTTTTTCAGCGTTATTACCTTCTTTTAAAAATGGATAACGGTAAATACGGATGTAATTCGGCAGCGTTTTTAGCACTGTATCTGCCTGTTCAATGCTGTGCAGATAATCGTGTACAGTGACATTTTCTTTATTCAGATTTTGGTGCAGTGCACTATGATTGCCAATCAGATGGCCAGATTGTCCCCACGCTTGAATCAGTTGTTTACCTTGATAATCGCCAATTTTAATCAGGCTAGGGAAGACAATAGTTTTGATTTGTTGATCATGCAGATATTTTAAAATTTGGGCATTGATTTGTTCCGCTTGTGCGTTAAACGCTGGATTTAATCCATCATCAAAACTGAGCGCAATAGATTTTGCTTGAGCCGTGATATTGGCACAAAGTAAAACGAAAAAAATAAAAACATATAGCGGCTTATATGGAAACATTATGCTTGTGTAATTTGGTGGTTATCCACGACATCATACTGGGTAAGTGAGGTTTGTGTTGATTACATATGTAATGAAGTGCTTAAGCTGTTTTAGTTTTGCTCATTTTACTGAAAACAAGCTATGGGTCATGAAAAACGATGTTGAGTTGGTTACACTAAGGATTCGCTATACTCAGCAAATGCTTATAAGGGAAAGGAAATATGCAGCGTCAAGCATGCGAAATGCGGGATAAAAGAATGTCTCCTGAATTAAGAACATGGTTGTATGCTTCGGGTTCATTAACCCAACAATTAACAGATTTTGCCCAAGGCGTATTTAAGGTTGAGCCGAGTATTGAGCAATTTCAACGTATGACGCTTCAAGATGCACGGTGGCTACAAATGCCAATACAGCACACAGCTTGGGTACGTGAAAGTTATTTATATGGCTGTGAAGCTGAGCCGTGGGTCAAGGCAAAAAGTATATTTCCAATCCTCAGTATACAAGGCCGTGCGCGGATTTTTCAGCATATTGGAAAAAAACCCATCGGACATTTTTTATTTCAACGGACCAATCCGAAGTGTGAGCGGCGTGTACTGTGGCTAGACGATGGTTGGACACGTCAGAGCTGTTATACTTGGCATGGTTGTAAATTTATAGTTCAGGAAACTTTTTTAGCGAGTTTTGAGCAATATTTGCAGAAATAACATTACCAGATGAAGGACAGTCATGGCCGTGGTGCAAAAGATTACTTGGCAGCAGCGTTTAGAAGCTTATTACTATTTATGTCGCTTCGATAAGCCAATTGGCACGGAACTGGTTTTTTGGCCAACTATGTGGGCACTGTGGATTGCCAATCAAGGAACACCGCAATTCAGTATTTTGATTCCTATGATTTTGGGTACGATATTTATGCGTGCAGCAGGTTGTGCGATTAATGACTTTGCTGACCGTAAAGTCGATGGTGCTGTGGAAAGAACCAAGCATCGTCCTCTAGCGACAGGCGTAATTAGCGCTAAAGAAGCCATATATGTATTCTTGATCTTGGTGCTTGCTAGCGCATGTATGTTGTTCTTTTTACCGATAGAAACTTTTTATTGGTCCTTTGGTGCATTGTTTTTAGCGTTCATTTATCCCTTTATGAAACGCTACACGCATCTGCCACAAGTATTTTTAGGCGCGGCATTTTCATGGTCGATTCCTATGGCTTATACCGCTGTGGGGCAAACACCTGATTTAACGTGTTGGTTATTGTACTTTGGTAATTTGGCATGGACTGTTGCGTATGACACACAATATGCCATTACTGACCGTGAATATGATTTGAAAATTGGCGTGAAATCGACTGCGATTTTATTTGGTAAATACGATATTGAAATCATTTCTTTATTACAGGCGCTAAGTATTGTACTGATTGGTTCTGCGTTGTATTTAGAAGATCTCTTGATGCCATTTGGTTTAGTTGCAATGTTGGCTGTGGCTGCCGATTTTATTTACCAATGGACTAAAACCAGAGGCCGTGATCCGCAGTTATGTTTTTGGTCGTTTCGCCATAACCGTTGGGTAGGGCTTATGATTTTTATTGGAATTTTCATGGCACTGACGCTTTAATGTCATTGATCTGAAACTGTTTAAAATGAGCTAAAGCATCCTATTTGGGTGCTTTTTTTTATGTATTAATAAAAAGGCATGTAGTTTCATGCTTAAAGAATAATGATTAAAAAGGATATTTTATGAAAAGTTCAAAAATAGCATTAGCTCTGACAGTTGCAGTTTCTATGCTGTCTTTAACCGCGTGTAATGACGATGATAATGACTCATCATCTTCGAATCAAAAATCAACATTTGTGTCTGAAGCAAATTATGCTTTAGATACTGTAGACAATACATCGTCCATTAAAGTCATGACGTATAACATGACCAATGTGCAGGGGAAAGCAGCAACAGCAACAGCCTTAGTATTATTTCCAAAAGCTACACAACCTAAAGATGGGTATCGTGTTGTGGTATGGGAGCATGGAACAGTCGGGGCTGGAGATGAATGTGCGCCAAGTAAAAATCTAATTCATCCACGTTTTAAAATTCTAGCTAATACGCTTATGGCGGCAGGTTATGTAATTGTGGCACCAGACTATGAAGGTTTAGGAACCAAGGGAGTTCATCCATACCTCAATTTATCGAGTGCGGCAAATTCGGCGCTTACTGCGGTTAAAGCGGCAAAAGAACATTATGGTAAGCAACTCAATGGTCAGTGGATGTCGATCGGTCAATCGCAAGGTGGTCATGCATCCTTAGGGACGGCGGAATTTGCAAATACGGATGCAAACTATAAAGGGGCAGTGGCAGCCGCACCTGCGTCGAGTTTGGGCACGATTATTAAGATCTATTTAGATCCAAAACTAAATGTTGATGCAAATGGTCAACCTAAAGCCCATGGATTGAATAGATTGGATGAACAGTTGGCACAAGTGCGTTATGCACTTGGTATGGGGCAGCTTTCGGAGGTTCAAGCACAAGCGTTAATTGATCAAATTGCAGATGGCTATGCTGAGCTTTTGGCATATGCTGCATTGACCAGTTCGGGTATTAAAGCCTATGAGCCAAATTATGATTTAAAAAATATTTTTACTGCTGATGCCGGTGTTATTGCAGAAAAAGCCTATGGACGTACAGGGGATGACGGTGCATGTTTAAGTTATGCCGATCCAAATGGCGCAAATGGTTTGCAAGAACAGTTTAAAGCAGCTGTGATTGAATTCTTAAAAGATCCAACGCATACGGTTTCACAGTACGGAATTGATTTGAATAAAATCGATACCGATCCTGTTGTTCAGAAATTTTTAAATGATAATCAGCCAGCGACAAATATAACTGCAGCTAAAGTGATTAAAGCCCCTGTTTATATTATTCAAGGTGCAAATGATCAGGCAGTTATTCCTGTGGTTACGCAAGCGCTATTTGCAAATATGAAATTGCAAGCGGTGAAATACTTCCCACAGGCAAAATATGAGGATGGATATTTATTGGATATTGTGCCAAAAGCAAGTCATACACAGGCGATTATCTGTAGAAATGCGCAAGCGGTCGAATTTATTCAAGCTAAAATGTCCGCAGGTACAGGTATTGATTTAACCAATGAGCAAAAAGATGCGAGCCAAAGTCCACATTGTACGGGTATAGTTGCTTCAAGCTAAGTTTTTAAATAATAAAAAAGGAGCATGTCTCCTTTTTTTATTGAATATTGGATTGTTAATCATTCAATCCGTGAAAATGAGGGGGTATAGTTGGTTAGAGTAAAGAATGATATGAAGGCTTGAGCGAATTTTGTTTTTTGCTATATTGGGCGTCGAATTATTTATGTAAATGAAAGAATCGTTATGTCTGAAGTTAAGCCAAAGCCCAATACCAAAAAGATGATCATTTTGATGGCACTTGGGCTATTGATTCCTATATTTTTGGTCAGTATGGCTTTTCTTGCAGTCAATAGTGATGCCAAAAACCAAGAAAAATATAAGCAACAACAAGCTGAAATGATTGAGCGCATTAAAGCTAAAGAAGCCCAAGATGAGGCTTTGGCTGCTGAGGCTGACCAAGCAGTATCAGAAGTGCTGGCTGCTCAAGAGTCAAATGCTCAATAAAATTCTGCTTACGTTATGGATGTGAATGCAATGCGCATTCACTCAATGTTCGATTGTACTTTAGGTATTTAACAACTATTTATTTACATCATGCCTGAGCGTCTGAACTGTTGGAATACTGGTATAGCGGATTACACGGTAGCCCGCTTCTTCAAGCATTGCATCACGTTCAGCATCTTCTTGCTCTTTGCCTATATGACTAGGGTCATCCAGTTCGATAATCACAAGCACATTATAAGTTTGGTCAAGTATGACAAAATCAGTGACTTTTCGATTAAATCTATTTCTGATTTTATAATTTTGATTGGTGATCAGTGCACTAAAAGCCACTTGGGCTAAAATGTGGTAGTTCGGAAATGCTTCATTTAAACGATGAAACATCTTACTTTCAAAGGCAGTGATTACACGACGTGGGAAATACTTTTGTCTGCTTCTAAACAGTCTGGGAAAGACTAAGCAGACAAGGGCAAAAGTTGCCAAGCAACCAATAATAAAAAATATGAACTGACTGAGATCTGGCACGGAATAAACTACATATATGAAAAAAGCCCACGTCATAATGCGTGGGCTTTTTAGAATTTGGCTCTCCAACCTGGGCTCGAACCAGGGACCTGCGGATTAACAGTCCGTCGCTCTACCGACTGAGCTATTGGAGAATCTGCACGCATTCTATGGGGCAAATGCAGAGAGGTCAAGTCAGAATTGCAAAAAATAAAGAAATTTAGGCTGAATGTATTAAATATAAACACCTTTAATATAAAGCGTTTTTAAAACTTAAGCTTTGACTATTCTTTCTAATGTAGATGGAGAGGTGGGTGAATAGTTTTTGTTATTGAGTAAGTTATTCTTATTTTAAAAAGAAAAGTCAGAGCATAAAAAAAGCCCACGACATAATGCGTGGGCTTTTAGAATTTGGCTCTCCAACCTGGGCTCGAACCAGGGACCTGCGGATTAACAGTCCGTCGCTCTACCGACTGAGCTATTGGAGAATCTGAAACGGATTCTAAAGATGTATGGCAGGGTGGTCAAGCCTGATTTAAATAAAATACAGAAAAATCAAATTAAGTGTTTTAAAAATAGCCGAATCAGACAAGTTAGTACTTATACGGATACTTTTAGGAAAGCATAAACAAAAAAGTAGGTATGCTTTGCTTAAACAACAGGCAATAAAAAACCCACTTCGTAATGAGTGGGTTTTTTAGAATCTGGCTCTTCCACCTGGGCTCGAACCAGGGACCTGCGGATTAACAGTCCGTCGCTCTACCGACTGAGCTATGGAAGAATAGATGGCTCTCCAACCTGGGCTCGAACCAGGGACCTGCGGATTAACAGTCCGTCGCTCTACCGACTGAGCTATTGGAGAATCTGATGCGCATTTTAGGGATGAAACTTAAAAGGGTCAAGTAAAAATGACGGATATAGCGCTTAAATGTTTTTTTATTATTCAAAGATGGGTTTGTTGCTTATTTATTGATTCTTTTGAGCTTTTATCGTATTAAAAGTCATCAGAATACTTTGGCGATTATAGTTTGAAGAGTAATGGATGAAATGGTGAGTAAGGTTGCGTTAGATCGCTATTCTTGTTTTAGACATGCTGAGAGAAGTACGCACTGTCATTTTGTATGATCGCTATTTTGTTACATTGGGCAATAATTAGACGGCCAATTACAGTTTTTAAAATAAATAGAAGATTTTTTAATAATTTTTAGATAAAAAAATCGTCTAAGTACACAAGTGGCTTAGCTTCCTGTATAAGAACTAGGCAAAGTTTCATTGTTTTATGAAATGGTATTGAATATTTACAAAAGTAGTCTAAATTCAGTATTTTTATAAAATTTAAAAATTTATTTTTTAAACAAGGATTTATATGCTTCACCTTAGAAGAAAATTATTCCCTTTAACTCTTTTATCTATTTTATTAGTCGCATGTGGTGGAGGGGGAGGAGAAAGTAGTCCAACGTCATCAGAAACATCTGTACCGAAGCCTATTGAAGAAACTACTGTACTAAGTCCAGATTTGACGCATGGCTATTTTGAAATTGAAAATTCTGGCATTGCTAATCACTCAACCATCAAGTTTTCACCATTTCACACAGATAGTGTGATTGAAGCATCTGCTACAAACAATAATATGTGGGATTTAGAAATTCTTACACCAAGCAATGATTTGTCTGCCCATATTAATAATTTGGCGGGTCTTTATTTTTATCCTAATGACGATAAAGTTGGAGTTTTTAGCTATTCAGAGAATGATAACGGGTATCTGAGAGTTCAATGTCAAAATTCATGCAGCGATACATTTTCTTATAAAATTGAAAAGCAGAGTAATGGTAAAACTTACTTTATTATAGACGCAAATGGTTCTATAGCAGGACGTTTAAATAATATTGGCTTTGCATCTACAGCTAAAATTAAGGGCTCTGTTAAGTTTGAAGTAAATTCTGATTGGCCAGTGTGGAACACCAAACGATTTAATGAATATCATGCGGAATCAGACTTAGTTGTTAATGGTAAACCTGCAACAATAGAAAAATTTTTGGATTGGAAAACTAGTTCTGTTTTAAGTTTTACGACCGATAAAGAATACTATTTTAATTTTAATAATCCTGTGGATCTTGATCACGATAGATTTATCTTAACAGAGGGGAATTATTTCAGTAATGAGCAACCTAAAGATGTGCACATATATAAGGGATACTTCAATCGAGATTTTATATTAAATACAGATTATGAAAATGGTATAACGACCTTTAAATTCATCAATAACTTATTTACTAACCCTATTGAATATATTGCTTCTCCAGACTTAAAAGTATCTGGAGGTTTTGTGAAAAAAATTCCTTATGGTCAAGTCATTGCAGGAGATGAAGTTTTTAAAATTGATGAAACTGTTTCAGCAGTTGCATATGCAGAGAATGAAAGTAAATATTATCGTTTTATGAGTCGAGATAAGCAATCTGATCTAGAGTTCACAGTGAAATACGATACTATAACTAAAAATGTAAATGTAGCTTATCAAAGACCACAGAAGGGTCAATTAAATGTGAATATCTATCTGAAATGGAACTGTAAATTGACGAATAATCATTGTAGTGGTGTAACTGTCAATGATTCAGAGGGAACTATAGAATTTAAAAACGTGCAGTTAGATGATGGTCGTCTAATAAATGGCAAGTTTGGTCATTTAGGCGTAAATGATCTCTTAAGGTAATAATTGCGTAGTTATACTCTCAAAAATATAACTATGGTAATTCTCCTACAATTAATTTAATACATAGTATTTGAAAACACCTTAATTTTAATAAATTTCAGAATCTTGTGTTGGGAAAGGCCATACCTACGGATTTTAAATTTTTAAAATGTTTAACATGCAACATGTGTAATAAAAAATCCTTGTTGCATAACTTTATTTAATTTCACTTGAACTAAAACAAGAAAAAGTAGTGCTTATATATTTTTATAGATTTTAAAATTGTTAAGCCCATAAAAAATCACCCTAAAAGGGTGATTTTTTTGACTTTTGAATAAGTTTTAAAACTTATTTTTCAACGCCAGCAGCTTGACCTGCATATTTAGCGTTTGCATAGTCCCAGTTCACTAGGCTTTCTAAGAAAGTAGAGATGTATTTAGGACGAGCGTTACGGAAATCGATGTAGTAAGCGTGTTCCCAAACGTCGATAGTCAACACAGCAACTTTACCGTGAGCAAGTGGAGTGTCAGCATTTGAAGTTTTAAGGATAGAAAGGTTGCCGTTTACTTCGTCAGCAACTAACCAAGCCCAACCTGAACCGAACTGAGTTGCAGCAGCATTTGCAAATTCTTCAGCGAATTTTTCGTAAGAACCGAAAGCTTCGTCGATTTTAGCTGCTAAAGCGCCAGTAGCTTTACCGCCACCGTTTTTAGCCATACAGTTCCAGTAGAATGTGTGGTTCCATACTTGAGCTGCATTGTTGAAGATACCAGCTTTAGAAGCATCGCCTTTAACTGCAGTGATGATTTCTTCTAAAGATTTGCCTTCAAGATCAGTACCAGCGATTAGGTTGTTAAGATTAACAACATAAGTATTGTGGTGTTTGTCGTGATGGTATTCTAAAGTTTCTTTACTGATGTGCGGAGCAAGATCTTCGTAACCGTAAGGTAACGCTGGTAAAGTAATCGTTGTCATGTTTTCAATTCCTTGCATTTTGCTGGGTTTTGACATTAAGTGCCGTTATTGTAATAGATTCTTGCAGTAAAATGCGCATTGCTTATAAATAACAATACAGAATAAAGCCTGAAAATATACGTATAAGGACTGAGTCAAAGACCAAGACGATTTAAATTAAATCGGGTTGTTTAATTCGAAATAACTATACTCAATATTGAACTGTTCTGAAATAGCTTTTGCGAGTCGTTGTACACCATAACGCTCGGTTGCATGATGTCCACATGCATAATAATGCACGTTTAATTCTTCAGCCTCATAAAAAGTGCGTTCACTCACTTCACCTGAAATGTATGCATCACAATCTAATGCAGCCGCCTTACCAATAAAGTCCTGTGCGCCGCCCGTACAAAAACCAATTTTTTGAATAGAGGGTTTATCTGCCGGCAGGTGAATGGCATCAAATCCTAATTTTTCAGAAACGAACTCTTTAAACGCTGTTGGAGTCATTGCTTGTTTTAAATAACCAACATTACCAATAGGATTGCGCTCAGTAGGATCTAAGGCTTCAATATTCTCTAATTCGAGCAAATCAGCTATCGCTGCATTATTACCTAAAGTAGGGTGACTATCTAAAGGTAAGTGATAACCTACGAGTGAAATATCTTTTTTGATCAGGCTTTTGATGCGTTTGCCGCGCATACCAGTGATTGGGTAAGCTTCACCTTTCCAAAAATAACCATGATGTACCAATAACAAATCAGCATTTGCTGCGATTGCGGCTTCAATCGCAGTTTGTGATGCGGTAACTGCACATAAAATTTTATGCACTTCTGCTGAGCCTTCAATTTGCAAGCCATTGGGAGCATAGTCCTTAAATTCATGTGCTTTGAGTGTGCTGTCACACCACTGAATAATTTCACTTAACTGAGCCATATACTGTCCAAAATCTCAAAGAGATGCATCAAAATTCACTATTGTTTAAATTGTAACTAAAGAATCACAAATCTCTGTGTTTATTTTTAAGTTTGTTGAAAATATTACATTACAATACGATATAAATTATTTAGCCATCAATGAATTATAAAATTTAGAGGATATAGACGTGCGTCGGACCTTTACATGGTTACCTTGGGTATTATTAATACTTGTGATCATCGGTTTCTTTACATGGCAACAGGTTCAAAAACCTAAAGCACCCATTGCCCCAGATGGGGTCAAAATGCCTGCAGAAAAGGTTGAACCCCTCATTGATACTTCGCGAACAGGCGGGGTGGTTTCGTATAGTGCTGCGGTAAAAGTCGCTGCGCCAGCGGTTGTGAATATTTTCACTACGCAAAAAGTGAAACAATTGGATCATCCTTTATTAAATGATCCTGTTTACCGTGAGTTTTTTGGTAATCAACTTCCAGATCAAACCAATCAAAACGAAAATAGTTTAGGTTCTGGTGTGATTGTTCGTCCTGATGGCTATATTTTGACGAATAACCACGTGATCGCACAGGCCGATCAGATCGTCGTGGCTTTACATGATGGTCGCCGTGCTGAAGCAAAAGTTGTGGGTACAGACCCAGATACAGACCTAGCTGTGATTAAGATTGAAATGAGTCAATTACCGGTATTGCCATTTAAGTTAAGTGGCAATGAAGTCGGTGATGTCGTCCTCGCGATTGGTAACCCTTTTGGCGTAGGTCAGACGGTTACGCAAGGGATTATCTCAGCTACAGGTCGTTCAGATTTGGGAATCAACACTTACGAAGACTTTATTCAAACGGATGCGGCGATCAACCCTGGAAACTCAGGTGGTGCTTTAATTGATGTTGCAGGGAATTTGATTGGCGTTAATACTGCGATCTTCTCGCAGTCCGGCGGTTCTTTGGGGATTGGTTTCGCCATTCCTGCAAAAGTGTGCCAACAAGTGCTGAACTCTATTTTAAAAGATGGGCGAGTGGTACGTGGTTGGTTAGGTATTAGTTTACTTCCAATTGAGCAAGAAAATATTTTAGATCCACGTGTGAATGGTGTGATTGTGGCAGATGTCATTCGTAATGGACCTGCAGCACAAGCAGGTTTAAAACGTGGTGATAAAATCATGAAAGTAAATAATGAGCTAATTACCTCGACTTCGCATTTAATCAACTTCGTTGCACAACAAGCGCCATTGAGCACTATGCAAATTGACATTGAGCGAGATGGAAAGGCGATGACTTTGCCAGTACAAGTGGGAGAGCGTAAACCGCAAACTCAAAACAGTGACTCGCAATATATTCCATTACCCCGCTAGCATAGAAAATCCCTCGTTATGAGGGATTTTTTTGAGTGCCTTTTTTGTACATCGCTTTGAAGCGCATCGTTTGAGCGCAAACAATGCGCTTTGAAATTGAAATATCAATTACAAAAATGCATTGCACGCTTTGCTGAATTTGACTTAATTTATAAGCAATAATAATCAGATAAGCGTATAAGAATATGAGCTTTTTACCCGCAGAACATGCCAAAGTTTTATCCAGTCAAGCCAATTTAGATATCGCCTTATATAAGGCACGTTTGGCTTTGCTGATTGAAGAAAATGCCAAACAGGGGAATACCGCCGTATTTACGGTTTTACCCAAGCATTTAGCTTTAGAAGAGATTCGAAGTTTATCTGCTGAACTTACAGAATTGGGATATCAAGTTCGATTTGAAGTGAATGAATTTTTTTATAATTTTAATGTGTACTGGATTTGATTCGGGATTCACGACATTTAAGGTCCTAAGTTAAAAACAAAATGAGACCCTTTAGAAAACCACGCTAAGCGTAGTTTTCTAAAGCCGTTTTATAACACAGTGACTTATTCAGATTTTTGATAGTCATTAATGACTTCAAGTGCCGCACGAAAAGCTTCTTGAGTCGCTGGTGCGCCACAATATGGCAAACTATGAAGTAACACTTCCTGAATTTCTTCTACAGTCGCCCCATTATTTAAAGCACCTCGGACATGACCTTTGAGTTCTGTCGGACTTTTTTGTGCAGTTAAAAAGGCAATGGTAATTAGTGAGCGATATTTACGGGGTAAAACGCCTTCACGCTGCCAAGTTGAACCCCATGCATGCTCATTAATCCAATCTTGCAAAGGTTGAGTAAATGGCACGGTATTGTCTTGCGCACGTTTGACGAAACTTTCACCCATAACTTCAGTACGAACTTTTAAGCCATTTTCATAATCTTGTTGTGACATGCAGCAAACCCTCTGTGATGTAATTTTGCAGTACAGCCTATACCTTTGACTCTGCGATACTATTGGCTGATGGTCGTATAAAAAAGCCATCCCATTGTTTAACAGTGGAATGGCTTTTATTTTGAGTAAAATTAAGTTTAAAAGCGATGCAGAAGCTGATTAATATCGCAGAAATGCTTCTGGTTCATCATCGGTTTGTTGTTGCTTTTTCACTTCTGGTGAAACGGTTAAATGTGGATTGGATAGCTCAAGTTCGTGGATGAGCTGCATGTCAAATACATCTGTGAGCATGCTGTCATAGCGTTGAATGTTGTAAGTGCTGAGCTGTTCAGCTTCAGAGGCTGTAATGACTTTTTGTGCAATCGCATCGGCTATATGTGTTTCAAAAGTTAAACCTTTGAATTGACCTTTAGATTCAGCTTTTTTAAATTGGTTCCACAGCGGTTCAATTTTCAACAATTGTAAAAAGGCATTTTCCATACGACCAGAAACTTCATCTGCTGCAGTGCTGTAATACACGTGTTTTTTCAGTTCTTGGCGGAAAGTATTGTCTAGCATCATTTGAGTGGCAACTTCACGTTTTAAACGGTCTGTCGGTTTAGCAACAACTCGTCCAAACGGAAAGCAGATGATTTTTACTACGCTTGCTGCCAGTCGCATTGGGAAGTTATCAAATAAGCCATGGAAAGCTTCTTCAACATTGTACAAAGCTTTATCTAATGCAAGTTGTGCATGTAATTGTTCAGCTTCGCTTCTTTGACTTTGTTCATAATATTTAAGAATAGCCGTCGCGATAAATAAATAAGAGTGGATGTCTGCCAAACGTCCCGAAAGCATTTCTTTACGTTTAATATCGCCGGCTAAAAGGCCAAGACACATATCTGCAGTCAGTGCGAAATCGGCGCTGAAGCGATTAATTTTTTTATAGTAGGGGCGGCTAAATTCATCTGCTGAAGCTGGTGAGTCTGATGGGCCACCTGTGAACGCATAAGCAAAGGCACGTGCAGTTCGGTTAAAGGTATAGCCTAAGTGCTTAAACAGTATTTCATTGAATGTATTGAGTGCAGTGTTTTTATCTTCGGCTTGAAGTAATTGTAGCTCCTCAAATAAATATGGATGGCAACGCATTGAGCCTTGTCCAAAAATCATCAGAGAGCGACTGAGAATATTGGCGCCTTCGACAGTAATTGACACAGGAATGGCCTGATAATTCAACGCTAAAAAATTACGAGGCCCCATTTGCACGGCACGTCCACCGACGATATCCATGCCGTGATTGACTACTTTACGCATGGTTTCAGTGGCATAGTATTTGGCCATTGCAGTCATTACAGCAGGTTTGCCGCCTTGGTTTAAACCACAAGTCACCAAATAGCGGAATGCTTCAAGCATATATGCATCTGATGCGATATCACTCGATGCTTCTTGTACACCTTCAAAATTACCTACAGAAATTTTAAATTGCTGACGAACTTTGGCAAATGCACCAACATTTAAATATGCCATTTCTCCGGCTGCTGTTGACAATGCAGGGAGTGAAATACCACGACCGACCGCTAAACATTCCATCAGCATACGCCAGCCTTTGCCGGCATTTTCTATCCCACCAATGATCCAATCTAAGGGGATAAAGACATCTTTGCCTTCAACTGTCCCATTCATAAATGGTGAGCCTGGATTATGACGAGGGCCTGTAATGACACCGTCATGACTCGCCGGTAATAGGGCGCAGGTGATGCCATATTCCGTTTTATTTGTATTTCCCAATAAGCCATCTGGATCGTATAGCTTAAATGCCAGACCAATGACGGTGGCAATCGGTGCAAGGGTAATCCAGCGTTTAGAGAAGTTCATGTTTAAGCCGAGCACTTGTTGTCCCTCAAAGGTGCCATAACAGACGACACCTGTATCAGGAATAGCACCTGCATCTGAGCCGGCTTCAGGGCTAGTGAGACCAAAACATGGAATTTCTTCACCTTTTGCAAGGCCAGGGAGGTATCGGTCTTTTTGTGCTTCGGTACCATAGTGTAGAAGTAATTCGCCCGGTCCAAGAGAGTTGGGCACCATACAACTGACTGCGGCAGTCAGTGAGCGAGATGCAATCTTGCTCATGACACGGCTTTGTGCAAATGAGCTAAATTCACGGCCCCCGTAAGATTTTGGAATCACCAGTCCTAAGAAACCATTATCTTTAATAAATTGCCAAGCCTCTGGTGGGAGGTCTTTATGTTTATGGTGAATATCCCATTCGTTGAGCATGGCACAAAGTTGTTCGACTTCATTATCAATGAAGGATTGTTCTTCAGCGCTGAGCTGAGGGTAGGGATAAGCCTCAAATTTTTTCCAATCAGGCGCGCCCATAAATAGCTCTTTTTCCCACCAACTTGTTCCTGCATCTAACGCTTCACGTTCCGTAATACTCATACTCGGCATCGCATTTGCTAAGGTTTTATAGGCAGGTTTGGTGAGCAGATTGAGCCGCAGTGGGTTAATCAACATAACTAAACTTAAAGCAATAAGAGGGATGCCAAGTATTAATGACCATGGGCTTAAAAAGGCGAGTGCAATTGAAACAAATATCAGTGTTATTGCGCCTACAGCTCGTGAAAGTTCAAAGAAAAAAACGGCCCAAAGAGCAAAAATAAAGAGTACTGCACTGAGTATAAATAGCATTTGTTATGGCTCCAGTGACAAGGGACAGAGCGTTATGCTTTTAAAACAGCCTACATACGTTTAAAAATGATCTCATCTTTTGTCTTTCTGATTTTAAAGTGCATGAGACTGTCAAAATGGCATCACTCGGCTGGTGAGTATGATTGGACAATTGCGCGAATATAATGAAAGCGCAAATAAAGTGTTATCAATAGATTGATTAATAAATGATCACAACACAATCCCTATCGGGCAAAGAAATGTCACATTACGTAAACTTGGATAATTCGATATATTGGATGAATATTGGATACTGTTTAAGGAACACACAATTTTCGAAAGATGTTATATTGGGAAACGAATTGGGCTTAGTGTGAAAGCCACAAAAAAAGCCCTCAATCAATGAGGGCTTTTAATTTGCGATGTTTTAAATCTTAGTGTAATTAGGCTTCAATCGCTTGAACTGCAATTTTCTTTGCAGGATCAGTTTTACGACGTACCGCAGGCACTGGCTCACCATAGTATTGACGGTCAGCAAAGTAACTTGAACGGACCATTGGTGCAGCCCAAATGTTTTTGAAACCAAGCTTTTGGCCATGTGCAGTGTAACGCTCAAATTCTTCTGGGCTTACAAAACGGTCAATAGGGGCATGTTCTTTAGAGGGCTGTAAGTACTGACCAATGGTGACATAGTCAACATCATGTGCTTTTAAGTCGTCTAATAACGCGATCACTTCTTCTTCAGTTTCACCAATACCGACCATCAAACCACATTTAGTTGGTACATCTGGGCAGTATTCTTTAAACATTTTTAATAAGTTTAGAGAGTGTTGGTAGTCAGAACCTGGACGCATTGCTTTATACAAACGTGGCACAGTTTCAATGTTGTGGTTAAACACATCAGGAGGGCACTCCGTCATGATACGAAGGGCAACATCCATACGACCACGGAAGTCAGGAACTAGAATTTCCAAAAGTGTTTTTGGGCTCAAGTTTCGAGCTTCTTTAATACAGTCAACAAAGTGCTGTGCGCCGCCATCAACTAGGTCATCACGGTCGACCGACGTAATTACGGCATATTTCAAACCTAGATTGGCAATGGTTTCTGCCATGTGACGTGGTTCATCTGGGTCAAGAGCATTGGGACGACCATGCGCAACGTCGCAGAATGGGCAACGACGAGTACAGATATCGCCCATAATCATAAAGGTTGCAGTACCGCCACCGAAACATTCAGGTAAGTTCGGGCAAGCCGCTTCTTCACACACGGTATGTAATTTTTGTGCGCGTAAAGTTGTTTTAATACGTTGAACTTCATCAGGGGCAGCCATTTTGACCCGAATCCAGTCAGGCTTACGAGGCGTTTCAACCGTTGGCACAACCTTCACAGGTATGCGAGCGACTTTTTCTGCGCCACGAAGTTTTACACCCTGTACAGGTTTACGGTTCTCAGACATATTCAACTTTTCCACTGTTTTTGACGAGGAGATATTCAAAAAATTAGCTCGATCATTATAGCGGACTTGAGCTTAAATAGGGGGAAAACGATATTCATATAATAAATGTGGTTATCACATAATATATGTGAGCTAAATATCCAAAAAAGTTAGGATATACGTCATAATACAGCCTAGATTAAAGAATATTTGTAAAGGAGCGTTGAATGCCACGTAAGAAAGAGGTCGTTAGTGGAACTTTCGTGAAATACGATGCGGTAGTTCTGGGTTCTGGCCCTGCGGGTGAAGGCGCTGCAATGAAACTTGCTAAATCAGGTAAGCGAGTTGCAATTGTAGATATGCGTGAACAGCTTGGTGGTAACTGTACCCATGTAGGAACAATTCCAAGTAAAGCATTGCGTCAGACCGTTTCAAGCATTTTACGTTACCAACGTGACCCTATGTTCCAAAAAGTCGGTGAATGGAAACAGTTCACGATGAAACAGGTGTTACGTAATGCGCATAAAGTGATTCAACAACAAGTTGAAACGCATTCACGTTTTTATGACCGTAATAAAATTGATATTTTCCACGGCCGTGCGTATATCCAAGATCAAAACACTGTTTTGATTTTTAGCAATGAAGGTATGACGGAAACTTTAGTATTCCAGCAATTAGTGATTGCGACAGGTTCACGTCCTTACCGTCCAGCTGCTTTAGATTTTAATCATCCTCGCGTATTTGATTCAGACAAAATTTTGGATCTGGATTATTCAATCCAAAAAATCATCATTTATGGTGCAGGTGTGATTGGTTGTGAATATGCGTCTATCTTTATTGGTCTAGACCACAAAGTTGATTTGATCAATACACAGCACAAATTACTCAGCTACTTAGACGATGAAATCTCAGATGCATTGTCATATCGTTTACGTGAGCAGGGTGTACTGATTCGCCACAACGAGCAGATTGATCATCTTGAAACACATGATGATCATGTGGTTCTTCACTTGCAAAGTGGTAAGAAAATTAAAGCCGACGCGATTTTGTGGTGTAACGGTCGTTCTGGTAATACCGATGGTTTAGGCCTAGAAAATGTAGGTATCAAACCAAACAGCCGTGGTCAATTAACCGTGAATGATCAATATCAAACTGAAGTAGAGAATATCTTTGCTGCGGGTGATGTAATCGGTTGGCCTTCACTTGCATCTGCTGCATATGACCAAGGTCGTTGTGCCGGTTCTAACATGAGCGGTGAAGAAGGAATTGCACCTGTAACGGATATTCCTACAGGTATTTATACAATTCCTGAAATCTCTTCGATTGGTAAAACTGAACAACAGTTAACGGAAGAAAAAATTCCGTATGAAGTAGGTCAGGCATCTTTCCGACATTTGGCACGTGCGCAAATTACGGGTGATACCGTAGGCGAGCTTAAAATCTTGTTCCATCGTGATACTTTAGAAATTTTAGGTGTTCATTGCTTCGGTAATAATGCTGCGGAAATTATTCACATTGGTCAGGCCGTGATGAACAGCCCGAACAATACGATTAAATATTTTGTAGAAACCACATTTAACTATCCGACTATGGCGGAAGCGTACCGTGTTGCAACATTGAATGGTATGAACCGCTTATTCTAAGGTTAAAGTGAACTTAGAATGTGCAATGAAAGACCCGTAAGTTTCGGCTTGCGGGTTTTTTATGGTTAGAATAAAGTGCATACAAAATATACAGTCAATCCACTTATAATCATCAACATTTTCAACTCATTTTAGGTAGCCCATGACGATCCGTTCAGTGACCATTCAAGGTTTTCGATCTATTCATCATATGAATTTGACCTTGTCGCGTCTGAATATTGTCAGTGGTCCGAATGGTTGTGGTAAGTCCAATCTATATAAAGCTGTACGTCTCTTGCATGAAGCTGCAAATGGCCAATTATCCCAAGCAATTGCAAATGAAGGCGGGATTCAAAAAATCATGTGGGCAGGTGGTCACCGTGCGGGTGATCGATCGAAAGATCCTAAGCGCATGAAGCTTGCTGTGGAAATGGAGCATTATGAATATCAACTTGAAATTGGTTTTCCCGAACCGCTCATCACCTTGTTTGCACTCGATCCTTTGGTCAAAGTTGAAGGGATTTGGTTGAGTGGCTATCAACGTCGAAAAATGAGCGAGTTGCTAGAGAGAACCAACCAAGCGGCATTTCTTAAAAATGTTGATGAAGAACGGATTGCTTATCCGATGGCATTAACACCAGAAGAGTCGGTGTTTGGACAATTGTCCGATCCACACTTATATCCCGAAGTTTCACAAGTGCGTGAGACCATGAAAAACTGGCGCTTTTATCATGAGTTTTCTGTCAGTGGAAATTCACCGATCCGTGTCCCACAGGTGGGTATTCGTTCGCCGGTTTTAGCGCATGATGGCACAAATTTAGCCGCAGCCTTTGAAACTTTACGTGAGCGTGGCAACAGTGAAACCTTGTTTGAAGTACTAGAAAAAGCCTTTCCGCAGACCCAATTTTATGTGCAGGAAATGGGTGGGCGCTTTCAAATGATGATGCAAAAGCAAGGGATCTTAAGACCTTTGGAAAGTGCCGAATTTTCAGATGGGACTTTACGGTTTTTGTGTTTAGCTGTGGCTTTATTGAGTCCAAGACCCCCAAATTTTATGGCACTGAATGAGCCAGAAAATAGCTTACATCCCGATTTATTACCTGCCTTGGCGATGCTGATTGCCGAAGCAAGTCGCTATACGCAGCTTTGGTTGACCACACATTCCAATGAACTGGTTGAAATGATCAAACAGTATAGTGATGTGCAGCATTATCAACTAGATCAAGTCGAGGGGAAGACCGTGGTCAAGGGCGCAAGCTTAATCGATGAGGATTAGATTATTCCTTTAGCTATAGTTTTTTTGCTTAAGTTTAAAAAGGTAGAAAAGTTAAAAAAGCATAATAGCCGATAAAACTGCTTATTAAGCTAAACCAGACTGGCAGCTTGCTGCGAAGTAAAGCAATAACGACGGCAACAAATATAAAGTCCGTCCATTGAATGATGTATTTCTGGCTCATTTGAAATAGTAGACACAGTAATAGACCGACGACAGCCGCATTGATCATTTTTAAGGTGCCAAAAAGCATCGGGCATTTCATCAACTTATTCCAAAACGGTAATAAGCCACACAATAATAAAAACGATGGGAAGTAAATCGCCAATGTCGCGAGTGAGGCATTCAATATTGGCACATCGGTCATGGGTAAAAGTGTGCCGAGATAGGTGGCGAAACTAAACAAGGGCCCCGGCATGAGTTGTGCAAGGGCATAGCCTAAGTCAAAATTTTCATTACTGATCAGTCCTGTAGAGACAAAGTCCTGATGTAAAAATGGCAAAATAATATGTCCACCACCAAAGACGAGGGATGCTGTGCGGTAGAAGCTTTCTAAGCTGAAAGACAATATATTGCTATGTTGTATATCGAAGAATGGCAGAACGAAAAAAGGGCTGATAAAGGCGAGAAGCCATAGCCAAGAGGTGCGAGTATTTTCATATGCATTCTGGCTAAAATTGTCATGTTTGGGTGGAACTGTTTCGGTGATATTTGGCTTTTGGCTGCGTAATTGATTTGACGATAAAACTAAACCGATAATTGCAGCGCATAAAATCACCAAAACTTGATTTAGAGAAAATTGAAAGAAATAAATAAAAAATGCAGCTAAAAGCATGACTAGATACTGAAATTTTGTTTTACAGAAGCTTCGCATCATTTGCCAAAATGCCCATGTAACCACAGCAAGGACAATCAACTGAATAACATGAAAGAACTGTGTTGAGAGTTGATCGCTAAGTTTTAAGCTTAAAATCGCCGCGGCACACATCAGCAGGGCGGATGGTAAAGTAAAGCCTAACCACGCCAAACAAGCACCTTGATAGCGGTTGAGTTGAAATCCAATCGCCATGCCGAGCTGGCTACTGGTTGGGCCTGGAAGGACTTGAGTCAAGGCAAGCAAATGCGCATATTCATGCTCCGTTATCCATTTTTCTTGTTTCACAAAATATTGAAAAAACAACACTAAATGCGCAGCAGGTCCACCAAATGCAATACACCCTAATCTTAAAAAGGTGAGAAAGATGACAAGGTTTCGTTGTGGTATGGACTGGCTCATGCGTTACCAATATTAAAAATCGAAATAAGGTTATGAATTTCTAAAGGATAAAATCTTGAATGTTAAAAGATCTTAAAGGCTGATTATTGCAGGAGTATGTAAATCCTGCTTCAAAAATATTTTGAAGTGCTTAGCAGGGAAAAAGATAATTGGACGAAGTGACATAGTGCTGTCCCACATGCACATGGCGTCGGTTTCCGCCGCTGATTAGCATCAGCACATACACATAAAAAATTGTCTAAAAATGACTTCTCCAAAATCAGACACCTTATCAGAAATTTTGAGCGCTTTATTGAAGTGGTTGATGAGTGGCATTGCATCGTTACTTTCAATCATGGCATTTGCAGATGATCAGCTACTTGCTTCACAAGCATTAGCAAGTTATACAGATCAAAACAGTTGGCAGGGCATTCAGCACTATCTACCCAAAGAATACCATTTAACAGAAACGCAGCGACCCAAAGAAGAGTGGTGGAGTTGGCAGGGTCATACTGTTCACTTAGATACTTATCGGAATCCACAGGCAAAAGTGAAGGTGATTCTGTTTCATGGTGTGGGAACAAATGGTCGACAAATGTCGATGATTTTGGGTCATCCTTTGGCACAACGTGGCTATGAAACTATCGCTATTGATATGCCCGGTTATGGCCTCACCCAAGTCAAAAAGGGCTCAAAAATTCGTTATGATGATTGGGTTCAAGCAGGTAATGACCTCATTGAAGCCGAGCTACAAAAAGATCATCGTCCTATCGTTTTGTATGGGCTTAGTGCAGGTGGTATGTTGACCTATCACGTGGCGGCAAAAAATAAAAAGGTGAAAGGTATCGTCGGTATGACCTTTCTAGACACTTCAAATAAAACTGTGCGTGATCAAGTCTCTTTGAATAAATTTATGAGCCGCGTGGGCAGCCCACTGGCTCATGTGACAGCACATACACCATTTTCAGCATTGCCAATGCCGATGCGGTGGGTAAGTAAAATGCATCGCTTGGTGAATAATGACGCAGCATTGCAGGTCTTTTTAAAAGATAAAACGTCAGCTGGGAATAGTGTATCGGTTAAATTTCTAGATTCGTATTTATATTATAAAAATGACACGCCACCGGAGCAGTTTGATGTCTGCCCAATTTTACTAACGCAGCCTGAACAAGACCGCTGGACGCCTTTGGCTTTAAGTCAGCCATTTTTAGCACGGATTCACCAAGTTCCAGTCGATGTCGTGCTGTTGAAAAATGCAGGACATTATCCTTTGGAACAGCCGGGACTTAAGCAAATGGTCAATGCAATAGATGCGTTTTATCAAAAAGTCACGCAATAATCTGTTGAAAGCGTGATGCGTAATTCATACCAACATAGATATAAAAAAACCGCCAGAAGGCGGTTTTTTTTATTGGGACTTTATCGTGGAAATATTTAAGCAAAATGACCATGTTGAAAATCATAAAATGCCTGACGTATTTCATCTTCAGTATTCATGACGAATGGTCCATGTGCCGCAATCGGTTCATTTAAAGCTTCGCCACTTAAAATAAGCAGTTTGGTTGCTTCAAAAGATTTAAGTTTCAAGGACGATACTTGGTCACTCACATATAAAGTCTGTTTCGCATCAAAGCGTTGACCTTCAATTTCGATCGCCCCACTTAATACAAAAATCATGTTATTCCACTGTGGGTTGAATGAAAATTCCTGTTCAGCATTTGCATTCAAGCGCACATCCAATACATTCATCGGGCTAAAGGTTTCAGCGGCGCCCAATGTATCTTCAAATTGGCCAGCAATGACGCGTACCACGCCTGCATTTTGTGCAAGCTTTACTTCAGCAATATTGGCTGTTGTCAGTTCTTGATAGCGAGGTTCAGTCATTTTGGCATGACTAGGTAAATTGACCCAAAGTTGTACCATGTCTAAATTTCCGCCAGTTTTGGCAAAATCTTTAGAATGGTGTTCTTCATGCATAATGCCTCGACCCGCAGTCATCCATTGCACTTCGTCTTTGGCAATGCTGCCGTGATTTCCTTTAGAGTCAAAATGCTCCAATTCACCTTCATAAACAATGGTCACTGTTTCAAAGCCACGGTGTGGATGTGATCCAACACCACGTTGATGGTGACTTGGAGAGAAATGATATTGGCCGGTATAGCCCATAACGAGGAATGGACTGGTTTGATTGCCCATTTCTTGCATAGGGAGCATAGAGTTTGTTGGGAAGCCATCGCCCACCCAAGTCCTACGATCACTATGATAAACACGTTTGATTGAATTCATAATTCAGCCCTCAATTTAATGCTTCTGTGATCTATTATTGAGGTATAGTGAGGGAATGACAGGGCGAAAAACTCAACAGATTATTCTAAAAATGAAACAATCATGCAAAATTTAAATGACTATTACTACTTCGTGCAAGTGGTGAAATACCAAGGTTATACCAAAGCCAGTGAAGCATTGGGTATTACAAAGTCTAAACTATCACGCCGTATTACAGAATTAGAGACCCGTTTGGGTGTACGTCTGATTCAACGTAATACGCGAAAATTTACTGTGACTGAAATAGGACAACAGTTCTATTTACACTGCTTAAAAATTTTAGAGGAAGTCAGCGAAACGGAAAACTTTGTGCTCAGTACGTTGAACGATCAACTCTGTGGCCAAATTAAAATCTCTTGTCCTGTGGCTTTGGTGGAAATGCCTGTTGCAAAAATGGTCACCGATTTTATGCAGCAATATCCTGAGGTCAGTGTGCATCTCATGGCGACCAATCATCGGGTTGATGTCATTGAGGAAGGCGTAGATTTAGCAATTCGTGTTCGTAATATGCCTTTAATGGATAGTGATTTGATCGTTCGAGATTTAGATGCTTGGGATCATGTTTTGGTGGCATCGCCACAACTTTTCTTCGAGCGTGAAATACCACAGCAATTGGCTGAGATTCAAAATTTTCCGTGTATTGGTTTTGATCGGCCTAAACATTTTTGGGATTTCCGACATCGTGAAAAAAGTGAAACTCAACAAATTGAATTTCATCCACGCTTAAGAACTGACAGTTTTAGTGCGATGATTTCTGCTGCTCTTTCTGGCGTGGGAATCGCTTCTTTGCCCAAAGTGTTTGTACGTGATGCTTTAAAAAGTGGTGAGTTAATTGAACTGTTTCCTGAATGGCAATTGCCGCAAGGGGCAATTCATGTTGCATACGCGACACGACAAGGCATGCTGCCGGGTGTGCGTGCGATGTTAGATCATTTAATTTCAGGTTTTAAGGCATTAGATATAGATCATCCGTAATTTGAGCAGTGTTCTTATTGTTTTAAAATTTTAATTATTTGGAGTTATTGCTTAAACACGGATTTTACTGGGTTATTTATTTTTTATTGTTGGCATGAAGTTCAACATTAGTATGGTCGTCCTCCTGCTAGGCTAATTCGCTTTAATAAGCGGCGTTGGTCTGAAGGGAAAGGGCGGCGTGAGTGTAAAGTGGCTTGGTTATCCCAAAATACAATGTCACCTTCTTCCCATTGATGTTCATATCGAAACTCAGGTTTCAATAAATGTTCACGTAAGGATGCAATCAATTCACTGCCTGACTGATCATCGTAGTGAACCAATTCCACTTCAGATCGTTCATTTAACCACAGACCTTTACGGCCACTTTCTGGATGGGTACGTACAAGCGGATGTGGATAGGCATGTCCAACAATCGGTTGGTCTTTGAAACGGTAAAGAGGTGTAGCGCCATATCCCGTTGTGCCTTTATTATTTTTGGCACGGACAAATGGGTTATAGGTAATGAGTTGAAGTTGGTCTAAATGTTTTTGTGTCGCTTCATCTAAAGCTTCATAGGCTTTAATGGTGTTATACCATGAGGTTTGTCCACCGTCTTGCGGTAGTTCAATGGCATAGAGTAATGAGCCAAAAGATGGCAGCGGAGTCCACTGATGATCTGCATGCGCAGCCAATTCACCATGTCCAGTATAGTCACCTTTGCCGACTGCATTTGAAACGGGTACCACGTCTGGTGGTGTACCGGTATCATCTTGTGACGCTAGCACAGGAATATCTGCACCAGGACGGAAAATTGAACCGAAGTAGCTTGCAAACGCGAGATACTGTAAATCATCTAGACTTTGATGTTTAAAAATTAAAATCAAGTGTTCTGCCAGTGCTTGTTTTAAACGGTAGATGGTTTCCCCAGACTGTGCTTTACGCGCATCTAAACCATAAACCACAGCCCCCAAAGCTTGGTCATGTTGCGCTTCAATACGAATTTCATTGCCATCTTGAAATTGTTCTGCTTGATGCCAACGTGGAGCATCATGGATGGCTTGCGAAAGTTGAGTTAATGCAGTCATTTCATAAGTTCTCAAATTGTTCTTTATTGAGACTTAATCTATGGAAGAAAGCACAGGATGGAAAATTAAAAAATAAGCTAAGTTTATGAAAAAACGTATTATTAATACTAATATGCTGAAAATGCAGCTTTTATTGAATCGTGTAGTAAATAGCTAAAAAACTGCTGTTGTAGTGTTGATAAAACAGCAGTTTGAATTGGAATTAAGGTTTCTATGCGTCTTTAATGTGCACAAAACGCTTGGTTAAAGTATTCGAATAATTCAGGCGTTTGGCTCCATAAGCCGATGGATAAAGCCAACAAGGCCAGAATACTGATAGCAATACTGAGTCGGAACCATAATGTTGAATTAGTCATGAATGACACTTTCCTCATTAACCATGAAATGTACCAATACCCCAAAAATACTCAGGACAATCGAAAAAATCCAAATGGCATCATAGTTACCGGTCATATCGTGGTTCACACCACCCAACCAGCCACCAAAAAATGAACCGACTTGGTGTGTAAAGAACACGATACCGCTGAGCATACTGAGATATTTAACGCCAAACATATTGGCCACAATACCGTTGGTGAGTGGTACGGTAGAAAGCCATAATAGTCCCATAATGACGCCAAATGCATAGATTGTCCATGTGCTTAAAGGCAGCAAAAGAAAGGAAATAATGGCAATGCCACGTAAACCATACAGTCCCATCAACAGCTTTGGTTTGGAATATTTGCCACCGAGCCAACCAGCTGTGTAGGTGCCGACAATATTAAATAGTCCAACGAGCGCGAGGAAAATAGTGCCCGTAGTGGCATTAAAGCCATGATCGATTAAATATCCCGGAAGATGGATGCCAATAAACACCACTTGGAAGCCACAGACAAAGAAACCGAGTGCTAGAAACCAAAAGGGTTTATGCTCCCAAGCCAATTGCAAAATTTGTTTAAAAGTCAGAGAGGCTTCATGCGTATTAGTTGCATTTGGTGCAACATACATTGGTGCTTTTAGCATCCAAGCTAAAGGAATAATAAGCGCAATTAAAATGGCGCTGACCACCAAAGCCGAAGACCAACCCAATTTTTGCAATAGCAGTAATGTAGAGGGCAGCATAATGAACTGACCAAAAGAACCTGCTGCACTGGCAATACCCATGGCTAAACTACGTTTGTCTGGATGCGCTGCACGTCCTACGGCAGAAAGTAATACTGGAAATGATGTGGCTGAGAGAGCCAAACCCAGGATTAAACCTGCGCTTAAATTAAGAAGTAAACCGGTAGAGCTGATGGCCATGAGTAATAGTCCGAGGGCATATAATGCACCACCGACGGCGACCACGATCTTACTGCCATATTTATCTGCAAAAGCCCCTGTAATCGGCTGCACAGCACCCCAAATTAAGTTTTGCATGGCAATGGCAAGGCTAAAAACGTTATGTCCCCAACCAAATTCATCACTCATCGGCACGAGATAGAGGCCAAATGCATGACGCACCCCTAATGACAATGCCAAAATAATAGCACTGCCAATGAGCATGTAAATCAGGGGTTTCGAGAAACGAGTATCAGACATACAGCGGTCTACATTCTTTAAATTTAACTCAATGGTATTCGAATAAACGCAGAGTTGCGATTAAATTTAATTCACCAAACAATAAATTTTTTTTATAGGTAACTATGGATGAATAAAGGAAATTGACACAGCGGAAATTTAAAAGTGTTTAAAAGAGATTGAAAAGATATCTCAGAATAAAAGACCATATAAAAGCCAATAAAAAAGACGACCGTAGCCGTCTTTTATATATGTTATTTATTAGAAACGCATACCGATACCTGCATACGCAAGAATTGGATTTACTTCAATATCCGCTTTAGATTTGATCAGTTCGCCGTGTGTCGCATCTGTAACGGTAATGGTTGTTTCATTTTGAAGGTGTGCATAGCTAACAGAACCAACAGCAAACCATTTGTCATTGAAGTCATAGGTGAAGCCAACCGTCGCAACTGGCGCAAATGCATCTGTTGCTTCTAAATCAACTTTGGGATTTGCCTTACTTGGTTTTCCTTCCAAAGAAGCGCCTGCATTACCTTCTTTAATGTTGGCAATCATGTGACCTGCAGCAATCAAATCTTTCTCAATTTGTGGATTCATTTCCAATTCATTGAAGTAAGCATACATCACGCCTAGACCCACATAGGGACGGAATTTATTGACGCCAGTTTTACCGAAGTGATATTGGATTTCTGCAGCGGGGGTCCATGCACGAGCAGATGCCGCTGGGCCGTAGGCTTCTAAATCTGTAATCAGCAAACTATTCTTCATTGCGATTTCAGGTAGGTCGATAATACCTAACTCAGGTGTCGCAATAGCTGCAAATGGCGCATAAATTTTTCCTGATCCTTGTAAATCAACTTTTGGCGGAATACCCGCTTTCATTTCTAAAGAAATGTTATCAGTAAAGAAATAGTTGGTCATGATGCCTAGTGTGGTTACATCATCGGCTTCAAGGCCAGTACCTTGGTTATCCCAACTTTGTAGGCCATTAATTTCAGCAGTACCGCTTAGCCCTGCTGGTAAGGTACTCGTACCTAATTTATCGAGCAAACCGACAAACCAAGTAGAAATGTTTGGATCCATAGCTGGATCCATATTGGCTTTTACTGCGTCAATTGAAATATCACCAACTTTGGCTGTTTCACCATTTTTTACTGATGTATCAACATGGAATGGTTGTGCTTTACCTTGTGGCATAACATGTAGAGCACCGACAGAGACAGAAAAACGTTTGAAGCCATCGCCATCTTTTAAACTAAAATATGGTGAGTCTGCATGACTGATGATTGGTAGGGCAGCCATAGAAGCAGCAATGCACAATACACTTTTTTTCATTTTAAAGGACTCCATGTCCGTAAATTGATAATAATTTTTCTAAGTGCTCATTATTCAAAATTAGTGCGTAAAAAATGTTATAGAAAACAAGAATAAACGTAATAGTCCTGTAACATTCTTGATGATTTGTATTATTTGAAGGTTTTAATTAGGTATTTGTGTAAAAAAATCGAACATTTTTGAAATTTAGAAATGTTTCTATCTATTTGTATATATTCAATATTTATTGACATAAGTGACAGTGTGTTGGTTGATTTGGGTCAATAAAATAGTTTAAAACGACCATATTCAAAGCACTTTTTTGTGCTGTTGTCCTCTATAGTATAAAAATTCATAGCTTATCATTGAGTCTTTATATGCCAATCGAGGCTATTCACTCAAAGCCTTTTACACCAAAACCATTTTTTTTGTACAATAGCGCCAGATTCAATTGAGTTATTCGTATGAGTACGCAAAACCCTCCCAAGAAAAAGGCTTTAGTCAATTTGCCTTTTCCGATTAAAAAAGCTGAAGATAATGCTTCGGATGAAATCTTTGAAGATATGCGTCCAAAACCTCAGCGTTATGCTGACCGTACTTGGATGCCACCACGCGGTACACGTCGTTCGATGGGTAAGCGTTAAAAGATTTAAATAAAAAAGCCATGGTTCAAACCATGGCTTTTTTATTGCAAATTATTGATGTTAATTGCGTATTTCAGACTGAATTCTTCGGTCTTTATTGAGATAATACTTTTTCTTCTGACGATACATGTCCAGATCGGCACGTTTGAGCATATCTTCCATCCGCTCATTCAGCTCATTGGTGGCACAGCCAATCGATATACTCATCGGTTGATTAGAATAAAATTGGTTATCGACCAATAACAACTCATTCAAACTTTGTAAGCAGTTTTGCAGTGCTGCATCATCTGCACCCGGTAATAGAATGACAAATTCATCACCGCCAATGCGCGAAGCAGAATAGGGCGTATGCTGAATAAGCTGGTTTAAAATGTTGCCCAGACGTCTGAGGATACTGTCACCAGCATCATGCCCAATACTGTCATTGAGTTCTTTTAGTCCATTTAAATCAATAAAAATACAAGAAACAGGACGTAATTGATTGCGTTCGAGACGATTGATTTCTGCGATATAAAATGAACGGTTATAGAGCTTAGTTAGAACGTCATGCTTACCTAAATATTCAAGATAATTTTCAGCCTTTTTACGTGCGGTAATATCGGTTAAAGCAACCTGCACGGTGCTCCAATCATCAAGATAATCGGGAAATACGGTAAATTGCAGCAAGACATGGCGAATACTGCCATCAAGTGCATAATTTATAGCTTCACGTTGATGATGTAGATTGCCATTCCAAAGTTCAATCAACTGTTCTTTAAAGGTTTGCAGCATTTCTTTGGCAAACACTTTATGTACATTTTTGAGCAATATTTCTTTGTTCGGAGCGCCAAATAAATCAAGCGTGGCTTGATTGACGTCAACGATCAGTATTTCTTTAATGCACTCTTGTACAAAATCGGGATGAACATCCAAAAAAGTGACAAAGTCTTCGATTTCTAAAGCGCGTAGCTGATCTAATTTGATTTTAATCCGGCTAAAATCTTCGACCCAAAGTGAGGTTGGAGAATAATGAAAACGCGCTTCTGCCAAATGACGACTTTGTTCTTGTAAACGGCAAGCTTCAGTATAAGAGGTGATATCTTCAGTCGTAATTAAAACGGCAGATAAATCCTGCTCATGACTCGGTAGCACGATGCCTTTGAGTTGAATGTCTAGGCGTTGTCCATTGAGCGTATAGTTCACGGCAGAATGGGAAAAATGTGTTTCACCATTCCATAATGCAACCAATTCTCTAATGTGTGTTTGACAGATCTCCGCCTGAAAAACTAAATCAAGGTTTTGACATAAATGTTCAAAGTCACGTGCTTGATAAAGTTCCAACGTTTTTGCGTTGACCTGTAAGAGTTTTATTTTTCTCGCACATTGCAGAATACGTGATTCATCTTGTTGAAGAAAAGTGGAGAGATCCTGCACACCTTGCTGACGCCAGAGATCAAATTGTTTTTTGACTTCACTGTAATCTTCAAGCCACATGGCAATGGGGGATAGCTCAAAAAAAGGAGAATCTAGCATGTCTATTTTATGTGCTCGTCATTCTTCATGATAATTACAGCATGTAGTATAAGATGAAAAAAAATGATATTAAAATAATGTGATATGTAAAATAAACTTTATTTTTAATGTGACTTAAGTCGCTAAAAACCATTAATCAACCGTAGAAAAAAAGCCAATATGGACATTGGCTTTTTGGGTGTTTCAAATGTGGTGAAAAGAGCCTTTAGCGGCTGGCTTTACGGGCTTTATTTTCAGGCTTTGGTGCAGCGATTTCACGTTCAGCTTTCCAAACATCGATGAAATCTTTTTCATTGATATTGTACAGTTCAAGTAGGGCTAAAATGACGCCGCCAAACATCATCGGGCCTTCAGAATTACTTTGAAACTCAAATATTTTCCCATTCAGGGCATGCAAAATATCTTCAATTTCAAAAATACGGTCACGACCATTGCTATCTGTCGGGTACATTTGGGTATTCAGCACAATTTTCGCAAGACTTTTTTCATTATCTGTTAAGGCCAGAACATCAACCAATTCATCTGCCGAAGGTGCAAAAATTACCGAGTCTTGAAAAATTGTATGTAGAAGTTTCGAAGTAAGTTTAGGTAAAGCTTTTTCAACGAAAGGACGGAATGAAATTGGAAAAATAACATTTCTAGAAATCCCCTTAAACATGGGAGCAATTTCTTCAACTTTATAGCCAGCGACACCACAGCCAATCGAAGTAATGAAATATTTGGTCTTCGGATGATTCTTGGTATAGATTTTAAAATCATCAACATAATGTTGAATCTGAGACAATGGCATTTGTTGTAAATGCTCATTCATCGTTGGAATAGCAAAACTTTGACCAGCCCATCCACGACCAATACCATTCATTGCACCAAAATGCTCTAGGGCAGTACGCGCTGCACCGCCAGTATGTTGACCTGCCATATTGCTGCCAAAAACAAAAATAGTATCTTCGGGTAGGTTTTTAACAATACTTTCGTCATGATATTGGTAAGTCATAAGTTTGATCTGTGGCGTCCTTTTGTTCATGTTGCAGGTGAAATTTATATAGGTCAAGTATCAATAAGGGATAAATGAACGCTTTATTCTTGAGTTTTTTTAGAGCCAAGAGTTTCCTCAAGAAAAACATGCGAAATCAGGCGAATTATTTTTCAAACATGAAAAAAATCTATGGGTTTATGTTGAATTATAATTTTACAGTCCGTACACGCCTCTGGTATTTACATAAATTTAGCGTTGTTTTGTGCAACTTTGCCCTCATAATAAAGCCATATAAAACTGTTGAAGAAGAGTGTGATGCAGAAACAGCCTTTTGAACTGGTAACACAATATCAGCCGGCAGGTGATCAGCCTCAAGCGATTGAGAAATTGGTGAAGGGGATTGAAAAAGGAATGCATGATCAGTTGCTCTTAGGGGTAACAGGTTCAGGTAAAACCTATACCATGGCAAATGTGATAGCACGCACGCAACGTCCAACGATTATTATGGCGCATAATAAAACTTTAGCTGCGCAGCTTTATGGCGAGTTTAAAGCCTTCTTTCCGCATAATGCCGTGGAATACTTCGTCAGTTATTATGACTATTATCAACCCGAAGCCTATGTTCCATCTTCAGATACTTTTATTGAAAAAGACTCATCGATTAATGATCATATCGACCAAATGCGTCTTTCGGCAACACGGGCATTATTAGAGCGACGTGATGCAATTATTGTAGCGTCAGTTTCAGCTATTTATGGTCTGGGTGATCCCAATGCTTATATGAGTATGCTTCTGCATATCGTGGAAGGAGACCGTATTAGCCGTGATGATATCATCCGTCGTTTGGTGGAAATGCAATACACCCGAAATGAACTCGAATTTTTACGGGGCACATACCGTATTCGTGGTGAAATTATTGATATTTTTCCTGCTGAATCTGATCAAAATGCCATTCGAATAGAGTTATTTGATGATGAAGTTGATTCAGTTCGATGGTTTGATCCATTGACAGGCAGAATGGTGCGTAAAGTGCCACGTATTACGATTTACCCAAAAAGCCATTATGTAACACCTAAAGATAATTTACAGCGTGCAATTGGAACGATTCGTGAAGAACTCGCAGAACGACTAGGATTCTTTCGTGCAAATGATAAATTACTCGAAGCACAGCGTATCGAACAACGTACACGTTATGATTTAGAGATGATGCAGCAGCTTGGCTATACCAATGGTATTGAAAACTATTCACGCCACTTGTCTGGCCGTCCTTCTGGTGAAGCACCTCCGACTTTGTTTGATTATGTACCTGATGATGCTTTATTAATCATTGATGAATCGCACGTTACCGTACCGCAAATTGGGGCTATGTATAAAGGTGACCGTTCACGTAAAGAAAATTTGGTCAATTACGGTTTTCGTTTACCAAGTGCGCTTGATAACCGCCCAATGAAATTTGAAGAATGGGAGCGGATTATTCCTTCGACCATTTATGTCAGTGCAACGCCTGCACATTATGAAATGGAAAAGTCTGAACAAGTCGTTGAGCAAGTGGTTCGACCCACAGGTTTGGTCGACCCTGAAATTGAAATTCGTCCAGTGTTAACGCAAGTGGATGATGTATTGTCAGAAATTAATAATCGTAAAAACTTAAATGAGCGTGTATTGGTTACGACATTAACCAAACGTATGGCAGAAGATTTAACTTCATATTTGAAAGAATATGGTATTAAGGTCGCTTATTTACATTCTGATATTGACACTGTTGAGCGCACTAAAATTATCCATGAATTGCGTTCGGGTGTATACGATGCAATTGTTGGGATTAACTTACTGCGCGAAGGCTTAGATATGCCAGAAGTGTCTCTAGTCGCCATTTTAGATGCAGACAAAGAAGGCTTCTTGCGTTCTGAGCGTTCTTTGATTCAAACCATTGGTCGTGCAGCGCGTAACTTAAACGGTAAAGCGATTTTATATGCAGATCGTATGACTGACTCCATGCAAAAAGCCATTGATGAAACGGATCGTCGTCGTAATTTACAGATTGCATTTAACCTTGAACATGGCATTACGCCACGCAGTGCAGTGCGTCAAAACGTCAATGATATTGATACAGGTGAAGTGCTGACAGATGATGAAATCGATGAAAAAATTTCAGATCAGGCCAAGGCATTAACTGCAGATGAACGTCATTTGATGTCGGATCCAAAACTTCTGGCAAAACATATGAATAAGTTGGAAAAAGAAATGCTAAAAGCGTCTAAGGAATTACAGTTTGAACAAGCGGCTCGTTTACGCGATGAAATCTTGCGTTTAAAAGCACAGATGATTTCATAATTTTGTTAGACAAGATGCGGAATATTGTTTGAATGACATACATAATTCAGACAAGAAAATGATTTTTAGAGCAATTTTTTCCGCTAGAGTAAAATCACGAGAAAAGAATCTACTTTATTTTATCGATAATTTTGCAGCGAAATGAGGCATAAAATGACAACAACGAATATTCCCAAAGCAGGTTTTAAGCTCGCAAAAATTGCACTTGGTGCAGCAGTGTTAATTGGTTTGGGTGCAGCCACAATGGCCTATGCACAGACGAAACCGTTACAGACTGTGGAAAAAGTCGAGCTCGATCGTTATTTAGGTATGTGGTATGAAGTAGCTCGTAAGCCTATGGTTTTTCAAAAAAGCTGTGACCGTGATGTGATTGCGGTTTACACGCTAAATGAAAATGGCAACATTAATGTAAATAATCGCTGTGTATCTAAAGATGGTACCAAGAAGCAATCAATAGGCGAGGCATTTGTACAAAATGCACCGTTTAACACGAAATTAAAAGTTAGTTTCTTACCAGAAGCCATTCGTTGGTTGCCTGTGGGGCGTGGTGATTATTGGGTACTCAAAGCCGATGAAGACTATCAAACAGTTTTGGTGGGTGAGCCACGTCGTAAATATATGTGGGTTCTTTCTCGTTCGGCTCATCCAGATCAGGAAGTGATTCAGGAATATCTAAATTATGCTCAATCTGTCGGTTATGACTTATCAGATATTATTCATACCAAGCAGACAGTGAAACCTAAAACCTAAATAATTGAACAAATGCTAAAAAACCATGCCTGTGCATGGTTTTTTATTTGCTAGAATGTCCAGGCGAGAAGCTTGATTCATCAAGCAAAATATCAAGATTATGTAGTCATTTGGACTGGAGTGAAAGATGTATAAAGGCGTTGCATTGTCTGTATTGGCATCGGTCACTTTCGGTATTTTGTATTTCTTTACCATCTTTTTAAAACCTCTAGATAGCGAGCAAACTTTTGCATGGCGCATGTTGGCGACCTTGCCATTTTTAACCTTATTTATGTGGTGGATGAAAGATTTAAACAAAGTCAGTGAAATTTTTTGGCGTGTGGTCAAGCAACCGATCTTTCTCATTTGGTTAATCATTAGTTCATTTTTATGTACTACACAGCTTTGGTTGTTTTTGTGGGGACCAATTAATGGCCGAGGGCTAGAAGTATCTTTAGGGTATTTTCTATTGCCCTTAGTAATGGTTCTGGTTGGATGTGTACTGTATAAAGAAAAGCTGTCTAAATGGCAGATGGCTGCCGTGGCATTGGCAATTTTAGGGGTCGGCCACGAAATTTGGCGTATTGGCAGTATCGCGTGGGAAACTGTCTATGTTGCTGTGGCTTATCCGATTTATTTCTTTTTACGTCGTACCTTTAAAACCGATCATTTGGGTGGTTTTTGGTGGGATCTTTGCTTAATTCTGCCTGTAGCCTTTTATTTAGGATTTATTCATAGCGATAGTTTAGCGCTGATGTCGTTATTCCCGTATCTGATTTTGGCGGTTTTAGGACTTGGTTTTTTGAGCGCACTTGGCTTAGGTAGCTATATGTTGGCGAGTCGTTATCTGCCATTTGTGATTTTTGGTTTGTTGAGTTATTTAGAACCCGTGTTGTTAGCCTTTGCATCGATCGCATTGGGGGAGCGAGTAGAAGCCGAAGAATGGCTAACTTATATTCCAATTTGGGGTGCAGTGTTGTTATTGGTAATAGAAGGCGTCTTACATCTGTTTAAACAAAAGCAAAATGAACGTGCGCTAGCAAAAAATGTAAAAGCGTTAAATGATCGAATCGATTCTTAGACTGAAAATGCTGGTACGTTAAATTGATCAGTTTACAATTAATGCTTGCTGTTTTTTAATAAAATCTTAAACTTAGAAAACTAAAACACGCCATGATTCAATTTGTTGTTTAGGAAGAACAGCATTGAATGATGGTGTACAAAAATATTTATTTTAGATAAAAATAAACTGAAATCGATAAAAGATCGATTAAAGAACCAAGATACAGGAAGCAGTCAGTGGTTGTCCCATTTCATCAAAACGCTAAACTTTTGCAGCTAGAGCCTGTGTTGGATCAGCATTGGCGGAGTATTGTATCTGAAGTATGCACTGATCTTGATCAATCCAATTTAGCACAGATACAGCAGGTGTTATCGCAAAAAGGTATTCGTTGGGAGTCTTCATCACAGTCGTATCAAAGCGATGTACCGATGAATTTGGGTATGCTGATGAAAGTACTAAAATATGATGTCATGCGTGAGCATGCACAGTATTTGGCAACACAGCTCGAAGAACTTAGGATATTGACCCAGAGTATTCAAGTTGCGCAAAAATTAGAAGAAAACCTACTCTATATCAATAAAATAGATGCAGAAGAAGATTTTGAATTACAGCATGAAAAAAACGTATTACATCGGCATTTTATTTTAAATGCCGCACAAATCATTCGTGAAATGGATTTGATTGCGCCGAGTGATGCACGTCAACTCACTGCTCTGCAAGTTAAAATTTTCTTGATCGAGATTTTCTTAAAGTCACATATGTTAGGGCAAGTTTTTGATGCTTCTATCCCGAAATCATCTGAGGTTTGGCAACATCCGATTTTTAAATATTATTTAAAGCGTGAACAAAAAACGCGATATTTACAAATTGTACAAACATCTGAGTTTATTTATATTTTGTCGCCTGATTTAGATTGGACGACGCAGTATTCAGCAACTCGGTTTTTATCGACAAAGCATAATGATGCCTTAGCAGACGACGTTTTTGATGGGGTGGCCATAGATTTAACTACTGCTTTAGAGAATCAGCAGATCGAACAATTAAAATTTCGAGTCTCAAAGTTGGCATCCATTGCAGGTTTTATACATTTAGATCTACAAAATTTAATGCAGCAACTACATACACGGGTAGATAAGCATCTACTTTTAATGCTGCATGTAGAGGATGCTACTCAATTAGCGACGGTTTTACCTGCTTTTGAGCAGCAGTTCAATACATTGATATTGAAGCCCTTACATCAGACTGTTCAATATCAACTGAGTGAGCAGATACAGCATGACTTTGTATTTTTCCATAGCATGCAAATATCTCAGAAGCTCATCACGAGTCTAAACGTCTTGAGTAGTTGCCCTAAGTTTGAGGCAAGTTTGGAGTTGAAGCGACTGCGACTTCAACTACAGGCTTGGCAGGTGCTTTTGTTGAAACGGCGTACGCACATTTTTCATGTTCAAAACGAAGATGATTGGGAGTTACATCATCAGCAGTCACAGCAAATTCATACGGCGTTGAAAGCGCTCTTGCAGCCGAACGAGGATCAACAGAAGATCTTTGCTAAAGACGTAATTGTAGAAAATACGGGTGCCCATGGCGCGCATGTTGGATTTTCCAAACGCATGACGAAAACAGGGGAGTATGAAAGCCTTGAAGCCGATGCTTTAAAAGCGCAGCAGCAAAAAAAGCGACAAACTTATATGCAGGTTTTAATGTTGCTAAAGGAACATGCGTCACAGCTCGTCAATCTCGATTTTGAGCCATGTGAAAATGCCTTAAAGGTGCAGTCTTTTAGTGATCAGAGATATTTTGCGATTAGTACTGGAGAGAATGGTTTAAATGCACTACCGAAAATATTAGAGCTGAGTGTAAATTTCTTTGATTTTAATTTGGAAAAGTTTGCTGAGAATCTGAAAAATTAACAGAATTTTAAATATTGATCTGACTTTAAAACTAATGTTAGGCAGTAACATTAGAGGCGTAATTTGATCCAAATAAAAGAACGATACTCGGTAATGTTATCCTCAATTGTCTAAGACAAGGTTATTTCTAATAAAAAATGTTTTTGCAATACTTTGAATAAATTGACAGTAGTGAACGAGTTTTGCGGTGAGGAGCATTGCTCCGCAAGATGGTTTCCTTATGAAGCACGCTTCTCATTTTGCCAAATGAGAAACAACGTTTCGTAAGAGTACCTCCAGCTGAAGGCTAAACCCTTTATTCAAACCTCAGGTGTAAGACTCCGTCGAATATTCTTAAAAATCATTTAAAAATGTGAACTTATTATTACGAGCTTAGCATCAGTAAAAATACTATAAATTGAGCAAAATAAAAAACACCACAATTTGAAAAATATAAATATTCGTTCATCTTTGAGCTAAATCTGCTGAGATCTGGTTGATAAAACTACATTTGAAATTTTGTGACAAAAATCTGCGAAAAAGCCTGTTTTTCAACTTTCGGCTATAAAATCATAATACTAATCATGATTATTTTGAAAATTGATAGTGAATATATAACAAAATAACCTTGTCGAAATCTGCTTTTAGATTCATTAATTTTCAGTTTTCCATTACAATTGTGGGGTTTTGAAATTTATGCTTAGATTTACAATTAATTAGAGGACGTATCTGTGAGCAAAGACACTATCGTTGCCCTACATGCAGAGCACCAAGGTCGCTGGAAAAACCGTGAAGAAATCGCGGAACGTATGATTGCCCTAGTGGGTCAGTTATATCGTGAAAAAAACATCGTAGCTACAGTATACGGTCGTTCTTTAATTAACCGTTCGGTTATCCAAATTCTTAAAGCGCATCGTCGTACTCGCGTACTTGACGTTGAACTTTCAGTTGTGAACACTTTCCCAATTCTTGAAGCTTTAGCGAAAATCGAAAACATCGGTACTGCTGAAATTGATCTTGGCAAACTTGCTGTTGAGTTCAAAGAAAAAGGCGGTGATGTTGACGCATTCGTTGCTGACGCTGTGAAATCACTTGAAGGCAATGCAACTAACGTTGAAAACCGTGATGTTGTACTTTACGGTTTCGGTCGTATTGGTCGTATCCTTGCACGTTTGATGATCAGCCAATCTGGTTTAGGCCGTGGTCTTAACCTTAAAGCAATCGTTGTTCGTAAATCATCTGACGGTGACTTAGAAAAACGTGCGTCTTTGTTACGTCGTGACTCTATTCATGGTCCATTCGCAGGTACGATTTCTGTTGATGAAGAAAACGAAGCAATCATTGCAAACGGTAACTTCATCAAAGTGATCTATGCGTCTAACCCATCTGAAGTTGATTACACTGCTTACGGTATTAACAATGCACTTGTAATCGATAACACAGGTAAATGGCGTGATTCTGAAGGTCTTGCACAGCACCTTAAATGCGCTGGCGCTGCACGTGTAATTCTAACTGCACCTGGTAAAGGTGACATGAAGAACGTTGTATTTGGTGTGAACCAGGCTGACATCCTTGATGAAGATCAAATCATCTCTGCTGCAAGCTGTACTACCAATGCGATCACTCCAACACTGAAAGTGTTAAACGACAAATACACAGTGATCAATGGTCACGTTGAAACAGTTCACTCGTTCACAAACGACCAGAACCTGATCGACAACTACCATAAAGCTGATCGTCGTGGCCGTGCTGCAACATTGAACATGGTTATTACTGAGACTGGTGCTGCTAAAGCGGTTGCGAAAGCACTTCCTGCACTGAAAGGCAAGTTGACTGGTAACTCTGTACGTGTTCCTACGCCAAACGTATCTCTTGCAATTCTGAACCTGACTTTAGACAAAGAAGTTGATCGTGATGAAGTAAATGAATACATTCGCCAAATCTCAATCAATTCTAACCTTCAAGGTCAAATCGGTTATACAAACTCGACTGAAGTTGTATCTTCTGACTTTATCGGTTCTCGTACTGCAGGTGTATTCGACGCTCAAGCGACCATCACTTCAGGCAACCGTTTAACTTGCTACGTTTGGTATGATAACGAAGTAGGTTATAGCTGCCAGGTACTTCGCATTGCTGAACAAATGGGCGGCGTAAGCTATCCAAAAGTTCCTGCTGAAACAAATGCATAATTTGTGAAAGCTAAAAAAGAGTCTCATTTGAGGCTCTTTTTTTTATCTAAAGAGTAGGGATGAGTAGCTTAAGGCATAGACGATGAATGGATTGATCAAAAGCATCGAAATGTCTTGTTATTTCTGCCACTGTTAGATGCGTGTGAGTCATTTATAATGAAAAAGCCAACTAAAATATTCAAGTTTTAAGTTAATGAAATCATTAAAGAAATAAATACAAAAAATTGCAAACTGGTTTGGGTAATGTGTTCAAAATAAAGCTGTAAAAATAAAAAAGCAAAAGGAATTTAGTTTGCAAGCAAAGCACATGCTCAGTGGATTGGCATTTATTGTGTTTGCTGCACTCTGTGGTGTACTCATCGCCATTTGGGTGTTTAAGCACTTTAATATTTATATCCCACTAGAAAATCAAAACGTCAATATCGACCTGCAAGAGCCATTACAAGCCGAAGTCAAAATTCATGATGCCTTGGATGTGGATGTGACAGGGCGGGTGAATGCTGAAATTCCGATACATGAAAATTTAAATATTCCCTTAACTCAAACGCTGACACCACGGGTGTATTTTGATAATCAAGTCCCGATCAAGACCACGATTCCAGTGCGTGAAACTTTGAAAGTGAATCAAAACCTTCCTGTGAATACCAAAGTGAAAGTCAGAGTCATGGGGCAGGATGTGACATTGCCACTCAAAGGTGATATCCCGATACAATTGGATATTTCAGTAAATATGAATGTGCCTTTGGAGCAAAAAGTACATTTAAAATTTGATGCGCCAGTCAAAACCGTGCTGAAAGAAAACCTGCATATTCCACTCAATGCAAATTTAAAAACCAACATTCCTATTGAAGGTAATTTGAATGTTCCAATTAAAACGGCATTGAAAGCGACAGTGGACGTACAAAATACGTTGCCCGTTCAAATTAAAAAGGGTGAATTGGTGATTCCACTAAAAACAATGCGACTCAATAGAGAGCATGCCAAAACTGAAGCGAAAGCTCAGGAGTAAGCCATGTGGATATTTCAATCGGCGAAGCGTATCATTTTGAGTTTTATCGCAGTTGCATTGTTGGTTGCGGTACTATTTTGGTTGTATTTAAATATTTATGCGTCGATGCAAGTACGTGCAAAAAATGCAGATATTCAATTGTCGCATTCACTACCCACCAAAATTTCCGTTGGCAATTATTTGCAAACGCAGTCCATCGGGACGTTGGATACGCAGATTGCTTTAGATCGGAAGCTGTAACTGCCCTTAAAGGGAAAATATCTGGCAGATTTGCAGTTTAGTGTAGAGGTTCCGATCTCAGTGGATATTGATTATTCCACCAATATTCAAATTAACCAGACGATGCCGCTTGAGGCGACCACAGATTTGGTGATTAAAAATAAACTTGTGCCGAAATTTCCCTTAAAAATGGACATTCCTGTCAAGTTAGATGTGCCTTTTCATTTGAAAAGAACCTATAACATTCCTATTCGAATTAATTTTAATGGCCCTGTGTATTTTGAGTTTAATGAAAAAGTTGATTTGCATGTGGTACATCAGTTTGCACCACAGCTAAAACTGAATGACCCGATGACCATGCGAAAAATTGCAACCTTTAATGCCACGATGTACAACGCAGAGCGTAATACCAAGGCAAATTTAGATATGAATATGGATTTGCCGATAAAAAATGTACATCCATAAGCATGATTCAACTCAAAAAAAGCCCGAATCAATTCGGGCTTTTTTGTGGGTTCAATCTTATTTTAAAGCAGCTTCAACAGCACTACGTAGAGAAGTAGTTGGGTGACCGAGTAACTGTTCCAAGTCCTTACGATCACTTTGCATCGCACCGTCAATGCTATTGATATCGGCATCGACGATCACATCTACAAGACCAGCAGGTAATCCAGCTTGTAATAGACCTTGTGTATAGTCTTCTGTAGTTAGATTTTGATAGTGAACATTTTGACCTGAAACTTGCTGTAGGGTTTCAGCAAGCTGTGCCAATGTGAAACTGTCTGAGCTTGCAAGTTCATAGGTTTTATTCTCATGACCAGAGCTTGTAAGTACTTTTGCAGCTGCTTCAGCATAGTCAGCACGGGTCGCTGCATTAATTTTCCCATCCTTTGCTGCACCAAATAAGGTACCTGTTTCCACCACATGTCCTGCAGCAGCAAGATAGTTTTCGACATACCAGTTATTTCGTAAGAAGGTATAGGTTAAACCACTAGCTTGAATCAGACTTTCTGTTTCACGATGTTCTTGAGATAAACCCAATGGTGACGTATCTGCACGTAACAGGCTGGTATAAGCAAGATATGGAACTTTCGCTTCTACTGCAGCATCAATTACGGCTTTGTGTTGTGGAGTACGCCGACCAATTTCATTGGCAGAAATGAGTAATAATTTATCGACACCTTGTAGTGCAGGAACAAGTGTATCTGGTTGATCATAGTCAAAATGACGAAGTTCGATGCCTTGAGCTTGTAGAGATGCTGCTTTTTCTGGTGATCGAACTAAAGCGATGATGTTTTCGGCCGCGGTTTCTTTCAATAAAAATTGAAGGACCAATTGGCCTAGTTGACCTGTTGCACCTGTAATTGCGATTTTCATATTTAAACCCTCTGATTGTTGAATCAATGATCTTGATGGTTGAATCTTAATCTGTTAACTTACTAAATGTAAGTACGTACCAAAAAGTAAGTTAGTGACTTTGAGGAAAGATTTAATGAACACATACGCTACAAGTAAATTATTAGGTCAAGTTTTATCCACAGATTGTCCATCTCGAGAAATATTGGAACATCTCACCAATAAATGGTCAGTATTAGTTTTACGTTGTTTGACTGAAGGGGTACACCGTTTTAGTGAACTTAAGCAACGTATCGAAGGGGTAAGCGAAAAGATGCTGGCTCAAACGCTGAAAATGCTCGAGCAAGATGGTTTTATCTTACGGACAGTCTATCCAGTCGTGCCACCCAAAGTTGAATATCAACTGACTTTAATGGGCTCACAGGCTGCAGAAAAGTTAATGCATCTGATTGGTTGGGTTGAACGAACCTTGCCTGAAATTATTGAAGCCAAGGAAAATGCACGTAAATAGCTTTCAGAAATGGGGAGTGAAATTCGTTTGCTATTTATCAAAGCTATTTTGATGATGAGCTAAAGATTTTCGAGCGATGTGCGGATTTTCCTAAAAATTTGCATCAGCACCAAGATGAATGAAATTTATAGTATTGCTGAATAATATTGTTCGAGAAATTCTTTAAAATATGGCAGAATAAGCGGTTTTAAAGTTTTTAGAGGATTGGCAAACATGCGCTTTGTTGATGAAGCAGTCATTACCGTAGAGGCTGGCGACGGTGGCAATGGCGTAGCCAGTTTTCGCCGTGAAAAATTCGTACCATTTGGTGGTCCAGATGGTGGTGATGGTGGTCGTGGCGGTAACGTATACGTTCAAGCCGACAACGACACAAGTACCCTAGTAGATTATCGTTATACACGTAAATTCCGTGCAGAACGTGCTAAAAATGGTCGTGGAGCGAACTGCTCAGGCCGTGGCGGTGAAGATACCGTATTGCTCGTTCCAGTGGGCACAACAATTGTAGATACAGAATCTGGCGATATCATCGGCGACTTAGTGGCTGACGGTCAGCGTGTGTTAGTGGCAGCAGGTGGTGAAGGTGGTTTGGGTAATACTCACTTCAAATCTTCAACCAACCGTTCTCCACGTAAATGTACACACGGCTCAAAAGGCGAATATCGTGAAATTCGTCTTGAATTAAAAGTACTCGCAGACGTTGGTTTGTTGGGTATGCCAAATGCGGGTAAATCAACCTTTATCCGTGCAGTTTCAGCAGCAAAACCAAAAGTTGCAGATTATCCATTTACCACAATGGTGCCAAACCTAGGTGTGGTTGATGCCGATAGTCACCGTTCATTTGTAATGGCGGATATTCCGGGTCTAATCGAAGGGGCTGCAGAAGGTGCTGGTCTAGGTATTCGATTCCTGAAACACTTGGCGCGTACACGTATTTTATTGCACATCGTAGATGTTCAACCGATTGATGGTTCTGACCCTGCGTACAATGCAAAAGCAATTTTGGAAGAGTTGAAAAAATTCTCCCCAACACTTTCAAAATTACCTGTTGTATTGGTACTCAATAAAGTAGACCAATTGGCGGCTGAAACGCGTGATGAATGGTGTGATCACATTCTCGAAGAGTTGCAGTGGAAAGGCCCTGTATTCAAAACTTCAGGTTTAACGTTTGAAGGTACTAAAGACGTTGTGTATTACCTGATGGATCAAATTGAAGAGCAGCGCGAACGCGAAACTGAAGATCCTGAATATGCTGCAGAAGTTAAAGCATTCCGTGATCAGCTTGAAGCTGAAACACGTGAGCAAACGCTTGCTGCGAAAGAAGCATATCGTGAAATGCGTCGTCAACAACGTCTGGCAGGTCAAGGTGAAGACTTTGATGATGAATTTGAAGACGGTGATGATGAGGCAGAATCGTACTACGTACGTTAATTGCTGAATAAGTGTCAAAGCAAACAAGTCTGAGGACAAGATGATAGAAGTGGTAGATGGGCAACGTCAGCTCAAGGGTTGTAAACGTATCGTTGTTAAAATCGGATCATCACTACTCACAGCAAACGGAAAAGGGTTAGATCTGGATGCAATCTCGCATTGGGCGGGACAAATTGCAGAACTACACAATGCAGGACACGAGATCATTCTTGTGTCTTCCGGTGCTGTGGCTGAAGGGATGGTTCGTATGAATTTGGACAACCGACCCACAGATCTACCCAGTCTACAGGCTTGTGCTGCCATTGGTCAGATGGGCTTAATTCATACTTGGTCTAGCGTATTAGAACAACGTTCGATTCGTACAGCACAAGTGCTGTTAACGCATGATGACTTGGCAGACCGTCGTCGCTATTTAAACTCATGTGATGCTTTGCAGCATTTGATCGATTGGCGTGTGATTCCTGTGATCAATGAAAATGACACAGTGTCGACTGACGAAATCCGCTTTGGCGATAACGATACTTTAGCTGCGATGGTGGCTGGACAGGTTCATGCAGACCTCTTGGTGATTCTAACTGACCAAGAAGGTATGTTCGACTCTGACCCTCGTTCGAATCCAGATGCAAAACTGTTCCATACAGTACGTGCAATGGATGAATCATTATTCGATATGGCTGGCGGCGGCGGTAAATTCGGTCGTGGCGGTATGTTGACCAAAGTTCGTGCGGCACGTTTGGCAGCCAAGTCAGGTTGTCCAACAGTGATTGCAAGCGGCGATAGCGACAATGTGCTTTCACGTGTGATGGCCGGTGAATTACTCGGTACTTTATTCATTACGGATAATGACCGTGTCACAGCCCATCAACAATGGTTAGCTGCACACTTACAAACAGCTGGTCGTTTAGTAATTGATGATGGCGCAGTCAAAGCCATTCGTGATAATCACCGCAGTTTATTACCTGTAGGTGTGAAAGCAGTTGAAGGGCATTTCGAACGTGGTGATGTGGTGGAATGTGTCGATACACAAGGTCATCGTGTTGCCGTCGGTCGTGTAAACTTCAGTTCACGTTCGGCAGAAATCGTCAAAGGTTTGGCCTCAGATAAGGTTCATCAAGTTTTAGGGGAAGCCCGATCACTTGAAATGATCCATCGCAATCACATGGCGATTTACTAAATTGAAAGATCAAAATCCTGCTTCCGAGCGGGATTTTTTATGGCATGCCATTTGAATATAACGATAAAAATAGAAATAAGAGGAAAAGAAGATGAGCGAAATTCAATATTTAAACATTCAAGATCTAAAAGATGAGCAGGCTCAACTGTGCGAATTATTGGCACAATGTGTGCAAGATGGTGCATCACTGGGTTTTTTAGCTAAAGAATCTAAGTCGCACTATGATGAATATTGGTCTGCTGTGACAAAGGATATTCAAAAGCATAAAACCTTTTTGTGGGCGGCGCTACAAAGCGGTGAAATTGTGGGCACAGTACAATTGGTTCGTGCCACCAAAGCCAATGCACTGCATCGTGCTGAGATTGAAAAACTTATGGTGCATCCAAAGGTACGTCAGCGAGTCATTGCTCACCAACTATTAACACTTGCAGAAGATCAAGCAAAACACTTGAACTTGAAATTACTTGTACTTGATACGCGTACAGGCGATTTCGCTGAAAGGCTGTATGAAAAATTTAACTTTATAAAAACCGGGATCATTCCACAATTTTCATTGGGCCATACGGGTGCATTAGATTCAACGACATTATTTTATAAATTATTGTCTTAAGTTAAAGTTGATGAATTTTTTAGACCAAAACTCCTGCACAGATGCAGGAGTTTTTTCATTAAAGGTTCTTTTGATTAACCCGTTTAGAGAGTTCTTCCGCACTTTCAACTCGTTCAGAATAGCGATCTGTGAGGTAGGCAGATTGACCACGTGTGAGTAGGGTAAATTTATATAGTTCCTCCATTACATCGACAATGCGAGTGTAATAAGAGGAAGGTTTCATGCGATCATTTTCATCAAACTCTAAAAATGCTTTTGCAACGGAAGATTGATTTGGAATCGTGATCATCCGCATCCAACGCCCAAGGATGCGCATTTGGTTAACAGCATTAAAAGATTGCGAACCACCACTGACTTGCATTAACGCCAGCGTTTTACCTTGAGTAGCACGAATGGCACCTGACGCTAAAGGAATCCAATCAATTTGTGCTTTCAATATAGAGCTCATCGCACCATGTCGTTCTGGCGAACACCAAACCATGCCTTCAGACCATGCAAGTAATTCATGTAATTCCTGAACTTTGGGATGTGAAGTTTCAGCATCTTCAGGCAGTGGAAGACCTTTAGGATGAAAAATTTTGACTTCTGCACCAAAATGTTCAAGGATTCGACCCGCCTCCAATACCGTTAGGCGGCTAAATGAGCGTTCACGGTTAGAGCCATATAGCAGCAGAATGCGTGGCGGATGTTCAAGTGCTTTAGCTTGAACTTGTTCAAAACGCGGTGTTTCAAGTAAATCTAGTTGAATATTGGGGAGCTTCATTTTAGTTCTCTTTATACCATTTGCGTTTTAGCCAGAGCGATACACTCACTAATGCAATAAGCACAGGCACTTCAACCAATGGGCCAATAATCGTGGTAAATGCAATCGGAGATGCAATGCCAAAGGTGGCGATGGCAACAGCGAGGGCAAGTTCAAAATTATTACCCGCTGCGGTAAAGGATATGGCAGTGGTTTTGGCGTAATTATTACCCATCCATTTGCTCATCAAAAAGCTAATGAAAAACATCACCACAAAGTAGATCGTGAGGGGAATGCCAATACGCAGTACATCCATTGGAAGGCTCAAGACATCTGCACCTTTGAGGCTAAACATCACCACAATGGTAAAGAGTAATGCCATTAAACTGATGGGGCTGATTTTGGGTATAAATTGATTTTTATACCAATCCAGACCTTTTTGTTTTACCAATATGGCACGCGTTAGGAAACCGAGCAGGAAGGGAATGCCTAGATACACCAATACTGCATGTGTGATGGTCCAAAAGCTGACTTGGATCACTTGTGCTTCTATACCAAAATAAGGCGGTAAAAAACTCAAAAAGAACCATGCGTAGGTACTAAAAAATGCAATTTGGAAAATACTGTTAAATGCCACTAAAGCCGCAACGTATTGGTTATCCCCGCAAGCTAAATCATTCCAAACCAGAACCATCGCAATACAACGTGCTAAACCAATCAGAATCAAACCGGTCATGTATTCAGGGTAGTGTTGTAAAAAAACGATCGCCAAAATAAACATCAGGCAAGGCGCAATTAACCAATTTTGAACCAGTGATAGGTACAAGGTACGTTTATCTTTAAACACTTCAGGCAGGGCTTTGTAATCCACTTTAGCCAAAGGCGGATACATCATCAGGATTAAACCAATGGCAATCGCAATATTGACATCACCGATATTGAGTTGATTTAAAGCCCTTGAAGCACTTGGAATATACACGCCAATCGCAATGCCTAGCCCCATTGCGATAAAAATCCATAGCGTTAGATTGCGGTCTAGAAATGACAGTTTTGCAGCAGCCATTATTGGATCTCTGAAATTTTTTGGATTTCTAGGTTGAGTTCTTCACGACTTAATTGCGTAAAATCGAGTGCAAATAAAGCATCTAAACGGCGGTTAATATGCGCCACGGTATCAAGAAATGCTGCAAGTTTTATTTCATCTACAAGCTCTAAATGGGAAGGATCTTCTAAGCCCCAGTGGGCTTTGATGGCAGAGCCTAAGTAAATTGGGCAAGCTTCTTGAGCGGCAGAACCACAGACGGTAATTACCACATCGGGTTGATATTGTTCACATGCTGCGATGGTTTTACTCGACAAACCCTCAGTCGGTAGATTGAGGTTTTGTAGGGTTTTCAAGGTAAACGGGTGGACTTGTCCTGAAGGTTTACTACCTGCGCTATAGGCATGGAAACCTTCAGGGGCACGATGGTTAAAAAGTACTTCGGATAAAATGCTGCGGCAGCTATTGCCAGTACATAGAAATAAAAAATTCATAGCGTTTCACACAATGTTGTAGTGCCTTTCGGAGAGTTTAAATCGAGATTTTTAAATCGTTCTTGGTGACGCATGACATCAAGTATTTGTGTACACCAAGTAGGCAGTACAGGGTGAATGGAGTAATAAACCCATTGACCTTTACGCTGATCACTCAGCACACCTGATGAACGCAGTAAAGCCAAATGACGTGAAATTTTGGGTTGGCTTAATTCAAGATACTCAGTGAGTTCGCAGACGCAGAGTTCACCTTTACATGCCAACAGCATGATGATGTTCAGACGAGTCTCATCTGCAAGTAATTTGAAAAATTCAGTCTGTTCCATGTTTATCTGTATATATGGATTTACATATATCTTCACATATGAATATGTGGATGTCCATATGTGTTGTTCAATAAAAATCCCACACGCGGTGGGATTTTGATATTTAGACCAGTTTAAAAGTCGAATGAAGTTTGTAAGAAGAAGCTACGTGGTTGACCTATATATTTACCACCTGTTGCATCTGATGAACGGGTGAAATACTGTTTATCAAAGACATTCTTAATACCAGCAGCAACTTTAACCCCTTGTAGCGAACCGCCAAAGTCATAGCCGGTACGCACAGCAAAAGTTGAATAGCCTGGAATATCGCCCAGTTTACCATTTGCCGTTTCTTCAGTTTGGTAGATCCCCGAATCTTGGTTAGCTGGGGCACGTTGTTTAGATTGAGCATACATGTCGGCATTGATTGACCAAGCATCGTATTTATAGCCTAAGCCAAAGTTTGCGACATTTTGTGAATAGAAGGGCAAATCTTTACCTTTAAAGTTACCTGCTTCAGCAACTGCTTTGGTATAGGTGTAATTACCATAGGCTTTTAAGCCTTCGAGATTGTTAGCTAAATGTCCAAAGTCATAGCTAAAACCGGTTTCGATCCCTTTATGACTTGTAGCACCGAGGTCAGTCCAAATGCCATTGTTTGCAGCATCACGTTCTAAAATCAGTTCTTTGTCAAAATCTAGATAAAACGCAGTTAATTCAGCGCTCAAACCATTGCCTAAATATTTGGTACCAATTTCATAGTTATTAGACTTTTCAGGATGTAAGCCATCTAAGGTGGTGACCGCTGTAGTGCCTTGTGTTGTCGCTAACTGGTTATATTGCTGTGGACCAAAAGAAACACCTGCATTAGCAAAGAAATTCCAATGGTCTGTTGCTTTATACAGGACAGCTAAACTTGGTAAAAATTCATCTGATTGGATTGATGGATGAACAGTATTTTGTAATACGCCATTTTTATAGGCACTAAAACTGTTTTGCGTATCAATCAATTCAAAACGAACGCCAGGTGTAATATTCCATTTACCTAGTTCTATACGGTTATCAATATAAGCTGCGTGTGCTTTGGTGCCACCCGCACTGCGGGTACGTGCTATAAACTGACCGGGTTCAGCATCTGCAGCGTATTCAGTACGGCCTGCGAACTCGGTGCTTTCTTCATCCATATAACGGTAGCCTACAGTCACTTCATTCAGCGTGCTACCTAAGCTATAGCTACGAGAATAACGTGGCTCAATGGCAAAGACTTTATAATCACGCGGTGAAGTATCTAAGCGATGATTGCCATTGGTTAAGGTGGATTCAAGATTGCTGGTACGGAATGAATCGATGTAATAACTTAAAAGTTCAAAGTTGTTCGTGTCTCTTTATGTGTATAACGCAGCGATACATCTGAACGACGGCCAGTGAAAAAATCACGATAATGCGACGTTTGATATGGATTTGCTTCGAATTCAGCAGTGCTTAAACCTTCAGGCATTTCACCTGTACCATCGTAGTGATGTAAATTTAACGCGATTTTATCCTGATCAGTGATGTCATAAGCGGTTTTTAACATGACATCATCAATGTCATTTTTATTGTTCGCTTCACGATAACCGTTGCCTTTAGTGCCTGAATAAAGTAAGGCAAGACCTAAACCATTATCTAATGTTCCACCAACAAACAGACTAGGACCTAATTTTACCTGATCTGTACCTGTTGCATATTCAGAGTTTAATGCCACGGTACCTTTAAAGTCTTCAGGAATGCTACGTGTGGCAAAGTTGATAATACCGCCGACATTTTGTGGCCCAAAACGGACAGAACCTGCACCACGGACTACATCAACAGATTCTATATTTCCTAAAGAGACAGGCGCCATCGAAAGCTGTGGTTGGCCATACGGTGCAAATGACATTGGTATGCCATCGATCAACACAGTTGAACGTGGAGAGAGGCGAGAAGTTAATCCACGAACGCCAATATTTAATGAAACATCGCTACCGCCAGTACCATTATTTTCTTGAACCTGAACACCAGGAACTTGGCGTAACGCATCTTTAAGAGATGTTGCTGCGCTTTCGTTTAAGCGTTTACGGTCAATGATGGTCCGCGCACCGGCATGCTTTTGCACCTTTTTTTCATTGGCGTTTTCCAGCCAGTTCCCTTGAGTTTCAATGGTGATGGTGGGTAAAACATCTGCTTGTGCTGTCTCTGTATTTTCAGCAGCAGAAGCCATAGTGGCAACCATGCTTATACCTATGGCAATACTCAGCGGTAATAGCGGGAAATTTTGAAGCTTTAGAGATTTTTTGCTTGAACTATACATAAAAGTGTGAGCAATGGAGAGAGAGCGCGTATCATAATCTTGAGTGCGATAAATTTAAATAAGGATGATTATCATTTAAAACTATGAGTTTGATTAAGCTAATAGACTTTTTAATTTAAATAAAGAATAAGTGAAATTTGTAATCAAAAAAACCGCGCTAAAGCACGGTTTTTTAAAATGAATTTAATTATTTAAACTGGATAGAGCCGTTTGCACTGACCGTGATTTTAGATTCACCACCTGCCATTTCTTGTTCTGGAATTGCATCAGCTGCTGCAGCTTTCATCATGGCCATACGTGGTACAGGCTGACCACCATAATTGCTGGTATTTAAATTAATATTAACTAAGTTATAGCCTGATTTATTCCATGCTTGAGCGAGCGCTTGGGCACGTTGTTGAAAGTTTTTAGAGGCTTCAACCATCAACTCATTTTCTACTTTTTTACGCTGTGCATCTGACACACTAAAGCTGATGGATTGAGTTTGGAAATTTTGTTGTAACTCGCTCACCAATTGGCTAGCTGCTTTAAAGTCTGTACTTTCTAAACGCACTTCGGCACGACCACGCCATTCTTTCAATTTACGACTGTCATTGTCATAAATCGGGTAGGTGCTTTGAGATCCCGTTTCGATTTTTACCGCAGGGTATTTACGGGCTGTGTTCACCGCTTGGGTCATCAATTGGTTGATTTGGGTAGCAAGTTCAGCCGGTTGTTTATTTGACTTTTCAATATATAAAACGGCATGCATTTGGTCGTTCGACACTTGGCGAGTGGCATCCGCCTGAATGTTCACGATGTTGTAATTGAGTGGGTCGGCTGCTTGAGTTGCTGCTGCCAAACCTAGACCGGATGCTAATAAAACAGTAGATAAGATAATTTTACGCATTGTTATGACCTATTCTTCTTTCAGAATGACTAATTTAGCTTATGCTCTTATCTTAAAAGGGGATTGTGATGGATTAAAGGAAAATCTGTGGTGGGATTGTAAATCTTTCAAGAAAAATAAATGCAGTGCTTGATGAATATTTATTTAAATAATCAGCACTTAGTTGTTTAAATAATTGAAGATTACAATAATCATTCATAAGTTGTAAAAAAGCATAAAATAAAAAGGTTTTCTTTGTTTTGTCACACTGTAAGATGATAATTCAAGATATCCATGGAATAGATCTGTTTTTTCTCTAAATTATCTTTTTATTTGATCATAAAAGTGATTTATTTTCTTGAAAAAGTCTGTATCATCCGCCTCCTAGTTAGCCCATACTCAAAGAGCTTTTAAAGCTAACTAGAAACTCATAAAGCACCGAGTCAAAGGACCGCAAGTCACCCGACTTATTTCTTTCAACCCATATCAGAGATGGTAATTCGATATGAGCGTTTCTTCTGTAAACCCTGCCACTAATTCTACTAACGAATACTATTTGACTCGCCAAAGCCAGATGGAATCCAATGTTCGTAGCTATCCGCGTAAACTTCCACTTGCGATAGCAAAAGCTTTAGGTTGTTGGGTTACTGATGTTGAAGGTACAGAGTACCTCGATTGTTTAGCTGGGGCAGGAACATTGGCATTAGGCCATAATCATCCTGCGGTAATTCAAAGTATCCAAGACACACTTGCAAGTGGCCTCCCATTGCATACTTTGGATTTAACAACGCCTTTAAAAGATGCTTTTACTGAAGCACTACTTGAGCAATTACCTGGTGGTAAAGAAGAGTATTGTCTACAGTTCTGTGGCCCGTCTGGTGCAGATGGTACAGAAGCAGCAATTAAATTAGCAAAAACTTACACAGGTCGTAGTTCAGTAATCAGCTTCTCAGGTGGCTACCATGGTATGACTCACGGTTCTTTAGCAATGACAGGTAATTTGTCTGCTAAAAATGCTGTGAACGGCTTAATGCCGGGTGTTCAATTTATGCCGTATCCGCATGAATACCGTTGCCCATTAGGCATAGGTGGTGAAGCGGGTGTAGACGCATTAACGTATTATTTCGAAAACTTCATTGAAGACGTAGAAAGCGGTGTAACGAAACCTGCAGCTGTAATCTTGGAAGCAATCCAAGGCGAAGGCGGTGTAGTGACTGCACCTGTAAAATGGTTAAAGAAAATCCGCGAAGTGACTGAAAAGCACAACATCGTGTTGATTCTTGATGAAGTACAGGCTGGCTTTGCACGTTCAGGTAAAATGTTTGCCTTTGAACATGCAGGTATTGAGCCAGACGTCGTTGTAATGTCTAAAGCAGTTGGTGGTAGCTTACCACTTGCAGTATTGGGTATTAAACGTAAGTTTGACGCATGGCAACCCGCAGGTCACACGGGTACATTCCGTGGAAACCAACTTGCTATGGGTACTGGTCTTGCAACAATCAAAACCATCAAAGAACAAAACTTGGCTCAAAACGCACAAGAGCGTGGCGACTTCTTACAAGCTGAAATTAAAAAATTAGCGGTAGAATTCCCATGTATCGGCAACGTACGTGGCCGTGGTTTGATGATTGGTGTTGAAATTGTTGATGAACGTCAAAAAGCAGATCACATGGGGTCTTTACCAGGTGATTCTCAATTGGCAGCAGCAATTCAAGCAGCATGTTTCAACAACAAATTGTTGTTAGAAAAAGGTGGTCGTAATGGTACTGTAATTCGTTTACTTTGCCCATTGATCATTAACCAAGCTGAATGTGAAGAAGTAATTGTTCGCTTCAAAAAAGCACTTGCTGAAGCACTAGTTGCAGTTCGAGGCGCGTAATGGTTGATTTTGCAGAACATCGTAAAGCGTTATTCTGCAATGATGCACAATCCATTGCTGACTATCAGTCAGCAATGGGCGAAGCGGTTAAAGCCGTTTCTGCATGGTTGCAAAATGACAAAATGTACACCGGCGGTAGCATTAAAGAGCTTCGTAGTGCAATTGCATTCAATCCTTCAAAAGAAGGTATGGGTGTACAAAAATCACTAGACCGTATGGTTGAGCTTTTCTTAAATAAAAGCTTAAAAGTACATCACCCACATTCTTTAGCGCATTTGCATTGCCCAACAATGGTAACAAGCCAAATCGCTGAAGTGTTAATTAACGCGACTAACCAATCTATGGACTCATGGGATCAAAGCCCTGCAGGTTCATTGATGGAAGTTCAGTTAATTGACTGGCTTCGCCAAAAAGTTGGCTATGGTGCAGGTCAAGCAGGTGTATTCACCTCTGGCGGTACGCAGTCTAACTTGATGGGCGTTTTGCTTGCACGTGATGCATGTATTGCTAAAAACTGGAAAGACGAAAACGGTAACCCGTGGTCTGTTCAGCGTGATGGCGTACCTGCGGAAGCAATGCGTAACGTAAAAGTGATCTGTTCTGAAAATGCACACTTCTCTGTGCAAAAGAACATGGCCATGATGGGTATGGGTTTCCAATCTGTTATCACTGTTCCTGTAGATGCAAATGCACGCATGGATATAGACGCGCTTGAGAAAACCATGGCACACCTTCAAGCTGAAGGTAAAATTGTCGCATGTGTGGTTGCAACTGCGGGTACAACCGATGCAGGTGCGATTGATCCACTGAAAACTGTTCGTGAAATCACCAACAAATATGGCGCGTGGATGCATATCGACGCAGCATGGGGCGGTGCACTGATTCTTTCAAATGACTATCGTTCAATGTTAGATGGTATTGAACTGTCTGACTCGGTAACGCTTGATTTCCATAAGCATTACTTCCAAACGATTTCATGTGGCGCATTTTTGCTTAAAGATGAAGCGAACTATCGTTTTATGCATTATGAAGCTGAGTACTTAAACTCTGCTTATGATGAAGAGCATGGCGTACCTAACCTTGTATCTAAGTCTCTACAAACAACTCGTCGTTTCGATGCGTTGAAATTGTGGATGACAGTTGAGGCATTGGGTGAAGAGCTTTACGGTTCGATGATCGATCACGGTGTGGGGTTAACACGTGATGTTGCAGACTATATTACTGCCACTGACGGTCTAGAAATGCTGGTTGATCCTCAATTTGCATCGGTATTGTTCCGTGTAGTACCAGCAGGTTACCCAGCTGAATTGTTAGATACATTGAACCAAAACGTTGCAGACGAATTGTTTGCTCGTGGTGAAGCGAATATTGGTGTAACTAAAGTAGGTCAGGTTCAATCTTTGAAAATGACGACTTTAAGCCCAGTAGCGACTTTAGATAACGTGAAGAATTTACTTGCTCTTGTGCTTGCAGAAGCGGATCGTATCAAAGGCCCAATCGCTGACGGTACATATACACCTGCAATTGACTAATTGTCATTTTGTAGTTGTAGAAGAAGGAGCTCATTTGAGCTCCTTTTTTTTAAATGAAAAGGCGCTTAATTTATTACATGGCCACAATTTTTCATTGAGTGATGATAGTTTACTGTGTAGGCAGATTTTTACTTTGACGGATCAAAGTAACTAAAATCCTTCTCAGGCAAAAGGTACATCCATGTGACCTTTACCTTACAGCGACATCCCTGTCGCCAGTCACGATAGTCATTGATGTTTATCATTTGATGAATGAGATACCACTTAATATTTATAACCAATAGAAGGCTTGTAAAGGAGTTTCCCTCTCCTTGTAGGAGAGGGTTAGGGTGAGGTGAATGCAATACGATATTGATGTTATGCCGCAAATAATGGACTAAAACCTTTTTTACGCAATAATTTGCGGTACATGCTAGAACTGCGGTCCGCCGGGAAATGCGCTTCGATGCTTAAATCCAAAGGCAAATATTCAGGCTTTTGTGATTCAGAGACTAATCGGTCTTCCTCAAATATTTTCAGGTTAAAGTCGTAAGCATCTTCGACAGGTAAGTCCTTGTCATAATTACGGCAAATGGGAGCAAATAGACGGGTGGAGCGGGCAGTCATCGGTGAAGCCACATTCATAATCACTTGCTTGCTGTCGTTTGGAAAATGTATGGTGAGTGTTGCAGTAAAAGGCAGATGAATTTCAAAATGCCGCAGCCATTGAAAGCCATCTTGTCCACGTTGTTCTAAACCAATCGGGTAGCGCCCAACACTGCTCCAATAATCCGCATTAAACCCTGTTTCAGTCTCAAATGTTTTATAGTCAGGTACTTCTACATTTTCAGGGTCACCAAAGGTATCGGGATGTACCCATGCAAAATGCGCAACATCAATAAAGCCTTCAAGCTGCCGGCCTGCAAAACATTGAAAATCGACCGTTGGGCACACCAATTGCTGAAACTCGGCTTCATCCCAATATGGCATTGCAGGTATATTCGGCGCAGTATCTTTAGCGGCAGTAAGTGAGCACCATATCAGTCCATAACGCTCAACAGCAGCATAAGTACGTAAGTTAAAGCGAGGTGAAATTTTGTGCTCAGGATGTGCAGGGATGCGATTGCAATGACCGTGTTCACCAAAGCGTAAACCATGATAGCGGCAGACAACGCCTAGACCATCATTTTTACCTAAACTTAGGGGTACGCCGCGGTGTGGGCAGGCATCTTTAGCGATAATCAGTTCATCTCCCATTTTATAAATGACGAGCGGCATATCTAAAAGCATGGTGCCATAAGGTTGTTCGCTGATTTCACGTGCTAATGCAATCGGATACCAATATTCTGCAAGTAAGTGCCAGTCATGTTCTTCAAAAGTCATATGCACAGGCAAGTCCGGATTAAATGTCGCAATGGCTTTGCTGGTCATTTTAGGCTCTGTTTTTATGTAAACTTGCATATTGAGCGAACTAAAAATGTAATGAAATTTCAATTATTGGAATACGGAGGAATAAAAAATCGAACATGCAAATGTGCAACATTCAGAAAAGGAGGGGAAATTGAAAAAAGAAAATAAGACAAAAGATGACAAGGACATGAATTCTTACGAATATCAAAGTAGAAATAAATAAGACCAATACTTTGATAAATTTCATTACATATTGAAAAATAAAGAATTATATTTAAATCAATGTGCAATCATCAATTATCATAAAAGCGTCATAAAGATGTAACCTAACTGTCATACTCTAAAATCAAAATGCAGATATCGAAAAAGTACAAGACTTTAAAAACAAAAGTGGCGTACTCCAATAAATGCATCAATTAAGAGAGATGAGAATGCGCTTAAATCATATCGCACTTGCTATGGTACTCACTACTGGGGCAACAGTCGCTACAACTGCAAATGCAGCTCGTGACACGATCCAAATTGCTGGTTCTTCAACTGTACTGCCTTATGCAAGTATTGTTGCAGAAGAGTTTGGTAATACATTCCCACAATTTAAAGCACCTGTCGTAGGTTCAGGCGGTACTTCAGGTGGTTTGAAACAATTCTGTAATGGTGTAGGCGACAACACAATTGACGTTGCAAACGCATCTCGTAAAATTAAAGATACTGAATTGGCTGCATGTAAAAAAGCCGGCGTTAACCAAATCTTAGAAATTAAAGTTGGATATGACGGTATCGTATTTGCGTCAAATGCGAAAAAAGCGGCATTCAAACTTCGCCCACAGCACGTATTTGCTGCACTCGCTGCTGAACTACCATCAAAAGGTAAATTGGTTCCAAACCCATACACACGTTGGAATCAAATCGACCCAACATTACCAAACGAAGCAATCACTTTAGTTATTCCTGCATCAAACCACGGTACACGTGAAGTGTTCCAAGAAAAAATGGTCGATGCTGGCTGTGAAACTTATGAAGCTTTCGCAAAATTAGATAAAGATGCTCAGAAAAAAGCATGTTCAACTTTCCGTAAAGATGGTCGTGTGATTGAAATCGCAGGCGACTATACAGAGACATTGGCACGCTTAAAAACTTCACCTAACGCTGTAGGTGTATTCGGTCTAGGTTTCTATGACCAAAACCGTGACAAGTTACGTGTAGCAACAGTCAATAACGTTGCACCTTCTGAGAAGACGATTTTAAATGGTTCATACCCAGTATCTCGTCCATTGTTCTTCTACGTAAAAGGTGAGCACTTAAAATCAATTAAAGGCTTAAAAGAGTTCACAGGATTCTTCCTTAGCAAAAAAGTATCAGGTAAAGGTTCTAAGCTAGAAAAAGCAGGCTTAATTTCAATGTCTGATAAAGAACGCGCTGCAGTTCTTGCAAACTTTAAAGCGGGTAAAGCAGTTAAATAATTGGATTGAAACAGCCAATGGCAGGATTGACCTGCCATTGGCTTTTTGCAAAGAAACAGTTTTTTCAAGAAGGGCTTTTGAAAAAACAGTGGAGATTACATGAATCTGCTACTTATTGGTGTGTTGCTCGCAATTATTGCAATCGCTTATCAAGTTGGACTGACCAAAAGTCGCAAACTTGCAGGTAAAGGCAATAACTCAGCAATGTTGCATTCACGACCGGGCTACTATGGTGTTTTGGTCGCTTTATGGTGTGGGATTCCCGCTTTTTTAATCTTGATTGTTTGGAACTTGGTTGAACCGAGTATTTTTCAACATGTTATTTTAAATAATGTCCCTGAAAATATTCGTTTAAGTTTAGATCCTGCAAGCACGAGCGTAATGGTTGACCGCGTTCAAGCGATTGCTTCTGGTTTTGGGGTGAGTGATACGCCAGCTGCATATGAACTTGCAGCAGCAGAACAATTAAAGAAAATTGAAAACATTGGCTCATATGCAAAATTGGCCATTGTGATTTGTGCGGCATTGATTGGTTTAGTCATGGCTAAACGCCGCATCGCAGAAAAATATCGTGCACGTAACCAAGTCGAAAAAGTCATTAATATCGCATTGGCACTGTGTTCGGGTGTCGCAATCCTGACAACAGTTGGCATTGTGATGTCGATGTTCAGTGAAGCCATGCGTTTCTTTAGTTTTGTCAGTCCACTCGATTTCTTCTTAGGCACTGAATGGAACCCCGGTTTTAGTACATCAGGGAATGCCGAAGGTAGTTATGGTTTGCTGCCACTCCTTTGGGGCACACTCATGGTCAGTGGTATTGCGCTATTGGTTGCTGTTCCTGTTGGTTTGATGATTGCCATTTACTTAGCTGAATATGCCAAGCCAAGTTTCCGTGCTTGGGCAAAACCGGCCATTGAAGTTCTCGCAGGTATTCCAACGATTGTTTACGGTGTATTTGCCTTAATGATTATTGGACCTTTTGCAAAACAGCTCGGCGCGTATATTGGACTCGATATTAATGCAACCAGTGCTTTAACAGCAGGCTTTGTGATGGGGATTATGATTATCCCATTCGTTTCATCATTATCTGACGACATCATTACTCAAGTGCCTCGCGCGCTTCGTGATGGTTCACTTGGTTTGGGTGCTACAAAATCAGAAACCATTCGCCAAGTGGTGATTCCAGCAGCATTGCCGGGCATCATCGGTGCATTCTTATTGGCAGCATCTCGTGCAATTGGTGAAACCATGATTGTGGTGCTTGCAGCAGGGAACAGTCCTTTACTGCATATCAACCCACTCGAAGCGGTGTCTACCGTCACTATTACCATCGTAAACCAATTAACAGGTGATACAGACTTTGCGAGTCCTCAAGCATTAGTTGCTTTTGCACTCGGTTTAACACTGTTTGTGATTACCTTAGGGCTGAATATTGTTGCACTGTACATTGTGCGTAAATACCGTGAGCAATACGAATGAGTACTACGAATACATCAAACATGGATCAAAAATTTGATTCACATGCAGCCGCTGAGCTTCGTGAAAAACGTAAGAAAATCATTGAAAACTCATTGGCGAAAAGACACCGTAAAGAAAATACCTTCCGTGTCTTGGGCTTTAGTGCAGTAGTGACTGGCTTATTGTTCGTCGTGCTATTGTTTGGTAGTATTTTAGCCAAAGGTTTACCTGCATTTTGGCAAAGCTCAATGACGGTACCTGTGTTTTTTGATCCAAACATTGTCAAAGTTGGTGCGAAACCAATTCAAAAAGAAGGTGAATCACCTGCACAGTTCCAAGAGCGTTACATTGCTTGGCAAACTGAAATGGGCATGGTGGATTGGGATGCGCTCATCGTAAATGGCATCATAGCAAAAGATCCAGCGATTGCCTCACAACGTGATGATCTCAACAGTTTATATACAAGTTCAGAAGCTTATCGCTTACGTGACATGGTAATGGCAGATCCGTCATTGATTGGTCAAAAACAAGATTTTAAAATCCTTGCAGATGCTAATGTCGATGTCTGGTTGGCTGGTAATATTGACCGCAGCTTGCCTGATGAACAGCAACAATTGAGCCCAGAAGTACGCCAACTTGCAGATAAACTTAAAGCTGATGGTGTTATTACTAACTCATTTAATACTGAAATATTTAAGAATCCAGACTCTCGTAGCTCACCTGCAACTTCAGGTTTAGCTGGGGCGTTTATGGGGTCGTTATTTATGATGCTGATCGTGATCATTATTTCAATTCCAATCGGTGTAGCATCCGCAATTTACTTAGAAGAATTTGCACCTAAAAACTGGATTACCGATGTTGTCGAAGTCAACATTAACAACTTAGCAGCGGTTCCTTCGATTGTCTTTGGTTTGCTTGGTGCAGCGATCTTTATTGGTTGGATGCATATGCCGCTTTCGGCTCCTGTGGTTGGTGGTTTAGTCTTAAGTTTGATGACTTTGCCAACGGTCATTATTACCACACGTGCTTCACTAAAAGCTGTTCCTCCATCGATCCGTCAAGCCGCTTTAGGTTTGGGTGCATCACGTTTACAAACTGTATTTCACCACGTCTTGCCACTGGCATTACCAGGTATCTTAACCGGTGCCATTATTGGTGTTGCGCAAGCCCTAGGAGAAACTGCTCCATTATTATTGATTGGTATGAGTGCCTTTGTGGCAAGTGTACCAGCCACTCCTTTAGATCAATCCACTGCATTACCTGTACAAATTTTCCTTTGGCAAGGTAATGAGCTACGTAACTTCTTTGAAGGACGTACCGCAGCAGCAATCATTGTACTTCTTGCTCTCATGATCGGCTTAAACAGTTTAGCCATCTGGTTACGTAAGAAATTTGAAGTACGCTGGTAATTGAGGGCATTATATGAATAGCGTCATTACAACTGAAAAGAATTCCTTATATCAGGATAAGTCTGTGAATCCAGAACAAACACAATTTACCTCTGCTCAGGGCAGCCAAAAACAAACCAATACTGCGTTTGTGTCACAATTCGATACGCAATCTAGCGCGAAAAAAGATGCGAAATCGAGCAATGTGAAAATCAGTACCAATGATGTGCATGTGTACTATGGTGAATCTGAAGCGATCAAAGGCATAGATCTGAACATTTATGAAAATGAAGTGATTGCCTTTATTGGTCCGTCTGGTTGTGGTAAGTCAACTTTCCTACGTACGCTCAACCGTATGAATGACACGATTGATTCTTGTCGTGTGACAGGGCAAGTGCTTATGGATAATCAAGATATCTATGATCCAAATCTCGATGTGGTGTTACTGCGTGCCCAAGTGGGTATGGTTTTCCAAAAGCCGAACCCATTCCCAAAGTCTATTTTTGACAATGTCGCTTATGGTCCAAAATTGCATGGTTTGGCACGTGACAAATACGACATGGAAGAAATTGTTGAAAATAGTCTGCGTAAAGCAGGCCTTTGGGATGAAGTGAAAGACCGTTTGAACCAACCGGGTACAGGACTTTCAGGTGGTCAGCAGCAACGTCTATGTATTGCGCGAACCATTGCTGTCAGTCCTGAAGTGATTTTAATGGATGAACCTTGTTCAGCACTCGATCCAATTGCAACAGCAAAAGTAGAAGAGCTCATCACTGAACTTTCAGCGCAATATACCATTGCGATTGTGACACACTCGATGCAACAAGCAGCGCGTGTTTCTGACCGTACCGCATATTTCCATTTGGGTGATTTAATTGAAGTGAATTCCACTGAAAAAGTCTTTACCCAACCGGATCATCAGCTTACAGAAGCCTATATTACCGGTCGTTTTGGTTAATCTAGACTGTTTGAAAATAGAGCCGAAAGGCTCTTTTTTTATGAAGTCAATAATTAGGTAGAAAAGGATTGATAGAAATAAAAAGCTCAATTTGACTCAATGAGAATTATTTTCAAAAAATAGATTGAATTTTTGTGATGTAACCCACATGTTATACAACATAAATATGAATTAAATGAGTTTCAATTTTATGCTATTTCATAATCCCAAGTTGCCTGCGGAAATTCGTGTAAGCCACTTAAATGCACGTATCAATGAACAACGAAAAAAAATTGCGCAAACGACTGCATCTAAACTTGAGCTGCTGCAACTAAGCCAACAATTATCAAAAGAAGCGCGCGCACGTAAAAAGAATAACCAAAAAATTTATGTAATCGATTTTAATGGTGATACCGCTGCATCTGCGGTAACGAGTCTACGTGAAGAAATTACCCTGATCTTAGCGACAGCAAAAGCAGGACGTGACCGCGTGGTTTTACGTTTAGAAAGTCCAGGCGGGATGGTGCATGGCTATGGTCTGGCCGCTGCACAATTGGTACGTTTACGTGATGCTGGATTTAACTTAACCATTTGCGTGGATAAAGTTGCTGCAAGCGGTGGCTATATGATGGCCTGCATTGCAAATGAGATCGTTTCAGCACCATTTGCCGTGGTGGGTTCGATTGGTGTAGTTGCACAAGTGCCGAACTTTAACCGTTTATTGAAAGAAAAACATATCGATTTTGAACTGTATACCGCGGGTCAGTTCAAACGTACCGTAACTATGTTTGGTGAAAATACTGCTGAAGGTAAAGCCAAATTTGAAGAAGAGTTACAGCAAACCCATAACTTGTTTAAACACTTTGTTGAAAAATACCGTCCTCAGCTCAATGTCGATAAAGTTGCCACAGGTGAGCATTGGTATGGTCAAGATGCAATGGATCTCAATTTGGTCGATAAACTCCAAACGTCAGATGAATATCTATTAAGTCTTATGCCACAACATGATGTATATATGATTGAAACCCGCAAAAAACCAACACTGGGTGAGAAGTTAGGCTTACAAGCAGCACAAATTGCGGATTCATTGGTTCCTGCTGTCATGTCAAAAGTGATGGAATCATTGAGCAAAGCTAATGCAAATATCGTTCAATTAAAAGATCTAAAATTTTAAAATCTTTATGCTTATAAAGTATTTAAAGCTCACTTCGGTGAGCTTTTTTTATGCTAAACGATGCTGTTGTGATAGATTGCGTTGCGTACATAGATATTGATGATAATGATGTCTAATTTTCTGTTTATTTTAGGTGGTGTCATTTGCCTAATGGTTTGGCCTTGGCTATATTTGCTGCATTTTCAAAGTGTGAAAAAATCTGTGCTGAAACAGTATGCTGCGCTGTTTGGCCCAGCAGCAACACTGTTGGCAGGCTATATTTATTGTTCATCACTACAGGTAGATGTTCGCTCTGAAGCCTGCGGCACTGTTGTGGCCTATCAGAGTTATATGAGTAGCGGAAATATAAATAAAAGACAGCCTTTTGAGCGGGTTGAAATTTTAGTGAATCATACAAAATATACACGGCATTTTCGTATAGATGATGATCTACAAAAAATGCCAGCGGGAGCAAAAGCGTGCTTTCAGTATTATGACCGAAAATTGAATCCGCAAATGTCAGATTCAATCTTAATTCAATGGACTGCTTAAATATTTAACTGATGTTACGCAGTAACACCAGAAGTGCAATTTGATTCAAATAAAACAACGATACGCGGTAACGTCATCCGCAAGTGTTTGAGACAGGGCTGCTTCTAATCAAAAATGTTTTTGCGATACTTTGAATACGTAGACGCGAGCGAACGAGTTTTGCGGTGAGGAGCATTGCTCCGCAAGATGGTTTCCTTGCGAAGCTTCGCTTCTCATTTTGCCGAATGAGAAACATCGTTTCGTAAAAGTACCTCCAGCCGAAGGCTAATCCCGTTATTCAATTCCTAGATGTAAGACTCCGTCGAATAGACTTAAAAATCATTTTTAAAATGAGAAATTACTTCTAGGTGCGTAACATCAGTATTTAAGATAAAAAATATTCAGGCTTTTGTTTAGCGTTATTCAACAAATTTGATGTCATTAAACAAATACCACCAGTGATCATCGCACCAAGTGTTGCAAGTAGCATATCTTTATGTGCATCCCAAATATCACCTTGTTGCCCATTATAATTTTCAGCTTCTTCTGGTGATAAGCCAATGGCAATCAGCCATTCGATCCATTCATAAAATAAACTGGTCGCCATGACGAATTGTATAACCAATAGATCTCTTTCATAAATCAAAAAACGATCTTCTTTTGGTTAATATTTGCACTCCGGATTTCTTAGCATTCGTGCATAATCTGCGGATGAAATACATCGATTCAAACAAGCTTTCTGATCCTCAGTT
>NZ_VOZO01000012.1:0-102405 GCF_013419715.1 Acinetobacter sp. YH12063 | reverse complement strand
AGCGTTCAATCTGAGCCATGATCAAACTCTTCAGTTTAAAATCAATAGTACCTTAAAGGGTACCAATCTTGGCTCATCAATTACTGACAAAAATTTGCTCAAATAAACTTCGAGTAATTTCTACCATTAATCAATGAAAATAATTTCGATCGATCAATCAGTAAAAATCCACACAAGTTGTTCTTCATAATCTCTTAATGATCTTCTTAATGCTTCGTCAGCAAATAAGAAAACAACATCAAACAACTCAAAACCTTATGTTTATAGCTGTCTGCGTTGGTATGCAGCGTATTCTATAGAGTTTCAAAACAAACACAAGCCCCTATCATAGAAATTTCTACGATATTGCGCTTGAATGTATATTTTTTAAACTAAAAGCAATTTATTGCTTATTTAAAGATCAATATATCCGTATATTTTGCTTTATGAAAGACGAATTTTATAATTCTTGGTGATTTTTATATTCTTCAATCTAAAAAGCCCGTAATTCAACGGACTTTTCAAATAACGCGGATTTCAAGAAAACTAATAAAGTTACGAAAGTAACTTTAGTTTGCTTGCTCAGCCAACCAACTCATGAATTTTTGTCGTTCAGCTTTACTAGCCTTCTGCCAAAGCTGAATTAATTGTTGATCTACTCCATTTTGATGAACAGCTATATTTTTTGGAGCAGCTACAGGAACGGCTACGTTCGTTGGCTTTACTGTTACGGATTGTGCATAAACAGGTGCCGGTTGATTTTCTGGCACAGCTTCTTTCTTCGTAAAATCTACGGCATTACCCAATACACCATTGGAGAAAATCGATTTTTGTTCTTTCTTTGCCCCAGCTTGCTGCACAAGTAATTGATTAGATTTGTCATACAACCCAAATATCGGCTGGTCTTTATATTTTTGCGCAGCATCAAAATCTTTTGGTGCATTGACTAGACCCAAACGATACTCTTGACCATCAATCAGTGCTGGAGTACGAATAGCGGCAACACCTGACTTTAATATATCGTGCGAATTATCAGCATGTTGAAAAAATTCGCTATAACGGACCGTTAATACGTTTTCACCTGCATCTAGCTTATATTTCTCGGTAGATCGAAATAAACCACCAGTAACTTCTTGATCATTAACTGCAACTATTTTAATTTCTTCCGGAACAGTCAAAGTTACAGCTGCAAATCCGGCACTACTTAACATCAGCGCTGCAGCAGCAACAGTTAATCTTAAAGTCATCATTATCACTCTTTATCAATTATTTAGTTTCGAATGCACTATGCAATGCATATATGACAATCTTATGACATCTAACAATCACTGTATATTTTGTTTCAAGACATTATTTTGATATTCATTCAAGAATTTTGCATATAAAAAAAGGATGCTCAAAGCATCCTTTTTAATTCATCACACCATCATTACTTGAATGTTTTGAATCGTTCTTCATCTGCAATAAAGGTTTTTTCACCTGCAGGTGCTTCAATCGAACCAAAAACAAGCTGTGCGCGTAGTTTCCATTGATCTGGCACATCAAATGCCGCAGCTGTTTCAGCATCAACAATTGGATTGTAATGTTGTAATGACGCACCAATATTTTTTTCAGCCAAAGCCGTCCAAGTAGCAAATTGAGCAATCGCTGTTGAGTGTTCAGACCATACTGGGAAATTATCTGCATAAAGTGCAAATTGTTCTTGGAGGGCTTTTACTACAGCCTGATCTTCATAAAATAATGCTGTACCAAAACCTGCTGCAAAACTATTAATCTTGCCATTGGTTCCTTCAAATGCATCTGCAGGTACAATTTTACGTAAAGTTTCACGTACGATATTCCAGAATTTTTGATGTGCATCACCAAACAGAATAACGACACGAGACGTTTGAGAGTTAAATGATGACGGACTTAAACGTACTGCATTTTTAATGGTTTGCTCAATTTCATCTTGCGATAAAGTAACGTTATTACCAATAGAATAGATTGTGCGACGTTGTTCGATTTGATTCAAGAATGACATTACAAGACCTCTTTTTATTTTCAATTAGCTGACTAAGTTGAGATTTATAATAGGTGATGTTTTTAACAGTTGCATGACTATATTTACAACATTGTGTCTTATTTCTAGAACAATCAGTTGCAAGCATCTAAATACCTACAACCCACTTACATTCAAATATTGGTTCACAGTCTTTAGGACAGCAGAAATCAAAGCAACCTACAGAACATAGAAATTACTCATAAATTCTAAACTGATCTTGATCTTCTGGTTCTAAACGTTCAGGCGCTTGACCTTCAATTGAACCAAAGACCAACTGCGCACGTAGCAGCCATTGTTTTGAAATATTAAAGTGTTCGGCAACGGCATAATCAATGTGTGGATTATAGTGTTGTAAACATGCGCCTAAACCTGCATCTGCGATCGAAGTCCATACTGCGAATTGAGCCATGCCTGACGTTTGCTCCGACCACACTGGAAAATCTTCTGCACTTAATGGCACTTTCTTTTGTAATTGTTGAATCACAGCTTGATCTTCATAGAAAAGCACAGTTCCCAGGCCAGCTGCACACTGATCTATTTTGAGCGCCACACCTTCAAAAATATAACTCGCAACATTCTTGCGTTGTACGTCTTTTACAATGTCCCAAAATTTTTGATGAGATTCGCCAAATAAAACTACAATACGTGTGCTTTGCGAATTATATGCAGATGGACAACTTCTTACGGATTCTTGAATCAGTTCAGCCAAGTAAGCCTGACTATAATGCACATTTTTTCCAAGCTCATAAATACTTCGACGTTTCTTTAGTTGGTCGACAAATGACGCTTCTACTTCTTGTTCGGTAGTTTTCTTTTTTAATTTAAAATCTTTAGTGATATCCGCAGTCAATACATGACCAATTTTATCGAGTAACGCCACCCTAAACACCCCAAAGCAATTTTTATATATAACAACAATTCCTTACTTATTCTAAGGGTATATCAGGCTAAATTTTGACTATGATTTATTCACATGTTGCTTTTTAAATCAATCAGTAAGCTCAAAAACAAAAAACTCCGCATTTTGCGGAGTTTATGTGACATTTAACGCATTTTATTTATCAGTTTCAAATAATGCTGCGACAAATGATTTTGCTGAGAATGGACGCAAGTCATCAATTTTCTCACCTACACCAATAAAACGAATTGGCACATGGGTACGGCTTGCAATATTGAATAACACACCACCTTTGGCTGTACCATCAAGCTTAGTAATAGTTAGACCTGTAAGCCCTACTGCCTCGTCAAACATTTCAACTTGGTTAATGGCATTTTGACCTGTGCCTGCATCTACCACCAACATCACTTCATGCGGAGCTGTAGCGTCAATTTTTTGCATTACACGTTTTACTTTAGACAACTCTTGCATGAGGTGTCCTTTGTTGTGTAAACGACCTGCAGTGTCTGCAATCAGCACATCTACGCCTTTTGCACGAGCACTTTCAAATGCATCAAAAATAACAGAAGCAGAATCTGCGCCATGACCTTGCGCCACAACGGCAATATTATTGCGTTCGCCCCAAATTTGTAATTGTTCTGTCGCTGCTGCACGGAATGTATCACCAGCAGCCAACATTACTTTTTTACCTTCACCTTGTAGGCGTTTCGCCAATTTACCAATTGTGGTGGTTTTACCCACACCATTCACACCAACAACCAAAATCACATACGGATTTTTATTGCTGTCGATATGTAGCGGTTTAACACGTGGTGCAAGTAATGCCACAAGTTCTTCTTGAAGCGCTTTATACAAAGAGTGTGAGTAAATTAAATCGCCACGTTCAGTACGTTCAGTTAAGTTCGCAATAATCGTTTTGGTTGCATCCACACCAATATCAGCAACCAAAAGTTGCTCTTCGACTTCTTCTAAAAGTTCATCGTCAATTTCCTTCCCACCGATCAGGATATTCACCATACCGTCTGCCAAGTTCTTACGTGACTTTGCTAGACCTTCTTTCATTCGACTAAAGAAGCCGCCTTTCGCCTTCGAGCCTTCAGTTTCTGACTCTGTTTCTTGTAATGGTGCAGCAACGTCTTGCTGTACTTTCGGTGTCTCGATAATCGGCACATTTACCGCAGGTAAACTCGGTAGCGTGACATCGTCATCACCGATATCAGCATCAATCAAAAATTTATTCTGCCCATGAGATTGCTGTTGCATGCCGAATCCTTGAAAAGCACTGCGTTAAAAAAACCGATTCTATCATAAGTTATCTTAAATTGAGTCGATACACGCCTGTCAGAGCGAAGCACACTAAAAAACAACATGTTGAACTTGCAATCAAAATTAACTTTAGGAAAACTAGATAGCTATAAAATGCATTTTAATGGATTCCTTTGTGTCCCATAAAAACAGATTTTCTCCTTGTTTTTTTAAAACTTTATTTCGCTCTGCGCTTCCTATCTGTGTCATCAGCAGTTGCCTTTGGTCTGCACCCAATCTACATGCAGACACACGTACCCAATTAACGCGTAGCACCTTTGAAACCACCCTTAAAAATGGTTTAAAGGTCATTATCCGTGAAGACCACCGTGCACCGATGGTAATGACTCATATTTGGTATCGCGTTGGTAGTAGTGATGAGTCGGGCAATCTATTAGGGATCTCTCATGCACTCGAACATATGATGTTTAAAGGAACCACCAAAGTTCCTAATGATGAATTTACACGTCTCAGCCGTATCTATGGCGGCAGTATTAACGCTGCAACCTTTACCAATTACACCAATTATTATCAGTTGTATCCTAAAGCCTATTTCCCTATGGCGCTGGAGCTCGAAGCGGATCGTATGAGTAATTTACGATTACAACAACAAGATTTCGACCCTGAAATTAAAGTGGTTATGGAAGAACGCAGACAGCGCACAGATGATAACCCTCGTTCTTTGGCTTATGAACGTTTCAAATGGATCTCTTATCCGACCAGTCATTATCGCCAACCCGTCATTGGGCATATGAAAAATCTGCAAAACATCAAATTGGCAGATTTAAAACAATGGTATAAAGATTGGTATACCCCGAATAACGCCATTTTGGTGATTGTTGGTGATGTCGATGCCGAAGCAGCCATTCGTCAAGTTCAAAAATACTTTGGTGATATTCCATCACGTAAAACACCTGATCGTAACGATGTGATGGAATTCGAGCGTGTGGGCTATCGTCATATGGAACTAAATTTACCCGTACAAGTGCCCAATTTGTATATGGCGTGGAATGTACGCTCACTAGCTACCGCAAAAAACCCACAAGATGCATATTCTCTCAATATTATTCGCAATATTTTAGACAGTGGTATTTCATCTCGCCTACAAGACAAACTGGTACGCGATAGAAAATTACTTACGGCTGTAAGTGTTTCTTATGATCCATACAATCGTGGAGACAGCTTGTTTACCATTTCAGCACTCCCTACCGATGGCGTCAAAATGGAACAGGCGCAAAAAGCCATACAAGATGAAATCGACACTTTAAAAACAGAATTAGTCAAAACACCAGAAGTTGAACGTATCACCACACGTTTTGTCTCCAATTTAGTCTATAACCAAGATGACATCAGCAGCCAAGCCAAGACGATCGGTAACTTAGAAGTCAATGGGCTCAGTTTCAGGCTAATGGACGAATTACCAAAATTATATGAAAACGTCAGCGCACAGGATATTCAACGTGTCGCCAATGCGTATTTTGTCCGAGAAAATTTAAGCACCATGTATCTACTTCCAGAACAGACGGAGGTTCCAACAACCTCAAATAAAGCAGATCAAACAGTAAAATCCGCTCAAACGGAAGTTGTTATTCCAGAGCAACAAATCAGCTCAACCCAAAACACAGATAGCGTCTTGTAAGGATTAGTGATGACTATTACGAAAATTTTATCCCTAAGCTTACTCACTGCGTTTGGCTCAATCCTCCATGCAGAAACATATACGGAAAATGTTCCTGACCTCAACGATAATCCGAGCCAATTACAATCTATCCCCATGCTGCAAAGTTTAAAGAATTTACAGATTGATAAAGACTACCGTGCTCCACTTGTTCAAGTGCTGAAAAACCGAAATGGTGTGAAAAGCCTGTTTGTTGAATCGCAAGATCTACCTATGGTGGATATTCAACTGACCTTTAATGCAGGTTCTGCTCGTGATGAAGAAGTCGGAAAAGGCTTCTATGGTGTTGCCAACATGGCTGCACGTTTAATCGATGAAGGCACAGAAAAATACAATGCAACGCAAATTGCCTCGGTTTTTGACCAAACAGGTGCTCAATTTAGCGTGCAAGCACATCGAGATATGTTTGTCGTTCGGCTACGCGTATTGTCTGATCCTAAAAAATTAGAACCAGCTTTAAGTATGATGATGGACGTGATTAAAAATGCGACTTTTAAAAACTCCAGTCTAAACTTAGCACTCAGCAATAACCAAGCTGGTCAGAAACAACTCCAAGAAAGCCCAAGTCGCTTAATGAATATTCGTTTCTATCGGGCTGTATACGGCACACATCCTTATGCAGAACCGATTACGGGAACCAATGGCAGTATCAAAAAAATCACCCCTGACATTTTAAAGAAGTTTCGTGATCAATTTTTAGTTGCTCAAAACATGAATATTGCCATTACAGGTAAACTCAGCAAAAAAGAAGCGCAAAACCTAGCAGAACGTATTTCTGGAAACTTAAAGCAAGGTGAAAAAGCCAAAGCGCTTGCACAACCAGAAGAAAAACAAGGCTTTGATATTATCCATCTTCCCTACAATTCCACCCAAGCCAACGTCATATTTGGACATTTAGGCACCACACGCGATAACAAAGATCGATTAGCCTTAGAAGTAGCCAATCGAATGTTTGGCGGTGGTGGTTTTAACTCGGTCCTCATGCAAGAGCTTCGTGTTAAACGTGGTTATACTTATGGTGCCTATAGTGCATTTAGCTTTAGCCAAGCACCCGGAATCTTTAGTTTTAGCTATGGAACACGTCAAGATCAGCTTATAGATAGTATTCGAGTGGCACATAAGGCTTTTAATGATTATGTCAAAATGCCTATTGATCAAAAACAAATGGAAGAAACCAAAGCAGGCATGCTGCGTGCTTTTCCAAATAATTACAGCAGTAATGCAACGATCAATGCACAGCTTGGTCTATTAGGCTTTTATCAACAAGACCCAGATTATTTGACCCAGTACCCTAAATTATTGGAAAAAATAACTGTAGCTGATGTACAAAATGCGGTTCGTACCTATATGCACCCTGAAAATATGACGGTGATTGTGGTCAGTAAAACCTTAGATAAAAATGAAGTACAGCAGATATTGGAGGAGAATGTACAAGCAGCTCCAACCAAGATAATCCCTGCGACTAAGGCTGTTCCTCTGCCAAAGCCGGAAGTTGATGTGCCCGTACAGACTCCATCTGATAAGCATGCATCAATTTAAGATAAGCACCCACACGGATGCGATCTTGCTGTCTCAGCAACATCGCCATTTCCTGTGTTTCAGGATAACTTTGCTGCAAAGCAAGTCGTGACACGTTTTGGTATTGCTGTACAGAAATAGGACGATATAAGGCAATCACAGCCAATACCAAAATCACCACGATCATGACTGAAACAAAGATATTATAAATTTGCTCTAGCTGTATTTTATATTTGAATTGAATAATTTTTTCTAAATCAATAGTCATACACTACCTCAGGTTCAAAGTAGTGTATGGCTGACGTTCAAGAAGTTCAAGTCACAGCGCTTAAAACTGCATCAGTCCACTGTTTCAGTCTGTGAGTTCGCTAAACAATTTAATGAATAATGGTACGTATCACCGCAAAATAAAGTATCAATGCAATAATCGCCAAAACGATAAATACTGCAAAAATACTCATGCCACCCTCTGCATGCGCAGGATGTAAATCATCATCATCGGCGATTTTGAGTAATTCACCATTGTATGCATTGTAAAATTCTAAGCGCTGTCCCTTATCTAAATCCCGTGTGAAATCATATACACGTTTGCGCTGTGCTAAACCAAAATCCCCTAAATGAATCTCCTGATGAAAAATTGCGTCATCAAGATTGCGACGATGTAGATGTGCCAATTCCACAATTTGCGCTAATGTCGGAGGATAATCTAAAGTTAAACCGTCTAAAACTTTTGTCATTTTACTTCTCCTTATTATCTACAACTTCTTATGTTAGTATTTTACCCATGAAAACAATTGTTCATTGTTTAATCATGTAAACTATAGCAAATTAGAAATACTTACGTGAATAGTTGACAATTCAAGATAATTGTAATATTAGTTTAATAATACTTAGTTATATTAGTTAATAGGGCTAAAGAATGGGCCCTTAATGATCATAATTAGAATAAGGAGTTAAATATGATTCAACAATTCTCTCAACATGAACTCGAACATGTATACGCAAATGCGGTGAACACAATTCAGTCTCAAATGAACTTCAGCGATGCAGTTCACGAATTGGAAGATGCAGCTCGTGCTGGACATGGTAAAGCAGCGTTATTTTTGGCTGAACTTTATTATCAAGGCTTCCGCGTAGAACGTGACTCACTCAAAGCGCAATATTGGCAGAACATGGCCACCTTGCAAGCATAACAAAACGTCACTAAGGTGGCGTTTTTTTACACCCTTCAACTTTTGACTACATAAATTCTTACAATCCAGTTCAAAGCTTACACAGCTTTTTCATAAGAATTTCCTACAATAGGAGCAACATCAACAACACGCTGCATATGATGTCTAAATTAAAGCAATATAAACCTATTCCAAAAGATTTATTTTTCAAAATTAGTATTTTAAAAACCATGATGTACTGTGGAGTCCTTTGGGGTCTCTACCACCAACAAGGTTGGGCAATGACCAGCGATCAAGATCATATTATCTTCCCGTTTTGGCTAAATGGCATTCAAGCGCATAAATATGCCAAAAAGCATTGGCCCAACTACACTCCACGACGCATTACACCAGAAGATTTTGAGGCATCGCTATTACCAACATTGACACGCCTTAAAGTTATCCCTGCGTTGCATAGCTCAAGTCACATTCGTCTCAAGCTCACAACCTCGCAAATGCGTTTATTCTTTTTTAACCAAGATAAGATTCAAATGGCATAAAACCCTCAGTGCATGTTTGACCTCTGCATGCACTGAAAAGTATTTGCTTTTTTCAAATTTCGCGCTAATTTAAATTAAACAAAAACTACTATAAAGGAATGAAAATATGACTACAGTTGCCCAAGTACTTAAAGACAAAGCTTATCAAGAAATTTACACCATCACCCCAGATGCGACTGTACTCGAAGCCATTTCCCTGATGGCACAAAAAGGCATTGGTGCCCTCGTTGTGACCCATGAAGGCACAGTCGTTGGTATTTTGTCTGAGCGTGACTACACACGTAAAATCGCTCTGATGGAAAGAACTTCTTTCGATACCTCTGTCAGCGAGATTATGACGGGAAGTGTTATCACTGTCACAAGTGCAGCGACTGTCGAAGAATGTTTAGAACTCATGACAGATCGCCATTTACGTCATTTACCTGTCGTTGAGGAACAGAAATTGACTGGCTTAATCTCCATCGGTGACCTTGTAAAAGCAGCAATGGATGATCAACGAAAACTGATCGAACAACTTCAACAATATATTTCAGGCTAAACTCAAAAATCCCCCTTGATAAACTTTAAGGGGGAATTCTAAATATCAATAATTTTATATAACTCACAGTTTGTAATGACATACACATTACAAATTAATTACTTTTCTCAATTTCCTTTCTTATGTTGAAACCCGCTTTAGATAAATTAGACCAACTAGATGCCATCATTTTAGAACTATAACGCTTAATGTTTTCGATGAAAGACGATGAGGTGTTGCAAAACTACCGACGCACGATTAATTTAGAGATTGCTTCTGCTGTCGCTGAAATTTTAGATGCAAAGGCAATTATTTATGCACTACATCCTGAGTTAATTCTAATTACATCAAGCCTTGACCACACTTTTTATAAAAATTACGTCAAAAAAAATATCCCAGTTAAAAACTGGGATACTTCGAATATAGATCGGGCTATACAACTGCAAAAGATTTTTGCATCATCAACAGATGATGAGCAACTTAGTCTTTTTTAATGGCAGTAATTAATTTAAACCTAATTTTTCAGCCACATAGTCTGAGTCTTTATCGCCACGGCCTGAAACGTTAACGACAATCTTCACATCTTTGGCAAGATTTGGCGCTTCACGAATTGCCCAAGCAACCGCATGTGAACTTTCTAGTGCAGGAACAATACCTTCCACACGTGAAAGCATCATGAATGCATCTAAACACTCTTGGTCTGTCGCTGTTGTATATTCAACACGGCCTAGGTCTTTTAACAAACTATGTTGTGGCCCCACTCCTGGATAGTCCAGACCTGATGCAATTGAATGCACTGGCAAAGGCTCACCCTGTTCATCTTCAAGGACATAACATGCCATGCCATGAATTTGACTTGGCTTACCCAATGTCAACGTCGCAGAATGCATATTGGTATCTAAACCATGGCCTGCAGGCTCAACGCCTACGAGTTTGACATCGGAGTCATTCAGGAATGCTGTAAATGCACCAACAGCATTGGATCCACCACCCACGCATGCAACGACATAGTCAGGATTTGCACCAAATCGATCATTGGCTTGAATTTTAATTTCATCACCAATAATGGACTGGAAGTCACGAACCATTTTCGGGAATGGATGTGGGCCAACCACTGAGCCAATCGCATAAATAAAATTGGTTGGATCTTTTAAATATTCTTCAAAAGCGCTATCTACTGCATCTTTAAGCGTAGCTGTACCACGAGTGACAGAGATTAGGTTGGCACCTAAAATCTTCATTTTCACCACGTTTGGATGTTCTTTTTCAATATCCACTTGCCCCATGTGAATTTCACATGGAATGCCCACCAAGGCACAAGCCGTTGCCAATGCTACACCATGCTGACCTGCGCCAGTTTCTGCAATCACTTTGGTTTTACCCATGTATTTTGCTAACAAAGCTTCGCCAAGGCAGTGGTTAATTTTATGTGCGCCAGTATGGTTAAGGTCTTCACGCTTGAGGTAGATCTGTGCCCCACCTAATTTGTCAGACAAGCGCTTCGCATAAAACAATGGGCTTGGACGTCCAACATAATGTGCAAACAACTCTTTCAATTCATTTTGAAATTCTTCTGTATGACGAATTTGCTCATAAGCAACATTAATGTCATCCATTGCCTGTTTTAAATCTGGTGGAATGAACTGCCCACCGTATTCACCGAAGAAACCTTCTTCATTAGGTAATGCGATACCATTAATTTGATGATCCATCATATTTCCTTCATGTTGTATGCAAAACAAAGACTTTTAAATACTATCCAATTTTAAAAATAAGAAACAATGCAAAATTGGAGTAAGTAATATAAACATCATTGATAAGAAAAGTATCGTTTTAAAGCTTTAGCGCGCTAAATATTTCGTCATATCTTCCACACCTTTTAGGGTCATCGGGAACATATGATCTTCAAAGATGTGTTTTATCGCAGCTATGGTTTGGGTGTAATGCCAATAACTTTCTTCTTCGGGGTTTAACCATGCTGTTTTATCAAAGTGATTGCGTAAGCGCTGTAACCACACCTGACCCGCTTCATCATTCATATACTCCACAGAACCACCTGCCGAGTTCAACTCATACGGCGCCATACTTGCATCACCGACAACGATGACACGGTAATCTCGACCATAGGTGTTGAATAGATCCCATGTATTCATACGCGTGCTGGAACGGCGAATATTGTCTTTCCATACATAGTCATATAAACAGTTATGAAAATAGAAATACTCTAAGGTTTTAAATTCAGTTTTAGCCGCGGTAAAGAGCTTCTCACATTGGGCAATATGTGAGTCCATAGAACCCCCAACATCAAACAGCATCAATACTTTAATGCGGTTACGTCGTTCAGGAACCAACTGCACATCCAAAATACCTTGTTTGGCCGTTTCACGAATGGTTCCGTCGATATCTAGCTCTTCTGCTGCACCTTGACGGGCAAATTTACGCAAACGACGCAATGCCATCTGCATCTGACGACTACCGAGAATCTGCTCATCATCTAGGTTTCGGTATTGACGTTGTTCCCAGACTTTCACCGCAGATCGTTTACGACCAGGCCCACCGATACGTACGCCTTCAGGATGGTCGCCATAGGCACCAAACGGCGATGTACCACCCGTACCGATCATCCGATTACCACCCTGATGCTTTTTATGCTGCTCGCGCAAACGCTCTTCGAGCATTTTCATCAGTTCTTCTAATGATCCGGCTTTTTTTAATTCTTCTCGTTGTTCAGGTGTTAGATGTTTTTCGATGAGTTCAAGGTCAAACCAATCCTTTGGCAGTTTATGCACCTGATTTAATAGCTCATCCAAATCAAAGGTGGCAATACCGTCAAAATAGTCTTTCATTGCACGGTCGAATTTATCAAAGTAACGTTCATCTTTGACCATGACGGTTTTTGCAAGCTGATAAAATTCATTTTGATCTGCAAAGACTAGCCCTGCTGCCACTGCTTGGTTCAAGTCAATCAATTCACGAGTTGAAACAGGAACACCGTATTTTCGAAGGGTATAAAACAATCGCACAAACATAGGCGAATAAAATCCAATAAAAATTAAATATCAGGAGGTCAAATCCAGTGTGAATGCATGTGATCTTGTTATTTCATCTGCAACTGAGTCTTGCCTTTACATCCACCATTATGAAAAATTGATCCCTACAAGTAAAGCCAAAAGCTTTTACTGCGTGTTCATATACGTTGCCCTATCTTCCCAAAGAAAGGTAAATGACATGATTTATTCACAAGTCGCATTTCTATTTTTAAGCGATTGTTTAAGAGTTTCATATTTGTGCTGAACTTTGAGGCGATCTTGCTGCAACTTTTCAATAGATACGATTTTATGAAAACCTTGATTGTTTTTATAGCGGTTAAAGTCACTTAGATTCAAGATCACAAAATCATAGTATTTCAGCTCGAGTACAGTTGCAGCACAGGTCTTTTGTTGAATGGCTGTGTGAGTTTCGGGATGATCTGATTGATCGATGAGTTTTTCTTTAAGTTGATGTTCTGCAACTCGCGCCCAATACGCATCCTGGAGTAGCTGTTGATGCTGCTGTTCAAACTGAGCATCATCCATCGCATAGCTATACCCAGATAAATACAAGCTCGCAGCCAACAAGAGTACGGTCGGCTTTAATCTCTTAGTTACAGCTATGTGTACTTGAGATAAGTATGCGCTTGTCTGCATAATTCACCTTTATATTTTTTAGTGCTCAAAATAAAAGCCGGATAACCGGCTTTTAAATCTTTTAAAGAATTAATATCAATTAACGACGTGACATAAATGCTAGACGCTCAAGCAATTGCACATCTTGTTCGTTCTTAATCAAGGCACCATAAAGCGGTGGAATTGATTTTGATTTATCTGTGTTGCGTAAAATATCTTCTGGCATATCATCCGCCATCAGCAAACTCAACCAATCAATCAACTCAGAGGTTGAAGGCGGTTTCTTTAAACCCGGAATTTGACGTAATTTAAAGAAGATTTGTAGTGCTTCAGAGACCAAGGTATTTGAAATATTTTCAAAATGTACATCGATGATTTCACGCATGGTTGCTTCGTCAGGGAACTCAATATAATGGAAGAAACAACGACGCAAAAAGGCATCTGGAAGTTCTTTTTCATTATTTGAAGTAATGATCACGATTGGACGTTGTGTTGCCGTAATCGTTTCCCCCGTCTCATACACAAAGAAGGACATTTTATCGAGTTCGTGTAGCAAATCATTTGGGAATTCGATATCTGCTTTATCAATCTCGTCAATTAGAAGCACACAACGTTCTTCACTGGTAAACGCTTCCCAAAGTTTACCCGGCTTAATATAGTTTTTGATGTCATAAACACGGTCATCACCCAACTGACTATCACGCAGACGAGATACGGCGTCGTACTCGTACAAACCTTGTTGAGCCTTGGTTGTAGATTTGATATGCCAAGTAATGAGCTTAAGGCCTAAACTTTCAGCCACTTGTTCGGCTAAAAGTGTTTTACCTGTCCCCGGCTCACCTTTAACCAAAAGTGGCTTTTGCAATGAACGTGCAGCTTTTACTGCAAGTTTTAAGCTATCGGTCGCAATATATTGATCTGTACCAGTAAATTGTTGAGTTTCAACAGACATGACATAACCTTATTTTTTTATTTAAAGCGGTGAAATTTTCTTGTTTACAACGTGCTGTGGTTTCGCTGCATTGTATTTGGTCCAAAAATAGCCGAGGACTAAACCAATACCCACCACAAAGAGAATCAGCGATAGATTCAACCAAACCAATGGCTGATCTTTTGTTAATACACCAAAAATCAAACCAAAAATCGCAGGTGCGATTGCTGCATTTGAACCTTCAGAAACGGTTGGTGTTAATAAAATAGCAAATACAATAAGCCAACCAATGGCACCGATCGTTTTGGGTAAGCGCTTCATCAGCCCATACCAACACAACAAAGCAATTACAGCCCCACCTAGGTAAACCGTAATTGCAATACTGCTTTCAGGAATTGAGTCCAATACCGATACTACACCATTCATTTTCACAACTCCTGAATTAACTTAAGCGCCGCGCAAGCCTTCTGGCTCAACTGCATTTGGGTCAATTAAACCTTCTGGAGGCATTTGAATAAAGAACCCTTTTGTTTCAATTGAATCTAATACATGCAATACGTTCACACGTGCAAGTTTGCGTGATTCACTGAGTTCTAGATCCATGACAAATGTGGCACGACCAAATGCTGTACGTAAAGCATCAGGCATTACTGCAAGCGGATCTGTCGCTTCAGTTTCGTTTTCATTAACTTCAGGACGAGCAATATAAAGATACATTTCATCTTTTTTGCTCGATTTGTAGATAGAACAGTACATAATTGAATCAATACTCATTAAACGCAAGGCAAAGGATACATCAAAAAAAAGACTGATACATTAGTGTTTATTAACGCATCAGTCGTGAATTTGTATAAGTGATAGTTCTTTAATCAATCAGAACTTATTCCAACACTTTCATTTGACCAGAAAGATAACTTTCATCGGCATGCAGCACTTCAATTAAAGGCTTCGTCAGCAAATCATAGCGCCAGCCCAATAGATAGCTCGGTAAATCCTGTTCATCATTATGAAATACCACATGCTGATACAAGGCATTTAACCATTTTTTGCGCATTAAAACTTCTTTAGGCACAGAGGTTTCTTGTACTGCACGCTGAATAACGGTATCGACGCGCGAACCAATATCCTGAGAAGAATGACGAATTGGACGTGCCATACGCAGCGGCCATTCAGCTTGTTCTGGTAAAAACTTCAACAAATCTAAAATAATTTTACCATGCTCACGCACAATGTTCGGACGAATGTCTTTCACCGCGCTCAATTGAAAATTATTTTTTGGATTTTTTTCCACCATATCAATGATGGTTGAGTTTTTAAGAATAAAACTACGTGGCTTATTTAAGGCTTTCACCATTTGCTCACGCCAAACGGCCAATTGCTGAATTTGCATGAGCTGACGACGTGAATGTCGATAATTACCAACATCGTGATACAACAAATGGATCGGCGTTTCAGTGCCGATTTCATATGTTAAATTTTTGCAGTCCTCAAGCACACAATTTAATAAACTTTTCGCAGCCAACTCATTTTGAATCGTTTGGCTTAAATTCATTAAATAATGTACATCATTCGCTGCATAGTTCATTTGCTCGGCACTGAGTGGGCGAGCCAACCAATCTGAACGGGTCTGATCTTTATCAATATCGACATCGAGCATAGTTTTTAAGGCATTTTGATAGCTGACTTGTAAGCCATGCCCTAAAAATGACATCCCAACTTGTGTATCAAAGACATTTTCTAAAGACTTATGCTGTGCATAGTGATAAATCAGGTCGATATCTTCACTACAAGCATGAAAAATGTTTTGCTGAGCCGCAAATAATTTTTGCCAGAATTGGCTTAAATCGAGGGTTGTACCATCAAGTAAATACACCTGATTTTGTACATTAATTTGGAAAAGTCCAAGTTTGGGCCACAGGGTATCTACTTTTATAAACTCGGTGTCGAGTCCGTAAATCGAGCTTTGGTCCATAAGATTTAAAACAGAATTTAAATCTGGCTGATTTTGAATGAATTGATACATAAGTTGCTGAGTCTAATTTTAGATGCTCTATGAGCTTATATTAACTGATATATATTATTTATCTATAAGGAAAAACGTTATTTTAGTGACTTATTTTCTTTATTTGGCTTTTTTATTCATTATAAATAAAAACTTTAATCGTTATTAAGTATAAATAATTAGGTGAAAATTATACAAAGCGAAACGAGTTTCGCTCTATAGTTACTTCATTCGCATTCGGTTATGCACGGCCTGACTTAAGGTATGACTATCCACATATTCAAGCTCACCACCCTGTGGTACACCCTGTGCAATACGGGTCATTTGTATTGGTAAATGTTTGGTCGCTTCAACCAAATAATGTGCTGTCGCTTGACCTTCAACCGTTGCATTGGTCGCCAAGATCACTTCCTGCACTTTACCATCACTTAGTCGTTGAATTAAATATGGGATACCAATTTCGTCGGGGCCAATACCATCGAGTGGCGACAAATGCCCACCCAATACATGATATTTCCCTCTAAAACTGCCACTTTGCTCGATTGCCATGACATCTGCAGGAGATTCAACCACACAAAGCAGTTGATCATCACGCTCTGAAGAGATGCAAATATTGCATACCTCATCTTCAGTCAATGAATGGCAAATGGAACATTCATGAATATAGTTGGTTGCTTCAGTCAAGGCATGTGCCAGACCAACAGCACCCTCCCTATTTTTCATGATTAAGTGCAGTGCCATACGTTGAGCCGACTTTGGCCCAACGCTTGGCAAAATACGCAATGCCTGTACAAGTTGATCAAAACGATCACTAAACATTCAACGTATTCCTTAGAATAAACCTGAAAGACCTGGTGGAAGCCCCATACCAGAGTTTGCAGATTTCAGTTTTTCTTCTGAAATCACTTCAGCTTGACGTGAAGCATCATTCATTGCCGCTGCAATTAAGTCTTCAATCATATCTGCATCATCTTGAAGTAGTTCAGGATTAATTTCGATACGTTTCACTACATGACGTGCAGTCATAGTAACTTTAACCAGACCACCACCTGCTTCAGCGTGAACTTCAACTTGTGCAAGCTCTTCCTTGGCTTTTTTAATGTTGCTCTCAACTTCTTTTTGCATGCGTTGAGCTTGCTGCATGAGCATATTAATGTTCATAAAAATCTCCGAACAAAACTGATGAATTCACTTTAGATAAGATCTAAACCGCGTGAAAGATCGCGAATAATATCATTAATATCTTCTAAACCAACAGATACGCGAATTAAACCTTCGCTAATCCCTGCTGCTTTTTTCGCTTCTGCTGACATTCTGCCATGAGAAGTCGTTGCAGGATGAGTAATTGTTGATTTTACATCACCCAAATTACTTGTAATAGAAAGGAACTTAGTATTATCAATCACTGTCCAAGCGCCTTCACGTTCGCCTTTGGCAACAAACGATACAACTCCGCCAAAGCCTTTTTGTTGCTTTTTCGCCAACTCATGACCTTCGTGATTTGGAAGTCCCGCATAGTACACTTTTTCAACTTTCGGGTGTGCATCTAACCATTCAGCTAAAGTTTGAGCACTTGCACAGTGGGCTTTCATACGTAAGCTTAAAGTTTCTAGACCTTTCAGGAAGATCCATGCATTGAATGGACTCATCGAGTTACCCAGTGTACGAATAACACCTGTAATCTCTTCCATCAATTTTGCACTACCTACAACAGCACCACCGAGCGCACGACCTTGACCATCAATATATTTTGTTGATGAGTAGATCACGAGGTCCGCACCAAATTTAATCGGTTGCTGTAACACTGGTGTACAGAAGGTATTATCGACTGCAAATAATGCGCCATGCGCATGTGCAATATCGGCAATGGCTAGTAAATCACCTACTTGAGCTAATGGGTTTGACGGTGTTTCTATAAACAATAGGCGTGTAGTTGGACGAATCGCTTGTTTCCAAGCATCTAAATCTTCCAAATCAACAAAAGTAACATCAACGCCAAATTTGATGACATATTTTTCAAACAGAGAAATGATCGAACCAAAGACAGCACGTGAACACACCACATGATCGCCAGCTTTCAAATATGCCAAAGTAATTGCGTGTACGCCCGCCATACCTGAACTTGTCGCAACCGCGGCTTCAGCACCATCCAAAACAGCTAAACGTTTTTCGAAAGTTTGTACAGTTGGGTTGGTATAACGTGAATAGGTATTGCCTTCAATTTGACCTGAAAATTTTGCTGCGGCATCTGCTGCACTTTCACAAACAAATGATGAAGTCAGGAAAATTGGCTCGCTATGTTCACCCTCAAAAGTACGAGTATGACCTGTACGAATCGCTAAAGTCTCTAATTGGTATTCGATGTCGTCTTGTTGGCTCATCTGTATTACTCAGTCGCGAAGAACTGCCTTTGTGAAGAATTGCCAATATTTTGAGCGTCTAAGCTATTTAAGGTCAAGGTAAAATACGAAATTATCGCTTAGACTTCGACCAATCCTACAAGGACTTAGGCAATTGACAGTTATGCACCCTTTCAAACAGAAATTTCTAGCGCAGCAAAAGAAAATTAAACACCTGTCTACACGTGTGTTTAATGCAAAATCGCTGGTCCTTTCTCAATCAACACCCTATGAAGTAATTACTGAATATAAACATGCAAAAGTTCGGTATTACGCTTCGCCTGATCGTAAATACAAAGAACCCTTAGTGTTTGTTGCACCACTGGCCATCAATATGGCAATTTATGATTTGTATCCATATCGCTCATTGGTGAAACATTTTCAACACAGTGGCTTTGATGTCTATTTGTTGGAATGGGGAAAGTTGAACTATCAAGATCGATTCTTAAATTTTCTATCGTTTATTGATGATGTGATTCCCCATTGTATAGATCAAATTTGTGAGCATGCAGATAGTCGATACATCTCGCTACATGGTTGGAGTATGGCTGGAGTCTTTGTCACGCTGTATACCGCATTACATCAACCTGAACATGTTAAAAATCTCATGGTGATGGGCGCACCAATTGATAGCTATGCCTCAGGTCGTATCGGAAAGTTATTTCAAAAAACCAATCGCTTGCTTTCACGTAGTAAGAATTTACAAGATACTGTTTACACTGGGAAAATTCCTAAACATTTTATCCATACACCGGGCGTGCTTAATGCGATTGGATTTAAAATCGTCGATCCAATGGGTTGGTTCAAAAGCCAAAAGCAATTTTTATCTAACTTAGATAATCTGCATGACCTGTATGAACATGCAACCATGGGCGATTTTCTCAATCACATGATTGACTATCCGGGTGGCATTAACCAAGACATGGTGTTCAATGTTTGGCTACAAAATCCGCTTAAAAACGGCATTATTCAATTGAAAGATAAAGTTATTCAATTAAAAAATATCCACTGTTCATTGTTGATTGGCGCGGGTTCTAGCGATCAAATTGTTACGGCAGATGCAGCGAGTCCTTTAGGCGAATTGACAAGTAGTCAAGATGTCACGTTTACTCTCATTCCCGGTGGTCACCTCGGCCTGATGTCGAGTCAAAAAAGTGCCAATCAATTTTGGCCAACTTTGACCCAGTGGCTTACACAAAGATCCAGTTTATTGAAATAAAAATTTAGAGGGTAAAGATGATTCAGTCAGTTGCATTTATCGGATTGGGCGCAATGGGTTACCGTATGGCAGCGCACCTACCAAAACAGTTCGACATGGTTTATGTCTGGAATCGAAACTTTACCAAGGCAGAGCAACATGCTGCTGAATTTGGTACGCAAGCGGCTGCTTTAGAACAAGCAGCACAAGCGGACATTATTTTTTCCTGCCTACCCATCAGCCAAGATGTTGAAAATTTAATTGCGAGTGTAACGCTGAAATCAGGCTCGATTTGGGTCGACTGTACCAGCGGTGTACCAGAATCTGCAAAAAAACTCGCTGCTGCCTTAAAGCAGCAAAATATTGCATTCTTAGATGCCCCTGTGAGTGGACAAACCATTGGCGCTGAAACGGGAACATTAACCGTCATGATTGGTGGTGACAAAGTAGCCTTTGAACGTGCATTACCTGCGATCCAAACATTTGGCAAACTGATTAAACATGTGGGTGAACCGGGTGCGGGTTTTGCCGTTAAAGCTGTAAACAACATGTTAATGGCTGTAAATCTTTGTGCAGTTGCTGAAGGATTCACCACCTTAAAAGCGCATGGCGTGGACTTACATGAAGCACTCGATTGTATTAATGCGTCGAGCGGTAAAAGTAATGTGACTGAAACTGTTTTACCGCAGCGCGTACTGAATCGTAGCTTCCCATTAACCTTTGCACTTCCATTACTTGCAAAAGATACGGGAATTGCTGTTGATCTGGTACGACAAGCAAAACTTTCAGCCCCTGTGCTCTCTTTGACGCAAAATTTAATCCAAGCAGCAAGCGATCAAGCTGAAGAAAACAGTGATTTTTCAAGCGCTATGATTATGTATGAAAAATGGAGTAAAATTACAATTGAGTAATAACTCGCCATTGAATAACGATAAATAACCATCATATTGTACTCTAGTGTCATAACACACATTGTTACAAATGACAGAGGAAACTCGCATGAACAAATTTACCCTCGCAACTTTGCTAGGTGCTGTAACTTTAATCGGGGCTTCTACTGCTGTTTTAGCATCTGAGCAAGAATGCCAAAAGTTGAAAAATGACCATGACGTGATTTATGCATCGAAAGGTTTCTGCTTTAAAGATCCTGACGCTAAAGCGAAGTTTGGCAATGACAATTGCTACACAACTAAGCCTAAATTTTCAGAAAAAGAGCAACAACGACTTGACGCGATCAAAGATCGTCAGAAAGAATTGAACTGTAAATAATTACGATTCAATTCGCTCAAGGAATTTAGCAATGACTTATGATGATCAAAATATTTTTGCTCGGATTTTACGTGGAGAACTTCCCGCGTTTAAAGTCTATGAAGATGATCAAGTACTCGCTTTTATGGATGTCATGCCACAGGCCGAAGGTCATACGCTCGTAATTCCTAAAACCCCTGCTATTACGCTACTTGATTTAGATCCAGAAGCGGCTGCTTATACCATTCAGGTTGCTCAAAAAGTTGCGAAAGCAATGGAAAAAGCTTTAGACGTGAAAGGTATCGTATTGATGCAGTTGTCTGGCGCTGCTGCGGGTCAAACTGTTCCGCACGTGCATTTCCACCTAATTCCGACTTCAGTGCATGAATTAGGTAAACATGCCGCACAAATGGGCGATATGGAAAAAATTAAAGCGATTGGCGAAAAAATCAAAGCAGCACTTTAAGTTCAATTGAGTTTAAAGTGATGATCAATGGAGCTTCGGCTCCATTTTTTATATCTACACTATTACGCTAACTATTTTTAGCTTTAAACAACTTAATGTTCAATTCAACTATAAACACTTAATAAATATTCATTTTTATAAATATAAAAACAATTTAAACCAAAAATCACCTTTCACCGTTTTGAAATATTTCCTTAATAGAACTGTCTTATTTGTAATGAATACTTAGCGCCATTAGATAGCGAAATTACTTCTATCCAAGCTACTGATAAAACATATTGATATGACTGGAAAAGTCTTCTGGAGCTTCAAATGAAAAAAACTCTATGTGCATTAGCAATCGGGGCAACAATTCTTACACCAATGATGGCATCTGCTGCAGATGTAAAAATTTATGGCCGTGCACATGTCTCTCTTGACTATCTAGATGATGGTAAAGATTACAACGAAGTTGGTCTTTCTTCTAACGCTTCAAGATTAGGCTTCAAAGTAGATCAAAAAATTAATGATGACCTCAACGTATTCGCTCAAATTGAGCAAGAAGTAAACTTTGCAAGCGGTAGCCAAGACAGCAAAGGTGTAGATTTTTCAACACGTGACACCTTCGTGGGTTTAAAAAGTTCAACTTATGGTCAAGCACGTGTAGGTCGTTTTGACAGCCCATTTAAAGTCGCACGTAGCCCTGTGAACTTCTTCGGTGACATGGTTGGTGACGTTCGTAACGTAACACGTGTAGGCAACTTAAAATTTGATGAGCGTAATGAAAACACCATTGAATATAAATCTCCAAAATTTGGCGGTGGTTTCAATGTATTAGCTGCAATGTCGATGCATTCAGGTACACAAATTGACCGTGAAGCAGATGGCGAAGGTAAAGATGATAACAAAGCCTATGACCTTGCTCTAACCTATAAAGAAGGCCCAATTGATTTTGCAGCAGCATACGAAAAGTATGATGAAAATGCAGCAAACGCAGCAGGTGGCGCAAGTCGAGATGCATTCCGTATTGCTGGTGCATATAAGTTAACTGAAGAATTTAACTTGGGTGCTTTATATCAAATTGCCAAGCACGACAACGATACAGCCAACCCAGATGCTCAAGTTTTTGGTGTAGCTGGTGAATATAAAGTAACGCCTAAAACCTCAGTACGCGGTGAATATTTCTACCGTGACGTCGATGCTGATGATGCTAATGCAAGCTTGATCGGTGTGGGTGTAGAACATAAGTTGGATAGCACTTTACGCGTATATGGCAACCTAGCAACTGTGCTTAACGACAAAAACTCTAAACTCAACCCTTGGAAAGAAGGTCGTAGTTTCGGTAACGGTATTTCAGGGATCGGTGATGAAAATGCAACTGCACTTTCTCTTGGTCTACGTTACGACTTCTAAGCTGCAATATCTCCCCAAAAGACATACTCCGGTATGTCTTTTTTACTCTTAAATTCAAAAAAGAAGAGCAACAAAGATTAAATTATTAGAGAGAAGCAAGTTGAGTTCGCATTTTGCTTCCGACCGGTCAAAGTTGCATCATGAACTATACTCATCTCACTCAAGAACAAAGATATCAAATATACAACTCGTTATGCAGAGGTTTTTCTAAGGCTGTACTAGCTCAAATCTGATCTGACGGTTACCAATTGCTTAAGGCTGTACCGCTTAGTAACCACCTTCTGTTTTCATCACTTGGGTATCTGTTTTATACTTCGATAAAAGCTCACGTAACGAATTCATGAGCACACTGGTGTCGACACCCACGGCAACAAATTCTGTGCCTAACTCGATATACTTCTGAGTCACATCATGCTGTGTCGACAAAATACCTGCTGCTTTACCCGCCTTACGTATACGCTGAATTGCATCAATCACGGTTTTTTGTACTTCAGGATGGTTCGAATTCCCCTGATAACCCATCGTCGCCGACAAATCCACCGCACCAATAAATACCCCATCGATGCCATCAATTTTCAGTATTTCATCTAAGTTTTTAATCCCCTCAACCGACTCTATCTGAATCAGTAAACAGATATTTTCATGTGCAGTTGCATAGTAGTCTGGAATACTGTTCCAACGTGTTGCACGTGCTAATGCTGCACCTACTCCACGAATACCTTCAGGTGGATAACGTACGGCCTTAACCATAAGTTGAGCTTGTTCAACAGTTTCAACCATAGGAATCAGCAAGGTTTGCGCACCGATATCCAACAATTGTTTAATCAGTTGCACACTACCAATTGGAGGTCGAACCACGGCTTGCGAAGGATATGCAGCAATACTTTGCAATTGCGACAATGTCGTCCGCAAATCACTTGGCGCATGCTCGCCATCAATTAGCAACCAGTCATAACCTGCATTTGCAGCTATTTCAGTCCCATAAGCATCGGCTAAACCGACCCACAAACCAATCTGCTGTTCGGTTTTTAATTTTTTCTTGAAATGATTGGTGTAATCCATCGCTGCTGTCTCATGCTTAAACTATGATTAACTACAATTAATTAAACGCCTTTTGGCAAAAACTACCAATAGCATTTATCTATCTTATGATTTTATATAACTCTAATTCGCACTTCATACAGCTTAAATCTGTTAATTTTTAGCCAATGTGTACAGCATATACGACTAAGATCTATCCTTGGAAAATTTTCTCCTTAGACCATTCGGCCGTTTATCCGCTAAACTACAGCAAACTATATCTGGAGATATTCGATGGATCTGTTAAACGTATCAAAACAACGCTATACCACGAAAGCATATAATCCTGCTAAAAAAATTCCGCAGGAACAATTTGAGCGTTTATTACAAATACTCCGTTTAGCACCATCTTCTATTAATATTCAGCCTTGGCATTTTTTTATTGCAGATAATAATGCAGCCAAACAACGCATTGCTAAAGCCTTAGTGGGTAAATATGCCTACAATGCCCCAAAAGTTTTAGATTCATCACATACGATTTTATTCTGTACCAAAGCAGACATCACCACAGAGCATTTAGATAATCTTTTAAATCAGGATGATCGTAGTGGTCGCTTTAAAGATGACAAAGCCAAACAAGGTCAAAAAGACAGCCGTACAGGTTATGTCGATTATTATCGTAATGAAAAAGGTGATATTCAACGTTGGGCTGAAAACCAGACTTTTATTGCTTTAGGTCAAATGCTTTTGGCAGCAGGCATTGAAGGTGTGGATGCAACTCCAATTGGTGGATTTGACGAAGCGATCATCTCTGAAGAATTGGGCTTAGTTGAACAAAACTTGATTCCTTCTGTCCTGATGACTTTAGGCTATCGTAGCGAAAATGATTTCAATGCGAAATTACCTAAATCACGTCTGAATGCTGAAGAAATTTTTACACATCTTTAAGCTTTCCATAAAACCGACGAAAGGGGCAATTTTGCCTCTTTTTTGTCATTTCGGGACTTATTATTTAAACAATTATCGAGTATATTCTGCTCAAAATATACTCAGGTCTCTCCCTATGCCTACAGCTATAAAATTACCCATGAAATTTCATTGCGAAGCGTGCAATACGGTTTATTTACAAAAATATGCGGGCGATATGCTCCATAGCTATCCAAACTGCCCTAACTGTAAACAACCGGGTCAGTTACAAGGCACGATTGAAACTCAAGATTTCCTAAAACACCCCGTTGCAGTGGGTAAATGTTATTTTGAAAATACCTTACAACGTTTTCAACAACTCACGCGTTAACTAAGCTTCTAAAACTAAAAGCCCTCAATACGAGGGCTTTTTTAATAACGACATATTTAGCAACAATGTGAAAATAGAAAATTTATAAATTGGTCTGAACTTTGCTAAATAATTTGAATCAAAACAACAATTCAAGCAGAGGTGGGACATGTCATATTTACTACAAATGCCGATGAAGTTTGAATGCGGTCATTGCCATCAAATGTATCTGCATACTTATCAATATACTGATCATCACTGCCCTGAGTGTCCAACCTGTCGAGATCAAGGACTGCTCATGGGCGTAGCTGAGTGGGATGATTTGCTACAACACCCGATCGTTTTTGCTAAAAGTTATCTTAGACAGACATGGCATATGCTAAGCAAACCACACTCATGATCCCTGCAATCAAACCAAATACGGTTGCGACTCTCAATTTTTCTTTAAAGATGATGAGGCCCGCAACCACACCTAAAACTACAACCAAAATATTCATGCCAGCAAAGACGATTGCAGGTGTGTCTTTAAGCAACATGTGGGCTTTCACATACAGTGCAATATTGGCAAAGTTTAAGAGACCTAAGCCCAATCCAGCGAGGATATTTTTGGTCTGCCCCAAACTGCCGTGTTGTACGATGTTATAAATGCTCGAAAGTAAAAATGCACAAATAAACACCATATTTAAAGTCACCGCAAACTGCATGCCCAAACCTGAGGCAAATTTTAATAGCACATCAATCAGTGAATAGCCTGCCCAAACGCTTAATAAAAATAAAATCCCCTGCTTTCCATCAATGCTTCCCTTACGCTGTGAAAATAAAATCAGCAACACCGCTAGTACACCAAGTGCAATACCAATGAGCTTAATGGCATTAAAATATTCACTGAAAATAAAATATGCTGCGCTAAGAGATAGTACAACAGATAAGCGCTGAGCTAATTCGGTTTTTAAAATACCCGCCGTTTGCAGTGAGCGTGCTAAGCAATAAAAAATCGTCGGCAGTAATACACCCAAAGCCGCAATTAAAACCCACGGCGTTTTATTAATCGAAATATGAGCTAGATCCGGTTTAAACCATAGAAAACATAAAATACTCGCAGATGCATAATTCCATGTGATCATTTGTGCAGGGTTAAAACCCCGATCACGACATAGTTTTAGAATTACTGAAACGAGAACACTGCAAATCGCGGCAGCAAAGATCAATTCCATGACACGCTCTTATTCTTGAGTTGTATTTAAAGCAATTTTTCTAAGTTCAAATCAAAGAAAAGCCCACTTAATTGTGGGCTTTTCTTCAAAAATAATCTATCTCAAGACAAATTATTTATAGTGACTCACCATTTTCTCTAAAGAAATTGGACGAATCTTGTCAGCATTACCCGCTGTACCAAATGCTTCATAACGATCGATACAAATTTGTTTCATCGCATCAACAGTTGCAGAGAAGAATTTACGTGGGTCAAATTCAGCTGGTTTTTCAGCCATCATACGGCGCATAGCACCTGTAGAAGCAAGACGTAAGTCTGTATCGATGTTAATTTTACGAACACCGTGTTTAATTGCGTCTACAAGTTGTTCTACTGGAACACCGTAAGTTTCGCCGATGTTACCACCGAATTCATTAATTACAGCCAACCATTCTTGTGGCACAGAGCTTGAACCGTGCATTACAAGATGCGTATTTGGTAACGCAGCGTGAATTTCTTTAATACGGTCAATGGCTAAGATGTCACCTGTAGGTGGACGAGTAAATTTGTACGCACCGTGTGAAGTACCCACTGCAATTGCAAGTGCGTCAACATTAGTATCTGCGACAAATGAACGCGCTTCTTCAACTGAAGTTAAAAGCTGAGAATGGTCAAGTACGCCTTCAGCGCCTACACCATCTTCTTCACCAGCCATACCAGTTTCAAGGCTACCTAGACAACCGATTTCGCCTTCTACTGAAACGCCACACGCATGTGCCATTTGAACAGTACGACGAGTCACGTCTACGTTGTATTCGTATGAAGTTGGTGTTTTACCGTCTTCACCTAATGAACCGTCCATCATCACTGATGAGAAGCCAAGTTGAATAGAACGTTGACATACGTCAGGGCTAGTACCATGGTCTTGGTGCATAACCACAGGAATATGTGGCCATTCTTCGATTGCTGCCAAAATCAAATGACGCAAGAACGGAGCGCCTGCATACTTACGTGCACCCGCAGATGCTTGTACGATTACAGGTGAATTTGTTGCATCTGCTGCAAGCATAATTGCACGCATTTGTTCTAAGTTGTTTACGTTGAATGCTGGTACGCCGTAAGCATGTTCGCCGGCGTGATCCAAGAGCTGGCGCAATGAAATAAGAGCCATAATATCCTCCCAGGTAATGCCGCATATTCTACATGCTCAATCATTTCAATTCAGCAACAAATAACACTATTTAAAAAAAAATCCCTGCATTTGCAGGGACTTTTTAAATAAAGACAACAATCTTAGTGAGTTGCTGCTGCTGAAGCGGCTGTTTCAGCGTCAGCTGTTGCTTCGTCTGCAGGTGCATTTGCAATTTCAGCAGGAACATCTTGGTTCTTTTCATCCAATACTGGCTTATCAAGTTCATCAATGGCTTTTTGTTGTTCTGGCGTTGTTTGAGCATTATCTACGGCAACAGCAAATGCTTCTGATTCCGTTGGTGCAGACTCTTTTTTAGCACAAGCTGTCAAAGTTAATGGAGCGATTAAAAGTACAGCAAGTGCAAGTTTTAAGTTCATCGTTGTTTCCTACTACTGCGAATTAGGTGTTGCGATGAATTTTATTGCAGAAATATTGCACTTTGATGACGGCAAAATGAATGGGCGATAAAAAAAGGCTGACCGAAGCCAACCTTTTTTAAGACTGTATTATCTTATTGATAATACTAAATTAAGCACGGTCAAGAAGCGCCGCTACAGCAGGAAGAGTTTTACCTTCAACGAATTCAAGGAAAGCACCACCACCAGTCGAGATGTAACCAATTTTGTCTGCAACTTCATATTTATCAATTGCAGCAAGCGTATCACCACCACCTGCGATAGAGAAGCCTTCAGATTCAGCAATCGCTAAAGACAATGCTTTGGTGCCTTCGCCGAATTGATCAACTTCGAACACACCTACTGGACCATTCCATAGAATAGTTTTAGAAGTTTTCAAAATCTCAGCAAATGCTTTTGCAGTTTCAGGACCTACATCCAAAATCATGTCGTTGTCAGTCACATCTTCAACTTTTTTCACAACAGCTTTAGCAGCAGCTAATGAACCTAGGAAGTCTGCAAAATCAATTTCAGCAGCATCAGCCACAACAACATCTGTTGGAAGTGGTACAGATACTTTTGCAGCAATGGCTTTTGCTGTGTCGATCAAGTCATTTTCACAAAGTGATTTACCAACATTGAAGCCTGCAGCAGCTAAGAATGTATTGGCAATACCACCACCCACGATCAATTGATCACAAATGTCAGATAGTGAAGTTAATACATCTAATTTAGTAGAAACTTTTGAGCCTGCAACAATCGCAACCATTGGTTTTGCAGGAGTTTTAAGTGCACGACCTAGCGCATCAAGCTCAGCAGCAAGTAAAGGACCTGCAGCAGCCACTTTTGCACAACGTGCTACGCCTTCAGTCGATGCTTCTGCACGGTGAGCCGTACCAAATGCATCCATAACGTAAACATCACAAAGTGCTGCATATTTAGCTGATAATTCAGGATTGTTTTTCTTTTCACCCACGTTGAAACGGCAGTTTTCAAGTAAAACCACTTGACCTGGCGCAACCTCAACACCATCTAAATAGTCAGTGATCAATTGAACATCTTGACCCAAAGCTTCTGTTAAATAAGCAGCTACAGGTGCTAGAGACTGTTCTGCTTTAGGCTCACCTTCAACAGGACGACCTAAGTGTGAATACACCATTACAGCAGCACCTTTTTCTACAGCTGCTTTAATTGTTGGCAACGCCGCACGTAAACGTGCATCGCTTGTAATCACGCCATTTTTAACTGGTACGTTAAGATCTTCACGGATCAGAACACGTTTACCCGCCAAATCTAGGTCAGTCATACGCTGAAAGTTCATGCATTACTCTCTTTTATTGATATCAAAACGCGACGATTTTAAATGATTATGCAGAAAAACGTTAGCTTCTTTTGCAGAAAAGCTATGTAGAGCCAAAGTTTTGTTATGATAGCGAAAAGCCTTATAAAGATTCAGCGCTTATGTCGATTCATCCAGACCCAAATATTAATCGTTTAAATGTTTTAGGCGAACCCTTGGCAAGCTGTTGTTTTGATCCGATTACCGGATATTTTAGAAATGGCTTTTGCCATACAGCAACAACAGACCTTGGTCAGCATACGATGTGTGCACAAATGACATCTGAATTTTTAAACTTTTCCCAAAAAGTTGGCAATGACCTAATCACACCCTTACCCGAAGTTGGTTTTCCAGGACTACAACCTGGTGACTTCTGGTGTATCTGTGTGACTCGCTGGGTGGAAGCGTATCAAGAAGGATTTGCCCCACCTATTAAAATACAAGCGTGTCACCAAGCGGCGCTGTCTTATGTACCGCTTGATGTACTTATGGAATATGCAGTGTAATGAGTACTCCCAAAATCATTTTGGCTTCGAGCAGCCAAACCCGTAAAGACCTGATGGACCGTTTACGGATTGATTACCACTCAATCGTACCAGATATAGACGAAACACCTCGCGGTGAAAACCACGCCGATGAGTTAGCGAAGCGGCTGGCATTTGAAAAAGCTTCAGCGATTGCAAACCAGCACCCAGACGCAATTGTGATTGGTTCTGACCAAGTCGCATGGCGCGAAGGCGCACCAGATATTTTTATTGGTAAACCGCTTTGCGATGAAAAAGCCGTTAAGCAGCTTCAAGCCAATTCAGACAAAATCGTTTATTTCAGTACTGCACTCAGTGTCCAACAAAAATCAACAGGTTTTGAACAAACCCTTGTCGAGCACTATAAAGTGAAGTTTCGCAAACTTAGCTTGCCTGAAATCGAACGATATGTTCAGGTTGAACAGCCGCTGCACTGCGCTGGCAGTTTTAAATGTGAAAGTTTAGGGATTAGCTTATTTGAAGAAATGATCGGGCAAGACCAAACCACACTCATGGGTATGCCGATGATTAAACTCTGCAATATTTTGCGTGAGCTTAAGATCTTAGTCCCATAATTTTAAAATCTTTATCTGTTACAGCATAATAAACACATCATTAGCTCTTTATGGGCTAATGATTAAAAAGTCACTTACTTATTTATTACAACCAAGAACTGAAAACATGAAAACGTTTAATTTAATTTCATCTAGCCTCATTAGCATTAGCCTTCTATTTTGTTCGACAAACGGTCATACCAATACAGTGAATCAAACTGTGACCAACTCTCAGCAATACAATAAAAACTTAGTCAATGAATGGGTTCAATATAAATTTATCTATGCTGAATTAGAACAACAAGGCGCTGCAATGCAGGAGCAAATCATTCAACAGCTAGGGACTAAAACCAAAACCGGTGGTAGTAGCACGCCAGAACAACAAATCAATAAACTGGTTGCTCTAGGCAAACAAAAATTTGAAAGCATTCAACCACAAACAGTTGAAGTGAAAAAACTTCTAAAACTACAAACCGAAAATGTTGAAATGATGGCAAAAGTCATGCCGAATCATTTCAAATTAATGTCTGATAAAGAAAATACTAAAATTGACACCAATGCACATTTTGAGCAATTCATGAAATTTTCAGCGACAACGGCTGCTGCCAATAGCTATGATTTGGAAGTTGAAAAATTAGTCATGCAATATCTCAAAGACAATCCTTTAAAATAGTCTCAAGTTAATCGCAATAATTTAATGAAATAGAGCCTTGCTAAAAACAGGAATCTCAAGGGACAATATATCCATTGAAATTGTATGTATTTAGCTATGGCTCATTCTCTTGACATCCTCGGCGGCATCAGCGCTGAACAATTCCTTGCCGAATATTGGCAAAAAAAACCATTATTGGTTCGTAATGCACTCCCTGAAATTGCCCAAATACTTGAACCGAAAGACGTTCTTGAATTGGCTTTAGAAGACAATGTCACTGCACGTCTCATCAAACAAAAAGATCGTGATCCTAACCAATGGACAGTGAAATCTTCTCCACTACTTAAAGCCGATTTTCAAAAAATGCCAAAACTGTGGACTTTATTGGTTCAAGCTGTCGATCATTATTCTTTTGACCTAGCCGAGCTTTGGAAGCAGTTTTCATTTATTCCGCAATGGCGTCGTGATGACATCATGGTGTCATATGCACAAAAAGGTGGCTCTGTCGGGCAACATTTTGATTTTTACGATGTATTCCTCGTACAAGGCTATGGTCACCGCCGTTGGCAATTAGGTCAGATGTGTGATGCAGATACTTCATTTGTCGAAGGTCAACCGCTTCGCTTACTGCCAGAAATGGACGTTCATTTTGATGAAGTGCTTGCTCCCGGCGACTTACTTTATGTGCCACCAGGCCTATCACACTATGGCGTAGCTGAAGATGAATGTCTGACTTATTCATTTGGCTTTCGCATGCCAAATGTCACTGAAATGATGGATCGTGTGACAGACAAATTCACAGACAATCCTCTACTTAAAAATCCATTAACTGACATTTTACGTGACCAAATCAGTGCGATTGGCCAAGTGACTGAAAATGAACTTGAGTATTTAAAAGAAAAGTTATTTGAACAATTGCAAAATTCAACCGTACTTGAAGATGCAATCATGAGCTTAATGTCAGAACCTAAATATCCTGACAATATTCCTGAAGCCGAAGAAATCGGTACTGGTGATCTTGAAGAGGCCTTAGATCAAGGCTATCAACTCATGTTAGAACCGGCTTCACGCTTACTATATACAGAGCAAGACGGTGATATTTTGTTTTGGGCAAATGGCGAAGGAGTCTGTATCTCAGACGAGTTTGCAGTGCATTTAAAAAACATTGCCGATGGTCAAAGTCTAGCGTTAGATGAGTCTTTATATGATGCTGATATCTTAGAAGATATTGCCATGCTGTTAAATGAATCTGTACTCATGCTCGTCCCAACAGAAGCAGAATAAAATCAAAATAAAGGGAGCGTCATGCTCCCTTTTTCTACTACTAGATATCATTATTTTCGCTTTCTACGATTTAAAAAATTTTCGACTTGATCAGCTTTTTTCTCCACGATGACGCGATAAACCCATACAATCAATAACACCAATCCAATAAACCAAAGATAGCGCATCACGCTGTATTTAAGGTGAAGACATAGACTAGAATGTGGTGATCGTAATACCATCGGAATTCAAATATAAAAGCCTAAAAACAAAAGCGAAGCTATGGTGACAAGAAAAAAGGCACATATTTTCAAAGTTTAAGTCATTATTCATCGCAGATTCAAATCCCAAGTGCGACACATTTGTAGTTAGTTGAAAAAGTTAGATGTATTCATAGAATCATTAGACTTTTTCAACTCGCAATTGGAAAGCACACAATGAAGAAATACACCCAACTTTCTCAAGATGAAAGATACAAAATTTATGCTACTTTGAAAAGTAAAAGTTCAATCACTACCCTTGCTCGGGAGCTAGGGCGTTCACGATCAACCATCTACCGTGAATTAAAAAGAAATACTGGGCAACGTGGATATAGGGCTCAACAGGCAGCTAAATTTGCAAGTCAAAGACGGTACCGTCCTTCATCATCAATGACAGCATTTGCCTTCGCTTATATTGATTATTTGATTGGTTTGGACTGGTCACCCGAACAAATTTCAGGTGCTTTAACACAACGCGATTGGCTGGATGTACCTTCACATGAGTGGATTTACCAGTACATTTATCAAGATAAATCAAAAGGCGGTAAACTTCATCTACATTTAAGGCATCAGAAGAAATATCGAAAACGCGGTTACAAAAACACGGATCGTAGGGGTCAAATCATTGATAAAAAAAGTATTCATTGCCGAGATGAGGTCATTGATAACGACAACGTTTAGGATATTTCGAAGGTGACACGGTGATTGGTAAGCATCATAAAGGTGCTTTATTAACTCTCGTTGATCGAAAGAGCCTGTACGTACATATTGTTCATTTAGGGCCAACGAGAGCATCCCCTCAAACGATTACTTATGCATTAGATCGTTTACGAATGAGCCATGCTTATAGCGTGACATTTGATAATGGCAAAGAATTTTCCGAACACAAAAGAATTACTGATACCGGCATAGAGGCGTATTTCGCTGACCCTTACAAGTCTATTCAGCGAGCTAGAAATGAAAATACGAATGGTTTAATCCGTCAATATCTGCCAAAATCATCATCGTTTGATGACGTGTCAAACGAACAAATAGAGCAGATAGAATTTGCACTCAACCATCGTCCTAGAAAAACACTAGGTTGGTATACACCGAGTGAAGTTATGGTTGGTTTTTATACTGTTGCACTTGCTGCTTGAATCCGCCATTTTAAAAAAATTTAAAGTCAAATATCACAATCATGGTTTTTTTTACATACTTTATCCCAGTATTCATAATCTTTTGAATTATTTAGTTTTTTATAATAAAGTCTTAAGTTGTAAATAGCATCAGGGTTCCCATTTATTGCTAATGGTTTTATTATTTCAATAGCTGTATTAATATTAGCTCCCACACCATACCCTTTAAAATATAATGTTGCTAATTGGATCTCCGCTAGAGAATAATTTTGATTTGCCGATAAAGTGTACCACTTGAAAGCCTCCTTAAAATCCTTATTAACCCCTATTCCTTCAAAATACATTTGCCCAATATTAAACTGCGCATCTGGATTACCTAGCAAAGCAGCCTTCTTATAATATTTCAGTGCCTTTTCTAAATCTACATCATAACCATAGCCATAATTATACATCACACCTATTAAATTAAAGGCTGGCGCGAAATTATCATTTTCAATCTCCTTAAAAATTGATGCTGCTTCTGTATAATATCCTTGCTCTAATCGAACTCTTCCTACATTATAAATAGCTGGAATATAATTTTCATTTCCAGCTTCAGCATAATATTTTAATGCAGAATCTAAATTTTTATCGACATAAATTCCATTCTCATAAAAATTCCCAAGCTCATTTTTAGCATAACTACTAATATTATTTACGTTTTCTAAAGTTAATAATTTTTTATATGCTTTTTCATACTTTTTCTTTTCAAGCAGACCTTTATACTCATTCAAAATATTTTTTTCTTGCTGTTCGGATAAAATTAATGGTTCAGATGAGCTTGATGAACAAGAGCTTAAAAAAAATACTATAACTAAAGGTAAAAAATATAATCTAAAGTTCATAACTAATCCGTGAATTCAATATCACTTATTTCTTAATATTTTATAAAAGTCGTTTAAACCTAATAACAGATTAAACTTACAATATTCTAATTAATCAAATTTAAACACGTATAAAATTCGCAATATACTTTTAATAATAAAATAAGGGCTGATAAATCAGCCCTTATTTTCAACTACTTAATCAATTAAGACAATTGAGCAGCAGCAATTTTCTTAGTATCAACATCTTTAGAAGCGTCAGTATAGTCGCTCATTTTGTCGAAGCTTAAGTATTGGTAGATGTCAGCAGACATGCTATCAATTTGAGCTGCGTATTCTTGGTACTCAGCTGGAGTTGGTAATTTACCAAGTACAGCAGCAACAGAAGCAAGCTCAGCAGAAGCTAAGTAAACGTTCGCACCTTGACCTAGACGGTTCGGGAAGTTACGAGTAGAAGTCGATACACAAGTAGTGTTCGGAGCTACACGTGCTTGGTTACCCATACATAATGAACAACCTGGCATTTCTGTACGAGCGCCAGCTTTACCATAGATGTTGTAGAAACCTTCTTCCATCAATTGACGTTCGTCCATACGAGTTGGAGGAGCCAACCATAGACGAGTAGATAAAGAACCACCAGGAACTTTGTCTAGAAGTTTACCAGCCGCACGGAAGTGACCAATGTTAGTCATACATGAACCAACGAATACTTCGTCAATTTTTGTACCAGCAACGTCAGAAAGCAATTTAGCGTCATCTGGGTCGTTCGGGCAGCAAAGAACTGGTTCAGTAATTGTAGAAAGGTCAATTTCATACACTTTAGTGTATTCAGCATCTGGATCTGCTTTGATTAGGCTTGGGTTCGCTAACCATTTCTCCATGTTTTCTACACGGCGCGCCATAGTACGAGCATCGCCATAACCTTCAGAAATCATCCATTTCAACATAGTAATGTTTGATTTAAGGTATTCTGCAACTTTCTCTTCAGAAAGCGTGATAGAACAACCAGCAGCTGAACGTTCAGCAGAAGCGTCAGAAAGTTCGAACGCTTGCTCAACAGTAAGGTCAGTTTCCATTTCTGTAAGGTCGATCTCAAGGATACGGCCAGAGAAGATGTTCTTCTTACCTTTTTTCTCTACAGTTAAGTCGCCTTCTTGGATCGCAACGTAAGGAATCGCATGTACTAGGTCACGTAGAGTGATACCAGGTTGCATTTTACCTTTGAACTTAACAAGAACAGACTCAGGCATGTCTAGTGGCATAACGCCAGTTGCAGCAGCAAACGCTACAAGACCAGAACCCGCTGGGAATGAAATACCGATTGGGAAACGAGTATGCGAGTCACCACCAGTACCAACTGTATCTGGAAGAAGCATACGGTTTAACCAAGAGTGGATAATACCATCACCTGGACGTAGAGAAACACCACCACGGTTCATAATGAAATCAGGAAGCGTGTGCTGCATTTGAACGTCAACTGGTTTTGGATACGCAGCTGTATGACAGAAAGATTGCATAACTAGGTCAGCAGAGAAGCCTAGGCAAGCAAGATCTTTAAGTTCGTCACGAGTCATTGGACCTGTTGTATCTTGAGAACCAACAGTAGTCATCTTAGGTTCACAGTAAGTACCTGGAAGTACACCTTGACCTTCAGGAAGACCACAAGCGCGACCAACCATTTTTTGAGCTTGAGTGAAGCCTTTACCAGTAGCTGCAGGTTGAACTGGAGTACGGAATAAAGTTGAAGGTGCAAGACCAAGAGCTTCACGAGCTTTAGTTGTTAAACCACGACCAACGATCAAGTTAATACGACCGCCTGCACGTACTTCGTCTAGAAGCACTGGAGTTTTAAGTTCAGATTCAGCGATTTGTGCGCCGTCTTTGAACGCTGTTACTTTAGCAGCGGCATGGTCGATTTTAAGAGTGATTTCATCACCCATGTTCATATTAGAAACGTCGATTTCTACTGGTAAAGCACCCGCATCTTCCATTGTGTTAAAGAAGATTGGCGCAATTTTACCACCTAAGCAGTAGCCGCCATCTTTTTTGTTTGGAATGTGCGCGATTTCATCACCGAAGAACCAAAGTACAGAGTTAGTTGCAGACTTACGAGAAGAACCTGTACCAACAACGTCACCTACGTAAGCAACTTGGTTGCCTTTCGCGATAAGCTCTTTGATTTGGCTAAGTGGACCAACTTCGCCAGGAACTTCTGGATTGATACCGTCACGTACGTTTTTAAGCATTGCGTTAGCATGTAACGGAATGTCTGGACGGCTCCACGCGTCTTGTGCAGGTGACAAGTCGTCTGTGTTCGTTTCGCCAGTTACTTTGAAAACTGTAAGTTTGATTTCTTCAGGAACGTCTTTACGGCTAGTGAACCATTCAGCATCTGCCCAAGATTGCATAACTGCTTGTGCATTCGCATTGCCCGCTTTTGCTTTATCAGCAACGTCGTGGAACGCATCAAATACAAGAAGAGTTTTCTTAAGTGCGTCAGCAGCTAATTCAGCAAGCTCTGCATCATCAAGAAGTGCAACTAAAGGAGCAACGTTATAACCACCAAGCATAGTACCTAGTAGGTAAACCGCACGTTCTTTAGTTACTAGTGGAGAAGTCGCTTCACCTTTTGCCAAAGCAGCTAAGAAAGCAGCTTTAACGTATGCAGCTTGGTCAACACCCGCTGGAACACGGTTTTCTAGTAAATCAACTAAAAATGCTTCTTCGCCAGCTGGTGGGTTTTTTAATAATTCAACTAATGCAGCTGTTTGAGCATCGTCAAGTGGCTTCGGTGGGACTCCGAGTGCGGCACGTTCTTCAACGTGTTGGCGGTAAGCTTCTAGCACGGTGTTATTCCTCTTTTTTAAAAAATTATTTACGCATTCCTGCTTTAAATAAAGCTACGCAAATAATATGGACTGCTAAATTTTACTAAAATTCCAGTTAAAAGTTAATGCACTACAAGTGTTTCTTCGTGATGCCCGTTATTTTATAAATAAATGATCCTCATATCGTTTATACATTAAGCAAAATCAATACTTAGAACACGCTTTTCTTGCGCATATTAACTTTTGACTAAAATTAACCATCAAAAAACAGGCAACTAAATGTTGCCTGTTTTTATCAGTATTGGATATTCCACCTTAGTGGACAGTGGTTGCAGTGATATATTGCTGAAGTTCCGCTCGATCGCCTGTAAATCTGAGGCACCATTCGTCCTGACATGTGGTTTGATGTTGATTACTTGCAAAGCTGATATCGACCAAATAGCGTTGAGAAAATTCATCTATTTTTTGGCGTAATGTGACTTTATCTCCAATGCTGAGCACGTAGTTCCCACCACCGATAATTGCTACGCCTTGTTCATCTTCTAGGAGTAGATCTGAGTGATGCATATAACCTATAACGTCCATATTCTGCTCCTCTACTGTTTTTTATTCTCCATTTCATTATTCATTAAAAAGATTTGCTTTTCTATATTTATGATTTAGCAAGTTGTCACAATTTGTATTCCGCTCTGCTTAGGCTATTTTAAAATCTTTAAGCATCTCATATTCAAAGTAACCCGAAGATAAATATGCATTCGCAAAATAAGCATGAACTCCATCATATGGCTAAACAACGGATAGTTGCCCTGTTGTAACTACTCACTGCTGAATAGAGCCTTTAGGTTTTGCTTTACGCGCTTTCTCGCATAAAAAACCGTTCCTTAGAACGGTTTATAATCTGGCATTTCGGTATGCGGTGTTGCGATACATTTTTCAGTAAACTCAGCACGAATTTTTTCACGTGCTGTTTCAACATCAGTATTAATCTCAGCTTGCGGCAAGGCATAAACTTCATCAATGATGTTCAGGATAAATCCTTTGGTGGTTTCATCCTCAATTTTGTTGGCATGCTCAACTGCTTTGTCTTTTTCAATTGCATTTTGACGATCTAACATAATCGTACGTGCAGCATTACCTACACTGCGGCAGTAACCCTGCCACTGCTCTTCAGGGGTTAATGGTTTTTTTTCAGCACAGCCGACCAAAGCCACCATAACGGATAAAGCAAATAACTTTTTCATGAACTTCTCCTTACGAGGGGCAATATAAAAGATCGTAATGGATTTGTCATTTAAATTAGTCGCAACCGAACAAACAAAAAAAGCCCTTTCGGGCCTTTTTTATAAGTTTGCATTAACCACAAGTTGCTTGAATAATCTTTTGATTGATTGGATTTACAGTAACAGTTACGCGCTCTACACGATAATCCATTGTCACAGGCTGCCCAGGTTTGACTAGACGGACAATTTGAGCTTGGCTAATCGCCTTGATCTGATCTTCTGTCAATTTTGCTTGACCAATCAGAGTGTTGGCCTTTTCAGGTACACATTGGGTCTGACTACTACGGAATAATGCCCATTCTTCAACCACTTGCCCGTTTGGCAGATGGCAATACCCCACCTGACCATTTGCTTCATCACGAATCTCAAGTTTACCTTTTTGCTCTACACAATATTGGCTGGCTGGATTTGCTATACCAATTTTTTCTGGCATATTTTCAGTTTGCTGTGTTGTGCTACAACCCGCCATAAGTGCTGTCAGTGCAACTAAAATCCATATATTTTTCATCATGTCTATTTCTGAATATAAAAATTTAACTTATCAAGTTTGTGGTAAATAAACGAGTTGTTTATTGCAGTTTTTAGCAAGCACTCTTTTTCTGTGATTGGGTGTGATATCCAAATTGGGCAACAACACATCCATTGTTCAATAATTAGGAAATCCATGAAAGAAGAATAAAGGATTAAGCTGTATTGGGTTATGAAACCCGTTAAAAACCATTGCTGAACGTTGTCGGGGTAACAAACTAGGATAGAGATTCTATTTAATTGCTGGAATCTATAATTTGGAACTGCGTAAAAATGACTTATAAAAGAGGTCTATTAATTGAGTAAGATATAATCTTACTTCAACAAAGTTATACATAAGTTACTAACATGCTTAATATTTCAGCTCAATCTTAGATTTTTTTCGACTTAATGCTATGACCGAGATTTATCGACATCTAAACCAAAATATATTAAGGCCAATGATTTCGACAAGACTGAAGTATCTATTACGCTCACAATATTTAGTTTTGCTGCGCTAAAAAAGCTTGAATCGCCTGCTGTGCAATTTCAGCATCCTGAAAAGACTTTACGCCAGACACGCCCATTGCACCAACCAACTGCCCTTCATACATAATCGGCTCACCGCCTTCCAGCATGCCTGAAAAGGTATCCATGGTCAGAAAGCCCATTTGACCGCCTTTAATAATGTCTTCAAAAAGTTTTGAAGGACGGCGGCTAATCGCAGAACATTTGGCTTTTTCTAAGCATAGGTTTGCTGTCATTGGCGATGCACCATCCATGCGTTTCATCGCTAACAAATTGCCTGTCTCATCCGTAACCGCAATGCTGACATTAAAACCATTTTCGACTGCATAAGCATGTGCTGTGTTTAGTAAAAATTCTGCATCTGCCAAAGTTAAATAATGCTTGGTTTTCATTTAAAAATCCTTCTCTTAAAAAACTGAACTTAAAACAACAAAAAAAGCCCACAGCAGGCTGCGGGCTTTATTCTAAAGCAGAATTTACCAATTTAAATGAAAATTACTTCATTTTGGCAAAAACTTCTTTCGCCATTTCAATGGTAAATGCAATATCTTCATCGCTATGCGCGCTTGAGAAGAAACCTGCTTCAAATGCTGAAGGTGCTAAGTTTACACCGCGCTGTAACATACCGTGGAAGAAAGTACGGAAAGCATCTACATCACATTTCAGAATTGAATCAAAACCGGTGATTTCAGTTTGATCAGTGAAATAAATACCGAACATGCCGCCCACTTGCTGCGTAAAGAACGGAATGCCCGCTTCGTCTGCAGCTGCCTGTAAACCAGCAAGCAAACCTGCCAATTTTTCAGTCAAAGTTTCATAGAAGCCCGGCTGACGCAAATGTTTAAACATCTCAATACCGGCACGCATAGCCAATGGGTTACCAGACAATGTACCTGCTTGATAGACCTTGCCCAGTGGTGCAATGCATTCCATCACTTCGCGTTTACCCCCAAATGCGCCAACTGGCAGGCCAGCACCAATAATTTTACCCAACGTGGTTAAATCAGGTGTTACGCCATAATGTGCTTGCGCACCGCCAAGACCGACACGGAAACCTGTCATTACTTCATCAATGATAAAGACCGAACCATGCTCATCACACACATCGCGAATTGCTTGCAAGAAACCCTCTATAGGTTTCACCAAGTTCATGTTGCCTGCAACTGGCTCGACAATTACACCTGCAATTTCTGAACCGAATTTTGCAAAGCATTCTTTAAGCATCGCAATATCGTTATACGGCAGTGTTAAGGTATGTTTAGCGAAATCAGCTGGAACACCTGCAGAAGTTGCTTCACCCTCACCCTTTGTCAACAAGCCTGAACCCGCTTTAACCAAGAGTGAATCTGAGTGACCGTGGTAGCAACCTTCAAATTTTACAATCTTGTCACGGCCGGTATAGCCACGAGCAAGACGAATGGCTGTCATAGTCGCTTCAGTCCCTGAATTAGTCATACGAACCAATTCAATAGACGGCATAATTTCGCAAATAATATCCGCCAAAGTCGTTTCATGAACGGTTGGCGCACCAAAACTTAAACCATCAACAGCCGCTTCTTGAACCGCTTTAATAATGTCGGGCTGCGCATGACCTAAAATCATTGGGCCCCAAGAGCCGACATAGTCGACATAGCGTTTTCCGTCTACGTCATAGAGATATGCGCCTTGCGCTTTTTCGATAAATACCGGTGTACCGCCTACACCATTAAATGCGCGTACAGGAGAGTTTACGCCGCCAGGAATATGCTTGCTGGCTTGTTTAAATAATTGTTCTTGCTTAGCAGATAAGCTCATAAAAATTCTCTACTTATTCAATCTAAAAAATAAAATTAAGCTTGTTCAGCAAAAAGCTCAGACCATTCATAAACACGACTGCTTACAGCAGACATTGAACGACCTAATACATCACTAATCACAGCACAAAGATCAGCACCCGCTTCAATCACTTCAGCAGAATTTTCTACAGTTAAACCACCAATTGCACAAATAGGTACATTTAGTTTCGCTTTGGCTTGTTTTAGCGTTTCTAAGCCAATATTGCCTGCTTCAGGCTTAGTTTCAGTCGCAAAAATGGCGCCAAAAGCCACATAGTTTGCACCGTCTGCAATCGCCTGCTCAGCTAGTTCTAAAGAGTTATTACAGCTTCGACCGATCAAAACATTTTTAGGTAAGCGTGTTACAGCTTCAGCAATTGAACCGTCATCTTGCCCTAAATGTACACCCACACCATATTGAACTGCAGCTTCTAGATCGTCATTAATGACAAAAGGCACTTTGTATTGATTACACATATTTTTCATGTATTCAATTTCATAAGCCTGATCTTCCTTTGCCACTTTTTTACGGCGATATTGCAAAACAGCAACTTCATAAGTTGCCATCGCGCCTTCGAGTTTGGCTAAAAGCAATTCGATAGGATCATCATTGGTAATGAGGTATAAACCACGCATAGTTCAATCACAACTTAAAACTTTTGAATATTATAACGATTAGGTCTATGAAATGTTGCTTGGGGCATAAAATTTTAATGCTTTGCCGCTGAGAAAGTTATATTCCTTTTCACAGGACTGCTTATATAAATGTTTAATTGAATTTTCTGTAGAAAATGGCAAAAAATACCTATTTTCAGGTATAGAACAAAACTGATACAAATTATTTAATACTGCAACAGAAGAACACAAAACGCAGCGCATAAAAACACAACACTTTATAAAAATAATAATGAGTAACCTATTAGACTTTTTGGTGCTTGGTAAGAAACGTTTTGGGGAGCGTTCAGAGCATCAAAAAGTCTAGCCTATTTTTTTTGTGAACATTTTTGTGGTTAAATCTTTCAAACAATAGACCTTTTCTAAGGCCATAAAAAAAGCCTAGAGAAGGTCACTCTAGGCTTGGAAAACTGGGGTTTATCGTCTATTTATCTTTCAGATAAACAGTGAATAAACAATATGAACATTATTAGACTAATCACTCTAAACTTACAAGTCATTTACTCAAAAAACTACACCAAAATCAATATAAATTAAACGTTTGATTAATAAATAATTAACTATCAATCTTATCTAAATTACGGTCTTTTAAGCTTAAGTTCCCCTTCACAATATCAGACAGCATGCGCCAATCGGAAATAAAGCTGTATAAAGGCTGCTTGAAACTTGCCGGCTTATTTTTTTCAAAGAAAAAATGTCCGACCCATGCACAGGCATAGCCTGAAACCAGACCATAAGCAAAATACTTTGGTTGTTTTTTTAAAATTGCTTTCGTGAAGAAATAGAGTCCTATACTGCTGCCTGTGGCATGTAAACGTCGGCTCATGATATTTCGATGTTCAGTCAAATAAAATCGATAAAATTGCGAGTAGTCACGAATAGGCAACTGAAATTCGGGCTTTAAATCTCGATTAAACTCGGGTTGTACTTGTGAATTCATGTTGTGCTCATCCTGAACTTATTTTAATCAACATAGCTTAAAATTCGTCCGCGTTAAAGGCGTAAAATTTTATTTTGCTCCCATGAAAGCTGAGCAATTGTGAATTATACAATTGATGGAATATCCATCTTTTAAAACTTTTCTTTAGCCAAAATCAGAGTTTTCAAATCCGTCAAGTCTTACTTCTCAACTGTTTTTCGCTACAATCGATACGCGTTTAGCTGATAGAAAATATACGCGCATTTTAGTTTTTCATTTTTATAAAAATTTAAAGATCACTTCATGCTAGACCATGAAGTTGTGACATCAGGACAGAAAACCATGGTTGAAGTTGAATTAAAGTTCCAGATTCCAGAAGCACGTCGAACTGCATTATTAAAAGCACTCGATCCAAAAAAATCGGAACAAATTCAACTTAAAGCTAAATATTTTGATACCCCAGATCGAAAAATGGCACAGCAGCATGCAGCCTTGCGTCAACGTTTAGAAGGAACGCGCTGGATTCAAACTCTGAAAGCTGCAGGTAAAAGTCACATTGAACGCTTTGAGCATAATTCAGATTTGGGTGAACTTGAACAAGCTCCTGCCCTAGATTTATCGGTCTATGCCAATGAAGCTGAAGTTCAGTCAGTTTTAAAAACCACTTTAGGCAATCAGCAAGATTTGCTACAACTTCAGTTTGAGACTGACATACTCAGAACTTATCGCGTCATAGAGTTTGAAGACGCTAAGATCGAAGTTAGCTTAGATGTCGGCTGTATCCGCAGCAACAACACAGAAACAGAGGTTCATGAAGTTGAATTTGAGCTTAAAAGTGGCTCTATTCAATCGCTTCTAGCCTTTAGTTTTGAATGGGTTAAAAAGTACCATTTGTGGTTGGATGTTCGCAGTAAAGCGGAAATCGGGAATTTGCTGGCATTGAATCAAACTGTGAGTCCAGCAGTTGAGGCTAAAGAATTTCAACTCAGTAAAAAAGATACTGCCGCAAAAAACTTACGACTTTTAATTGCACAGGAAATGCAGCATCTTCTGCCTAATATTGCCGCAATTTCTGCAGGTGTTGCTCAGGCTGAGCACATTACACAAGCTCAGAAAGCACTCCGTCATCTACAATTAACCATTTCACTGTTTAAAGACTGGAACAGTAATATCATTGAAAAATGGGCTGTGCAATTGGGCGCATTTAAACAGCAGTTTGAACAATTACACCATTTTGAGCACATGCAAAATACCTTGGGTGGCTTTTTACAAAACCCAACGACTTCAGAAAATTTAACCAAAGATATTTTGTATGCCAAAGAGAAGTTAGGCAATTTAGTTAAATCGACTCAAAATGTGCATCATTATCTTGAGCTTTTAATGTTTAGTTTGAAAGTCGATGATGCGCCGCAGCAACACGACTTTAAATGGCATGCTCAAAACACCCTGCAAAACCAATATAAAGCCCTCCAAGAAGCTCTAAATGATGCCGACATTAACCATTTTGAAAGCTTAGATGTGCTTTCTCAGCGTATACAAGAGCTTAAATTTAGCTTCCCAATTTTGACGTCGATTTATGATGTAAAAAACTTGCAGAAATACAGTAAAGCACTCAATGATGCACAAGTCGCGGCTCAGGAATATCAAGTCCTTTCCTCTTCTGCACAATATATTCAGCAAACAGAGCTGGAAGCTAGTGATTGGTTTGTTCTCGGCTGGTTGACTGCAAAACAAGAGGTTTATGCAGATAAGCTATTAGAAGCGACCGAGCAATTCCTTGTCAGTCGAAAACTCATTAAATAAAACCTAAGGGAGATTCAATGAGTCTCCCTTTTTATTTGCATCCCACATTGTCATATAGATATTCATTTGTTGAACATTTATATTCAAAGTCGGCTATTTACAATTCATCATTTCCTTAGTTTGACTCAGTTACATTGAAATATTTTGAGAAGCTATTATTTTTGTTTTCTAGGTAAAAACTTTTAAAATAAGCTATCTGAAAAATTAGATTCAGGGTGGTTTTATGATGAAAAGTCACATACCTGTAATTCATCCCCTATTTTCATTTTCACTTATTTTTATCCTTTTCCCATTACTAAGTGCTTGTAGTGAACAACATAAGCCTGTGCAAAGCACAGAATTAAGGCGCACGGCATCCTTACAAGTTGAAAAGCCGCTTTCTCCAACTCAAAACTTTGATCAGACACGACGAACCTTTAAAGTCCTGCGCAATAATAATGAGGACTATGGTGATGAGTCTTACCAAATCAAAACCGATGCTGGCACACTCAGTATTTACAGCATGAACTTGAATCCGCAACAAGGTCAGTTACTATCTAGCGTCAAGTCTGGAGAATGTCTAACTCTATCGAGCCAAAGCGATAATTTAATTGCGGTTGACGGTTATATCAGTGTGATGGAATTGGGTGACATTAAAATTCATCCCTGCAAATAAGCGTCAAAAAATAGTATTTGCATAATAGTCATTCAAAAAAACTAAGAAAATTGCGTTAAGGCTACGCTGCTATTGGGGGCTTAATTCATGATCCATACTGATTGGGCCTTGTGCTAACAACCCCCATAATTTCATCGTATTACTTACCATGCGTTGTAATTGTGTCAAGGCCATACCATCACGTGCTTGTATCGTCATCCCTTGCAATAAGGTCATATAAAAATCAGTCAATTGCTCTGCATGAGCCAAACTTTCAATTTCGGCATTTGCCATAGTGGCTATTTTCACATTAGGGCGTGGATTACATAATCCAAAGCATCCTTGTGCAGCGAACTAAATTCACGTTCTAAGTAATATCGTCAACATATTTAATTAACTGATGTTACGCACGTAAAAGTAATTACGCATTTTTAAAATGATTTTTAAGTCTATTCGACGGAGTCTTACATCTAGGGTTTAAATAAAGGGATTAGCCTTCGGCTGGAGGTACTTTTGTTTCGGCAAAATGAGAAGCGAAACTTCGCAAGGAAACCATCTTGCGGAGCAATGCTCCTCACCGCAAAACTCGTTCACTAGCGTCTACTTATTCAAAGTATCGCAAAAATATTTTTAAATAGATGTAGTTCTGTCTCAAACACTTGCGGATGACGTTGCCGCGTATCGCTCTTTTATTTGAATCAAATGGCGCTTCTGATGTTACTGCGTAACATCAGTAATTAACGATATTTAATTAACGATATTTCCCAAAGATTTTCCACGTATTGTTATCTGCTAAAGGGTCGCTATAGCTATCACTACGGGCTTTACGTGGTTTATCACGGGCATCCACCAATTTAAAGTCGTTTTCGACACTGAGTACAATGCCATTCACGTAAAAACGGGTACGGGTATAATCACTTTGCCCATGTTGAAATACATAGGTTCTGAGGTCAATAAATTCACGGTGTGCGACCAAAGCTGCCGTGTCATCGCTGTCAAGCCATAGTCGCATCGCTTGAATTTGATCAGCTTCAAACTGCCCACATTTTTCAACTAAGCTGGCAATACCCCTAAAGGTTTTAGATTCTTTCGCACGTGTTTTGTTGATTCGAATACGATCCACATGAAAATAAAAAAGCGGTAGATTCAAATGACTCGGCAAATGGATTGCATCAAGGACTTCATCTTCCATAAAGGGTTGAAATAAGTCTTGAGCACGTTCGATTAAGCCTGTCCACTGTGCATAATATTCGGCCACTTCAGACTGCGCACCATAATAAATGGGCAGCCCTTCTACATTGGCTAAGGTTGAGGGCGGCCAAATATTTTGTCGAAGTAATGCAATATCACTTTTCAGACTTTGCACTGCGATTGCGTCTTGCATGAAGCATTCCATTGTACTTAGGCTATTTTTAGATTAAGTCAAAGGTTTAGTTTCTGCAAGGCTTTGCCTATAATACTGCATTAGATTTTTATGCTAGGACACATTCATGGTTCAAAAGATTGAAGCTACTGATGTAACCGAAGAAGAAGCGTTGAATGCAGCATTCTTTGAACGTGCGGATGAATTTATTAAACAAGCCAATGAATTTTGTCGTGTTGAAAAAGGTTCTCAAGTCAAACCTGCAGAAATGCGCGGTCAAGTAAGTGCTGCCATGTTATTTGGTACTGCTCGCTTTAATACTTGGGTTGCTGCAAATGGCTTCAAAGATGGCAAAGAAATGCGTGATGCCAAAGATCAAGTGATGTCTTATATTCTTCAACAATTTCAAATGATGCTTGAAGATAATTATGATGAATATTGCGAACAGTTTGAAAACTATCTTCGCTTCCGTCATAACGAAGAATTCCATGCAAATAAGCATGATCACGACCACGATCATCAGCATTAATCAAAAGCCCTTCGGGGCTTTTTTTATACAACTTCTCTTTCACAAAGCTTTGATTTAATATTCAGTCATAACGTTGTATTTTCATCATTCAAACTATTTTCAGTACCTTGCGTATACGAAAATACAATGAAATATGCAAGAAATGGACATGGTTTTAAGGACAAGGATAGCAATGCAGACGCTCGATTTTGCCATCGTGGATTCACATATACATCAATGGGATCCGTACAATACCCCACATGCCGCTTCACTTGCCGTGAAATTATTGGGCAAACATCCCTACTTGCTCGACAAAATGATGCGCTTGGTTAAGCCGCAAGAGTTAATTGACACGGTTGGTTTGACCAAACATGTGACGACACCGTATTTGCCTGAAAATTATAAGCAAGATGCAGGACATTATCAGGTCGATCAAATCGTACATGTAGAAGCGAGCTGGCATGATCATAAAGGCAAAGGGGTGGTTGGTGAAACCAAGTTTATTGAATCCTTAGACTTTAATGCTCAAAAAATTAAACTTGGCGCCATAGTCGGCACTGCAGACCCATGTGACAGCAGTTTTAAGAAAATTCTTAAGATGCATAAACAAGCGTCCCCGCATTTTCGTGGCATACGAAAAATGGCAGCTGTACATGAAGACCCCAAAGTTCATGCATGGACCAATGAGCCGCATCTTTATACCAATAAAAAATTTATGAAAGGTTTTGAAGCCCTTGCTCAAATGAACTTAAGTTTTGATGCATGGGTTTATTCAGACCAAATTCGTGATTTAACCGCTTTAGCACGTGCTTTCCCTGAAACATCTATCGTTCTGGATCATTTTGGGACACCTGTCGGTGCCTTTGGACCTGTCGGCTCACATACAGGCTTAACCCAAACTTCACGTGACAATATCTTGTTTCGTTGGAAAGATGATTTAGCTGAACTGGCAAGTTGCCCAAATGTTTATACCAAAATGTCTGGATTATTCATGCCGGTGCTGGGTCATCAGTTTCATAAAGAACAACGCCTTGCATCCAAACAAGAGATTTTCGATTGCGCCTTTCCGCTTATTTCTCATGCTCTACAATGCTTTGGGAAATACCGTGTGATGTTTGGCTCTAACTTCCCGATGGATAGTGTGAGTGCATCCTTGGTGAATATTATTGACGCCTTTTCAGATGCGGTCGCGAGTTATGATCCTGATGCGCTGACTTTAGTCTTCCAACAAAATGCGCGTCAGTTCTACCGCCTATAAGTTCATTAAGCTATTTTGCTATCAAGCTATCCATTGCGGCTCAAAAAAAAATCCTCCATCTGGAGGATTTTTTTATTCGGTTTATTTTTGAGTAGATTTTACAGCTTGACCATATTGGTCAGCCATCACCTCAACCAAACGCTCAGGTTGAATATATTTTTTGATGACAGCATTAACATCCGCTTTGGTCAAACTAGCAATGCGTTGATCACGCTTTTCACGATAGTTTAAATCACGACCTTTTTCTAACTGTGGAATCAACATACTATGAATGCGACGGTCATCTTCAAGTGCAGTTAAACGCTTTTTCAAAATACTGGCTTTGGCTGCTTCTACTTCCTGTTCCGTCACGCCATTTTTCAATAAGTTTTGCAAAACTTTATGAACAGACTGAGAAACTTGTGCTGATTTACCCGCAGTGTAGTTTGCATCAATACTCAGTACACCTGAATTCACCCATTCATCAAAATTAATGTCTGCACTAAAACCATAAACCAGTGCATTCTTTTCACGTAACTCTTGAGCTAAACGTGAAGACAACTGTGAATCACCAAGTATGTGGCGTAATACTTGTAGCGCAGGAGAATCGGTATGCTCTACACCTACAGGTAGAGTCATAATGGCTTGGTAACTACCAAACTCACGCTGTTCAGACAATGCATGCACTTTCTGTGCAGGATACGCTGTAAATGTAGACTCTAAGCGTTGATATGGCTCGCTGGTTTTCCAATCTGCAAATTCTTTTTTCAGAATTTTTTCTATTTGCTTGGTATCAAAATCACCTGTTACCGCAATTTGTGCATGCTGTGTTTTAAAGAATTTTTGATGTAACTGCTGCACTTGATCACGTGTAGCCGACTCAATTTGTTTTTTCGTAAGTTCCGGTTCGAAGTGATAACGAATATCCCCCGGTTGATAGATCTCGACAATACGCGACAGCGTCATTGCAGCAACGGTATCCGGCTCTGTATAAGGTCGATCTAAACTCGATAAACTTTGCGCTTTGATTAAATCAAATTGTGACTCTTCAAATGCTGGAGCTTTAATAACATCAATGACATATTGCAAAAATTCAGCAAACTTTTCTTTACGTGCAACCACTTGAATCATGAGGCCATTATCATTTGCACTGACCGTTGCACCACCACCGACATCAATAATTTTATCGGCAATTTGCTGCAAGCTTTGATCTTTAGATGCACGGAACATGAGATAAGCTGTCAAACCTAGCAACTCACCTTTATTCATTAAGCTTTGCGCTGTACCAAAATCCAATGCAATCGTAGCATAGGTCTTGTCGTCACGTGTTTTAGTTGGAAACAATGCATACTGAATGCCGTTTTTAAATTTAGCTCGCAGAATCTGTTTTTCTTTCTGATTTAAATATTGCTTAGACTCTGCAACATATTGCTTCACTTCAGCACGATAAACACTCGCATCTTTCAATGGCTCTTCTGCAGGCGCTTGCTGATCTAAAGTTTCAGCAGGTTTTGACGCAGCCTGTTGCTGTGCTTTCTTCTGGTCTTCAGGTGTTGGTAGAATATTTCCTGTGACACGGTATTCAGGCTTTAGAAAATCCTTATACACTTGATTCACGTCGCTTACACTCAGCTTTTGTACTTTATCTAAGTCTCTGAAATATTGAGACCAGTCCCCGTTATAAGCCACAGTATAAGAACTAAGACGCTCGCCAAGTGCTGTTGCGCTATTTTTGACATTGTCAGCCATATTTCGAGTCAAGCTTTTAACACGGTTTAGCTCAACATCATTAAAGGCTTTATTCTGCTCTACACCTTGTGCCAGACTGGTTGCCACTTTGTTTGCATCATGACTTGGGCCATATATCGCCCCCATAAACACCAAATTAAAATCTTTATCTAACCATGTGGTGGATTGAACTGCGGTTGCTGTCCCTGTTTCCACCATGCTTTGATACAAATGCCCACTTGGCTGTAAGGTATACAAGGTTGGAGATACCGCCAAAGCGGTTTTAATCGGTTCGACTGCACCATTTAAATAAATATTAAATTTGCCAAAGTCACTACCCTTATGAACAGTAAATTCGCGTTGCTTTAATTTCGTTCCATCTAATTTAGGGACTTTGGCCTGTTCAGGAATTTGACGTGCGGCAATTGGGCTAAATTGTTGATCAATTTGTTTTAATACAGCCGCTTTATCAAACTTACCAGAAATCACCATCACTGCATTATTTGGCGCATACCAACGGCGATAGAACTGGTTTAATTCGTTCATATTGATCGATTGAAGTTCTTTCAAATCACCTATCGGTAAGCGACCTAAAGATTGATTGCCATAGGCTTCTTTTAAAACTTGGTCGATTAACACTGAAAATGGCTGATCTAAACGAATTTCACGTTCACGCTTAACGATATCAATTTCTGTCGGTACAAATTTTTCCTGAAGTACCAATTTGTCCATCCGTTCTGCTTCCAAATGCAAAACTTGATCGATTGAACTTTGTTCAGGACGAATCACATTGGTGTATTTCGTTGAATAATAATCCGTACTGGCATTGGTCATCAGCGTGAATTGGTCTAAGCGACGCTGAAATTCATCACCTTTGACATTTTCAGTGCCTTTAAAGGCCAAATGTTCAAGCAAATGCGCTAAACCACCTTTGCCCTCAGGGTCATTTAATGAACCCGTGAAATACACCGTATTCATAAACACTTTGCTTTCTTTATCGTTTTGCGCCAAAACCACACGAAAACCGTTGTCTAATTTATATTCTTCAATGGCTTGTTCAGTTTTAACCAATACAGGTTGAGCAAAGAGGCTTGTACTTAAACCTGCAAAAAAAAGTGAAAGCGTTAAATGTTTAATACGCATGTAATTCAAGTGTCCTTTATATTTAGCATCGATCAGCGCAGTGCTGTCGATCAGATTGGTTTTGATTTTATGCTGAGCTTTTCTGGATTAATAGTTACTTTTTATTAAATACATGCTGCAGAATGAGACAGCATGTATTTGATTTATTTTCAGATATAAATGTCCGACTGCATATATAAACACGCATAGCCTGAGATTTCTATACGGTCATTTTCGAGCATTTGACAATGTAACTCACCACCACGACTCGATGCTTGATACGCCAAGATTTGACGTTTTTCTAGACGTTCTGCCCAAATTGGCACGATTCCGGTATGAATAGAACCCGTAACAGGATCTTCATTGATGCCATTACCCGGTGCAAAATAGCGTGAAATGCAGTCATATTGCTGGGCTGCCGCAGTGATTGCAACATCGGTAATCGTACCCGGTGCTGTAATGGCGGTGCGTATTTTGCCGAGTCGTTTTAAAATTTCAAAATTCGGTTGTTCATCCAAGACCTGTTGAGCCGTTTCGTATTCCACGATATACGCCTGCGCATTCAGATAAACCTGCTTAAAAGGTTGACTCAACCCTAGACGTAGCTCTTCAGGATATTCGCTCACGACCTGTGCCCGACGCACAGGGAAATTCATCAGAATTTTTCCATCTTCAGCTTTATTTACGCTAAAAATACCGAGATTTTTGACATGAAATTGGATATTTTTTTCAGCCGTATAAAACTCAAAAAGCACATAACTACTGGCCAATGTCGCATGTCCACAAAAGTCCACTTCAGTGGTCGGTGTAAACCAACGAATTTCATAATTACTGCTGTCAATTTTTTTCACAAATGCAGTTTCAGACAGATTATTTTCCAAAGCAATCTGTTGCATCAAGTGTTCATCTAACCATTCATCCAACACCAAAACCGCCGCTGGGTTGCCTTTAAATAACACTTGGGTAAATGCGTCTACTTGATACATTTTCATTGATTGAACTCCTGATTTAGTGATTTATATTAAAGGCTTTTGAAAATATTTCATGCGTTATATGCTATGTAGCAACACTTTTGAATAAAACATCTAAGTTTTAGATGAACTTAAATATAGGCACAATTTTGAAAACGCATATTCACCCTGTTCCTTTAGAAAAATCATACCGACTTTTAAATCATGGGCCGACTGTGCTCGTCTCTGCTCAGGATCAAACCCATACTGGTGTCATGACTGCGGCATGGGCATGCGCCTTAGAGTTCAATCCTGCAAAAGTGACAGTAGTACTGGATAAATCAACTAAAACACGTGAAATTATTGAAAATTCAGGTTATTTCGCCTTACAAGTGCCAACACTGAAACAACTCAAACTGGTCTATGCACTTGGCATGATGAGCCAACGTGATGCGCCAGAAAAATTACGCCAATGTGGCGTGGAATTATTTCAATTTAATAACTCAGATATTCCTGTGGTTGAAGGTTGTGCTGCTTGGCTACTGTGCAAACTTATTCCTGAGCCGCACAATCAACAAGCGCACGATCTGTTTATTGGCGAAGTCATTGCTGCCTATGCAGACGACCGCGTCTTCCGTAACGGACATTGGTATTATCATGAAGTAGAAGATGAATGGAAAAGTCTGCACCATGTTGCTGGTGGGCATTTTTATACCATTGGTAATCCTGTATCTGTAGACGAGACACCAGACTAAAATAGTGCTATGAACTCTGTCGTTTATCTAGGGCTGAAAATCAATAATCATCCGTTTTGAGCATTTTCATGCTAACTTTAACTTAATTTTAAATATTGAATGAATGGATATGGCGTTTAAAATACATACATTGGATGTCAAAAATTCACTGCAAAATTATATTTGGCTGCTTGAACACACCGAAAGCCATGATGTCATTGCGGTAGATCCTACTGAAGCTGCCTTAGTCGAGCGCTATTGTCAGGAACATCAACTCAATCTCGTACAAATTTGGTTAACGCATTGGCATAAAGATCACGTCGGTGGCGTACCGGAACTTATCCAGGATAAAAACATTGCCGTTTACGGTCCCCGTGCAGAATTAAGCCGTATTCCATGGGTGAATTATCCTCTCGATCATAATGACCGTTTTGAATTTCATGGGCTTGAAGTTGAAATAACAGCAACGCCCGGCCACACCCTCGGTCATATCGTATATTTTATCGATGATATTCATACGCTTTTCTGTGGCGATGTATTATTTGCTATGGGCTGTGGACGTGTATTTGAAGGCACCTTTCAACAAATGTACGATTCCTTGAACCGTATAGCCGCATTCCCTGCTGAAACTCAAGTGTATTGTACTCACGAATACACCCTGTCAAATGCACAGTTTGCGCGGCATGTTGAACCTGACAACCTTGCCATACAACAGCGTTTTGATGAGGTTGAATCCCTACGCATGCTTGGACAATGTACTTTACCAAGCAGCATTGAATTAGAACTAGAAACCAATCCGTTTTTACGCGCAGAAAGTGTTGAAGCGTTTCAGCGCTTAAGAGAACTCAAAGACAATTTTTAATTGGATTACGAGGTATAAGCATTTTAGATTTCATCACAAATAAACTGTTTTATTTGTGATGAATGTTTCGGGTCGATTTATCATTTTATATTTATAAAATTTGATTGGTTGCAGCAAAATCATCCAATTCGGCTTGAGTCACAACTCGAACGGCTTGCATTTCATCGATACGCACCATCAATAAACCACCTAATGCCGGCTGATAACGTCGTGCACTGCCAAAAGGCGTATATGCCACTTTGGATTGCTCCGAAAAGACCAACCAATCTTCATGTCCAAGCATCACCGCAACAGGCGTCTGTCCCGCTTGTTGCATCTGTTCAATTCTTGCTTTTACAGCGTGCTCAATGTTTTGCATGCGTTCAATCTATTTATATCGATGGGACATAGTATAAAAGCATTTCGACAAATCTTGATGTGAAATAGCTTTGCATGCTCACCTATCCAGTTAATTTGGCTGTGAACAAGTCTTTATTTGCAATCAATACTGCACACCTAATCCACTATACTTTCTAAGTTAAGTCATCGCTTATTTTGCACACAGCTTCTCTATAGGCATAGGATAGATTTTAAGCCAGCAGTTAAAACCCAAATTTTTAAAATACGTTATATTTACTTACATTAAGTTTAGGTTGTTATAAAACAGCGAGTTAAATGAATTTATACAGTTTACAAGCCGATAATCTGTTTATTTATCCATCAAAATTTCATATTTTAAATAAAAGTTTTCCATTTCCCCTTTAAAAAATATTTTGACACCCCTATTTAATATTTTAATGATTGATAAGGAGTTCGCTCGTGAAAAAAGTGGTTAAAGCAAAAAATTTAGTTGCCTTCCGTCTTTGGTTAGAAAAGTTAGGATATTCTGTTCGCACACTGGCAGATAATCGTGGATTTACATTCAGTTTTAAAAAAGAATATGGTCTAGTGACTGTAGACTTGTCTGGTAATGCTTTGGCCATGCAGCTCGGTGAAGAGTTTGAAGATCATTTAAAGGCATAATCTGCTCTATAATTTATTCGAACAATTTGAAATAAATGATTTAATTCGATTGATTCGAATCCGCATTTCAAAATTTGCCCGTATGTGCGGGCTTTTTTTTGACCTTGTCTTTGCTGACACATTTTTAAGGAGTGAAATTTCAGACAATAAAAAGCAAGATTAGACATCTTGCTGTATCTCTTGGTTCATCATCTTTAATAAGATTTATTTCATTAGATTATGTTTTCAAAAAAACCACGTTTGAGACACTGATTTTTTCGAATTTCAAAAACAAAAAAGCAAGGTATAAAACCTTGCTTAATCTAATGGTGGGGACGGAGAGACTCGAACTCTCACACCTCGCGGCGCTGGAACCTAAATCCAGTGCGTCTACCAATTTCGCCACGTCCCCAACTCGGGTGCTGACAATGTCAGACTTTAATTTGTTTTAAAAACCTGTTTATTTGGCAACTTAATAAATTAAGTGGTGGGGACGGAGAGACTCGAACTCTCACACCTCGCGGCGCTGGAACCTAAATCCAGTGCGTCTACCAATTTCGCCACGTCCCCAACAGGGTTGCTGACAATGTCAGACTTTTTAAAACTTGGCAGAGGATCAAGGATTCGAACCTTGACGAACGGTTTTGGAGACCGTCATGCTACCATTACACCAATCCTCTGTGACCTTCATTACCAAACTCATGTTTAATAATTCAGTGGTGGGGACGGAGAGACTCGAACTCTCACACCTCGCGGCGCTGGAACCTAAATCCAGTGCGTCTACCAATTTCGCCACGTCCCCGATGGCTGTGTATATTATAGAGATCACCCTTACATGACAAGCCTTTTTTATAAAAAAGCATCTTGTTTGTTTAAATAAAAAACAATAGTGCTTTTTTTGTATTTTTCTTAAGCAAATTCAGCAACTAAGTCGCTTTTTAAGCGATAAAAATCCACCAATCTGTCATTTTTTTGCTTCATCAACATGTGTTGCAATAGCTGACTAAACCCTTGATATTGTATCGGCAGATCAAGCTTTAAGCGTTGGCAATGTAAATAGGCCCAATCTTGATAGTTTTTCGCCTCTAAACGCTGTGATGTCAGCCATTCCAAGAAAATAATCCCCAGCGCATAGATATCACTGTGCAAAGATTTTGCTTGTCCATGGAAAAGTTCTGGAGCCATATAACGTGGTGTCGCAGTTAAGGCATTTTGCTGATCAAAATCTAATGGTAGCGCTTGCTCAAAGTCGATGAGTCTGCACTGCCCTTGCCAATTCACAAAATGCTCTTGTTTTAAATCTGCATGTATCCAACCGTGCAAGCTTAATCGTTCAACCACATCGAGAGCTTGCCATAGCACCTGCCTCACCTGTTCGATGCTCAAACTCGATGCAGGCTGTAAGAACCAAGGCTCAGCATTGGGCAGTATTAATAGGCGATCAATAGGCTCTTGCTGAATACTGAGATGCGTCTCTTTTATCACTTGAAAAGGTAGCGTCATACTGTTTTGTGTAGACGCTTGATTGAATAGCTGGTACAGCTCAATTTCTCGACCAAAACTAGCTACATGTTCAGGGCTGCTGTCACTGACTTGCGCCTTGAGCCAATGACGTTGTTGGTTGAATTGAAATTGATATAGACGACGGCCAAAAACCAAACTTTTGGATTTGGTTTTTGGCTCATAAATGATTTGCGTTAAATCTGTGGATTTAAACCGCAATAAATTCTGCATGGCGTTGATTGGGTGCATTTTGATAATTTAATAATTCCAAACAATGCTGAATGGTCTTACCGATGCGAGCTTGCGTTTCGATTAATGAAATCTTCGGCCAAGTGGCTCTTTCACCTTCACGCTGCAATACTTTAAACAGATAAGGTCGAGGATTTTGCAACATATAACTATAGTGTCTTAAGCCATATTTCCCCACAATATTGACATCACCATAGTAACGCTGATCCACCACGCCATAACCATGATCAAGCAACCGTCTTACCGGTGGAATACTTCCTGCTCGCTCACGGGCAAAATCCATCACCCCTTTACTAATCACCTTACCTTGACGACGAACGATCCGCTCAGGCCAACTCAACATGCTTTTACGAAAGCGTGAAGCATCATCCTGCATAAACGGCACAATATGCGGATTGACCTGACTAGCGATACTGTAATTAATATTATACAAACGCGCCATTTTCTCCTGTGGGAAATCACTGCGCACACTGCCATCCACCCAACGCGTTGCCGACATATATGGCGTAAATTGCCCGTCATAACGCTTACTGGTCAGTCGTACCGGTGGAAATAGAATAGGCACTGCACATGATGCCAACACCGCACTCCATACCAACAAATCTGGTGATGTATAGGCATTCATAATTCGTGCATCTTGTGATGCATCATAAGGCGCAACTGCCACATTGATATGCAGACCTGATTGCTTATATGCTTCGGCAAAAGTTAAGTCACCTAAGTTTTCAACCAAAAACTTTTTCAGATATTTTACATCTGCCAAACCGCCATTACCCTGCACTAATTCAGTCAATTTACGAAAGTGAAATGCCTCACTAAAGAAGTTTTGTCCATTTAATAAATTGGTAAATTCTGACGGTTTAGATACACCCAACATCCCGGTCATAATGGCGCCAGCACTGGAACCTGACAAAACTTTTGGCATGAGGTCTTGTTCCATCAGCGCTTTACACACACCGGTATGAAACAAGCCTAAAGTTGAACCGCCGGAAAACATCAATACAGGTTGTCCATAGGCTTTTTGGCTTTGTTCAAAGAATTCAATTTTTTGTGCAGCATTGAGACAAACGCATTCTTCGGATGCAATAAAGGCCAAACTTTGACTCACCTCATCAACATAGTCTTCAATAATTTTTTTGGTGCCGACGTAGGCTTCTGTAAACAGCAAGGGATGGGCAATATTGCCCACATCATAAGTTAAACCTTCACTTAAAATGTACATCAAATCTCGAGTACGTTCCTGAGCTCGATATCGTCTCAGTAACCCTAAACGATGAGTGATAATTTCTGCATCAAAATACGGTGAACTATTATCGAATTTCCATTCTTGCGCACCCGATTCTTCATCTATTTTAAGTGCGATATCTTTCCATTCTTCATAACATTCAGCACGGTCGAGCTGACGCTTTAATTTTTTTATCCGATATGCCTGATGTGGATTAATACTTTTTGAAAACTCTGTAAACAACATGACTATCCCTCAGCACATTTTAAACTGTTCACTCGGCTAGATTTATAACAACTTTTTGGTTGTTCGAATAGCGCATATCTGCCTGAACAATCATTTAACTTTGACATATTTCAGCGATTATAACTTCATTATTGATGTACACTGCTGTCATATACTAACCAACAACAAGACACGACAAGCTGACTTATCATGGCTACAATTGATTTACCTGACAACATCCTTCAATCGCTATCTACTGTACTCTTACAACTACAGCACAGTTTACCTGAGCTGAAGCAAGCACCTGATTTTTCGAGTATCGCGTTTAAATGGCAAGATAAACAGCTTAAAGCTATTCAACAGCCCAAAGTCATGTATTTAGAAGATTTAAAAGGAATTGAGCGTCAAAAAGAAAAAGTGATTCAAAACACTTTACAGTTTTTAAAAGGCTTACCTGCCAATGATGTTTTACTCACTGGCTCTCGTGGTACAGGTAAATCATCCATCGTCCGTGCTCTGCTCACCCATTATGCAGACCAAGGTTTACGTTTAATTGAAATTGAGCGTGATGATCTATCTGATTTACCAGAAATCCAAAATTTAATTAAAAATCGCCCTGAAAAATTTATCGTATATTGTGATGATTTGGCATTCAATGCTGAAGATGAAAACTATCGCAGTTTAAAAAGTGTTTTGGATGGTTCATTACAATCAGGTTCAAGTAATTTTATTATTTATGCTACCAGTAACCGTCGTCATTTATTGCCAGAATTCATGCATGAAAACACACCTGTAACCAAGGTAGATGTGCCTCAATATACTGAGCTCCATCCACAAGAAGCGATCGAAGAAAAAATATCTCTTTCTGACCGCTTTGGGATGTGGCTGTCGTTTTACCCAATGGATCAAAATTTATATCTCGAAATTGTGGAACACTATCTTGCCAAGGCTGATTTAGCCATGACCAGCGAAGTTCGTGCTGAAGCCTTAAGATGGTGTCAGTCTCGTGGGCAGCGTTCAGGCCGTGCTGCTTATCAGTTTTCAAAGCATTGGATTGGGTCTGAAAATCTAAAGGCTTTGGAAAAATAACGTCTACAATATTTTTATGATCTGAAAATATAAGTTCTGCAAAGCCAGTCAGACAATTTCAGCTAAAAGCAGCCACATCCTCGTTGGCTGCTTTTAAATGCTAATAAACTCTTGATTGAACCAATTTCTTGAAAATCATTAAGAACACACCACTTATGGCGCTAATTTGAGTTGACCAATCACATATAAGGTATTGCAATCAATCACACTTTTCTCCGCATCAAGGTATTTTTGCTCCAAGATCCCATCCGTTTCTGTAAAACCATAATCATCATCATTTATAATTGCCAAATGCTGTTCATCAATCACCCACAAGCCTTCAACTTTATCGTGTGGATAATGTAAAGTTTCGACTAAATCGACAACTAAGCTCTTTGCCACAGGCAAAATATTTAATTTTTTTAGCGCCTCCCACCCCTCATTAAGCACATATTGTTCAGGTGTTTGCCCATCAATGAGCAATCCTAAAGATTCATTTTGCTGAAAATGATCACTTAGTTGAACTTTTTCTAGGTTTGTCGCCGCATCGATATAAATTTTATAGATTCGTTTAAAAGCGTTTGGATTATCTTTATAAAAATCATCATCACGTTCAGCCACTAAAAAGCATGTTTCACTCAGCGCGACAATGGCTGTATTTGAGTTTGACTTAAGTTCTTGCCGATATAGATATTGTTCAGTTGAGCCATCGTCTAAATTGACCACCACAATACGAACCAAGTCCGACGTTGTGACTGATGAATCTGGATTACTCATCGTCGACTGCATGATGCCGACCAATTTTTTTTGATCTGGTGTAATCGTCAGACCTTCCATCCCTCGATTTTGCTTACGATTGGCAAATTCATTTGGAAGAAAATAACCCGACTTGCAACGCTCATCTTGTTTGTATGCATTAATACGGTCTATTTCCACGCCTTCGCTATTAAAATGAACGAGATGAGGCCCATATTCATCACTCACCCAAAATGTGCCATCTTTTAATGCAACCAAACCCTCAGAATCTAAGCCATATTCATCTGTGCCAATTGCTAAAACCACACCATTTTGATCATAAGCCACTTCTTTTGTTGCACCGAAATGCTGATTTGGCAAACCTGTTATAGGTCTCCCAGTTGGATCTTTGAGTAATATTTCTTTCAATTTTTTAATCGATCCATCGAGCTGCAATTCAAAAAGTCTGATTTTTGGCGTATAGCTTGGATCTAAGAATATCTTGCCTTTATCTCCATTCACATCATAGGTTGTATTCGGACCTCGATCCGTAAGAGCATAAAATTGATATTTTTGAGTGGGATGTGGGGAAATTTCCGACCCAAAACCTCCACAATGAATTTCAATAAAATGGTCTTGTTTTGCCCCATCTAGAATATTGTGGATATCCAAAGTTTCATAGGGTAAAGAAACACCTTTATAAAATTTCTTTAGGTCAATATGACTTTGATTTGGTTTTGATTGATCCAAAGCTTCATTATTTTTTGTCATTATTTCACATGGCTCTAATTATTTATTGAGCCATCATATCCACAATATTGTTCTAAAACCACAGTCTCTTTTTTGAAACACACAATAAAAAAAAGAGGCTAATTTAGCCTCCTTTTTAAACGATTTTTACGCTTCGTTTGGATTACCTAATTCCGTCATCGGCCAACGCGGTGTAGTCGTAACAGACAAACCATCACGTTGACCCGCTTTAAGACGCTGATAACCAGCAAATGCAATCATTGCGCCATTATCTGTACACAGTGCAGGTTCTGCATAAAACACATTTGCACGGATTTTTGCCAAGTCAGCTTCTAAGCGCTCACGTAAACGCTTGTTTGCACTTACACCGCCGGCAATAACTAAACGTTTTAAACCCGTTTGTTTTAATGCTTTCACTGATTTTTTCACCAATGTGTCAACCAACGCTTCTTGGAATGATGCAGCGATATCCGCCTCACGACCTTCGCCTTCAACTTTTTTCAATTGAACTGAAACGGCAGTTTTTAAACCACTAAATGAAAAATCTAAACCTTGGTGTAGCATTGGACGTGGAAATTCAAAGGCATTGATGTCGCCATTGATCGCCAATTTCGAAATATTTGGACCACCTGGGTATGGTAGACCCATCATTTTAGCGACTTTATCGAATGCCTCACCTGCTGCATCATCAATCGACTCACCCAATAATTCATATTGACCAATTCCATAAGCAGCCATCAATTGAGTATGTCCGCCAGAGACTAAAAGTGCCACAAATGGAAATTCTGGTGGAGTTTTAGACAACAAAGGCGCCAACATATGACCTTCCATATGATGCACGCCAATAGCAGGTTTATTCAGTGCAAATGCCAATGTGCGACCAAACAATGCGCCAGTCATTAAGGCACCCATCAAGCCCGGTCCGCGGGTATATGCAATGGCATCAATTTCAGATTTATCTATCTGACTTTCTTCAAGCAATTGTTTTATTAGAGGAATTAACTTGCGCACATGATCACGTGAAGCTAATTCAGGTACCACACCACCATATTCTGCATGCAGTTTGATTTGGCTATACAATACTTGTCCGCGTAATCCTTGCTCACTATCGTAGAGTGCGAGTCCTGTTTCATCACACGAAGTTTCCAAGCCTAAAACGATCATTAAACTGCCTTTTGCCCATTTCAAAATATTGCGAAACCTATTATAGACTTGTGATATGAGATGTAAATGAGTAAAATACTGACCTTCACTTGTGATCAAGGGTAATTCGACCCGAGATCTTATCCATAACTTAATGAGGATTCTTCATGCCACAAGTTAAATTGAAAGAAGGCGAACCAGTAGACGTAGCTATCCGTCGTTTCAAACGTTCATGCGAAAAAGCAGGTGTTCTTGCTGACGTTCGTAAACGTGAATTCTACGAAAAACCAACTCAAGAACGTAAACGTAAAAAAGCTGCTGCTGTTAAACGCTACCAAAAGAAATTGGCTCGCGAATCAGTACGTACTACTCGCCTTTACTAAGATTAATTTGTGATTGATTGACTAACCTGGACAAGATAAATGACTACTTTAAAAAACCAAATAACTGAAGTTTTGAAAGCAACAATGCGTGCTAAAGAAATGGATAAGTTAACGGTAATACGTAGTCTACAGGCAGCAATCAAGCAAATCGAAGTCGATGAGCGCATAGAGCTTGACGATAAGCAAGTTCTTGCGGTCATTGAAAAGCAAATCAAACAACGCAAAGAATCGGTTAAAGCCTTTTTAGGTGCAAACCGAGATGATTTAGCTAGTAAGGAACAAGCCGAGATTGAGGTGTTATCTCAATTTCTACCAGAAGCTATGACTGAGGAAGAACTTGATTCCATCATTGCGCAAACAATTACTGCGCAAGAAGCTACTAGCATGAAAGATATGGGTAAGGTGATGAACTCTCTACGTCCGCTCATAGCCGGACGTGCCGATCCTGCACAAGTTTCAGCTAAAATTAAAGCGAAACTCTCTTAATCTTTCATCTATATTGTTTGATTTGGTCTATTTAAGTACGCTGATGACTTAAATAGCCAAATTATCCAAATTCAAATTTATTCATCATTTATAATTTTCTTTCTTATCTAACGATTTCATACTTACAAATATCTCGCCAACTTCCATCTACTGGATTTTGAATTGCAGCTTGTTCGATTTCAATCAATTTAAAATTTGCTCGTTCACATAGACGTCGTGCTTGCTTGTTTTCTACATCTACAAAAGCGTTTAATTGCTGAAATCCTAGATCATTCAATAATTGATCCACAAATAACTGCAAAGCTTCTGTCATCAAGCCCTGCCCTTTAAATTCAACATTTCCCCAAAATCCAACGGCAGCTTGGTTTTCCATCCAATTGATTTGATGAATATCCATGACACCTAAAAAGTTATGCGACTGTTGCTCACGAATCACATAAACAAAATTTTCCTGATTTAACGCTGCCAACACTCTCGAATCACAAAATGCCAATGAAGCATCTAAATTAGGTTCTTGTAAGGACCAAGCCAAACTTGCAGGAAACATTCGTAAGGTTTCTATACTTTGACAAATCGCCTCATAAAGTGCTTTTGCATCGTGGCGCTGAATCAACTGAAGCGTGATTCTGCCATGACTCATACCAAAATCATCGAGTTTCATTTTTATTCAGTTTCTCGTGATGATTTAAAATGCTTATAAATTTATTTTTAATTTAGGGCACATTGCACATTATATTTTTTTAATAATTGCATCTCTTTTGATGCGATCACCTGCTGAATCACATCCTGCTTATTCATATTACGGTACTCACGATCTAAAAATGCACGATTTTCGTCTGCAGCACGATAAAGATCATTTACATAAGTCTGAACAATACCGCAGTATTTCACTTGCTGGTCTGCTTTAAATCCCTGTTGCTGTGGGTCTAACTGACTAAAAAATTGTCGCACATCGGTTTTATATTTTTCGTTAATATCATTCACAGCGATCACATATTGTTCTGCGTTCGCTGCTGCAATATTCGTTGCTAAGCCCAACAGACAGGCCGCCAAAATCATATTTTTCATTTGTAAGTTCTTAATCATAAACATTTTACATCCAGCTAGTTTACACTGATTAATCTAAACCACTAAAACTACAATTTGCACTTTATAATCGACATAGATAAGTACATCACATTTGAAATCTTTATATTTTTAATTTCCGTTCATTTTGCATTTCGTCCACACGCTGCTTGATTTTCGCAGAAAGACTTTTCGAGTCTTTGGCGATACGTTGCGCCTGTAGCAAAGATTTAATCGCGCGTTCTTCATCCCCGCCCCAATACTCTACTTCAGCTCGATATCGCAGTACATTGACTGAACGGAAGCTTGCATCTTTATCTGCATCAGCCATTTGCAACATCAGTCGCCAACCACTCAAGTCCCGTGGATTTGCTTGTAAAAATCGCTGAAGAATCAGTTGTGCTTGCGCATATTCTTTGTTTCGAATCAAAGCCTCTGCATATTTATAATTTAATGCACGATTTTCAGGCATGATGATTGCCGAACTTTTCACAGCGTTCACAGCTTCAGCCGCTTTGTTTTGACCCAACAGCACATCGGTCTGCAAAATAGTAAAAAGTGCATGCGAAGCATTTTGTTTTGCTGCTTCATTTAATAACTTTTGAGCAGCACTAAAGTCACCTTGTTTAATATGCAAGCTCACCAAAGCCAACTCAGCTGCATAATTCTTTTGCGCCACCATCGCATTTAATTGCAATTCAGTCGCCTGACCTGACAATACTCGACTATACCAGCGCAGAATTTCAAAATCTTGATCAACCAAACTAGTTTTAACTTGAGGCAACTGATTGGCACGTAAGCGCGCTTCGCTCATACGCTCCGTGGTTAAAGGATGTGTCAACCAAAAATCAGGCAGAAAGCTCACTCGACTCGTAGAGCGATGCATCACTTCAAAGAAGTCAGCCATACTCTGCGGATTGTATCCAGCACGGTACATATACTGCATCCCGATACGGTCTGCTTCACGTTCTTGGTTTCGGCTATAGGTTAGCTGTTTATCCATTAAAGCGGCTTGTGAGCCCATCATTACAGCCGCACCGACATCACCATCTGCCTGTGAGGCCACCAAGGCTCCGACCAAAATACCGGCTAGTGACAATAAACCTTGCCCTTTAAAGGCTTCTTGTGAACGACTGTAATGACGTTGTGATACATGTGCAATTTCATGTGCCATCACCCCTGCCACTTCATCCATGTTGCGTGCTGAATTAATTAATCCCGCATTTAATGCAAATAAACCACCCGGTACAGCAAAAGCATTAATTTGTGGATCATTAATTAATAACAAACCGACCGGTTGATTAAGTTGAGTTTGGCTCAAAATATGCGTAAAGACAGATAAAAGACGATCTTCCATCCACGGATTTTCAGTCACAGGAAGTTGACGATGCACCTCACGATACACCTTCTCGCCAATGGCACGCTCTTTTTGTTGATCCAACAAGCCGACGCCACTACCTATTTCAGGCACAGAAAATTGTGGGGATGAACTAAAATCTACGGACTGCGTCTGCGCCAATGTCGAACAAAGCCCGAGACCACATGCCAGTAAAATCTTTTTCAAAGTCTATTCTCTAAATTTCATATTCGTACTTCATCGAATATAGCATTGAATTTTGGTGAATTATGGAGAAAACTGTTGTGATTGTTTATTCAAATTTTGGATTGACCACATAGCGCGGCGCGCGCTCATGTACCAAAACATCCACTAAATTTTGATAAGCCAACTCTGCCATACGTTTACGGGTTGCCGCTGTTGCTGAACCCACATGGGGCAATGTCACGACATTGGCTAATGTAAATAAAGGGGATTCTTGAAGTGGCTCTTGCTCATACACATCTAAGCCTGCTGCAAATATTTGACCACGACTTAATGCATCGATTAATGCGGCTTCATCAATCACTGAACCCCGTGAAATATTGACCAATACCGCATGTGATTGCATCAAGGCCAACTCACGCTCACCAATTAAAGCTTTCGATTCTGCATTTAAATCCACTGCAACGACCACAAAGTCAGCACGTTGCAACAAATCATCCAAATCGCAATATTGCGCTGATAAAGATTCAGCCAATTCAATTTTTTCCCGGCGATTATGATAGAGCACATTCATATTAAAGCCGTAGCGAGCACGACGCCCAATCGCTGCTCCAATATGTCCTAAGCCAATAATTCCGATGGTTTTAGCAAAGACATCCATGCCAAATTGCTCAGGGCCCACTGTACGCTTCCACTGCCCTTGTTTGGTCCATTGATCCAATACAGGCACTTTCCGTGCTGCACTCATCAGCAAGGTAAAGGCTAAATCTGCTGTAGTTTCCGTCAATACATGCGGAGTATGGCTCAACCATATATTTTTTTGGTTTAAAAATGTAAGATCATAGTTATCATAACCGACACTTACACTTGAGATGACTTTTAATTGTGATGCATGCTCTAAATTCGAAGCATTCAACAAACGTCCCGCACCGATCATGGCGTCAGCATCTTTTGAATGCTCAAGAATTTGCTGATTCACATCACCCAATTTAGGGCTAATTTGGAAAACTTTAAATTGCTGTTCTAAACGTTGAATTATTTCTTGATCTATTTGACTAAAAACCACTACTTTTTTTTGCATAAATTTTCCATTTACGTAATTTAAGTATTTTGTCCTGCCTTATTTTGCATAAATTGCCATAAGCGTTTTTTCAATAAAGGCTGTTCAATCATTTGCTGTAAAGATGCCAATGGATACACCTTCGCATGCTCTAAATGCGGAATATCGCCTAAGCAAATAACATTTTTATCCAAGCTCATCGCATCAATAAAGCCCTGCACATAAGATGCTGCACCACGACCATCTTGCAAATTCACCCAACCAAATGGCCACTGTAAAGCAAAGAAATCGGCACTGACTGCGCGCTGAATATTGCTCCACAAAACTTGCTGCTCTGCAGTTAATTCGGTGGCATCAATGACAATGACACAGTGCATTAAACAGATGGCTTCTAAGTTAAACGAAGGGATTTGAACAATCGGACGAACTTCAACATGTTCAAAAACCTTTGGTTCATCCTTAGGTGCTTCTACAGGTTGATTTACAACAACATCAACGTTGTTTTTAAGCTCAGTCTGTGATGAAACAGGCGTTGGCTGAGGCTCATTTTTGAGTAGAATTTCAGAGACTATTTCAGGAGCCGCCTGATCTCGCCAGATATTTGAGCTAAATTGCTGACACGGTGCCGCCTGAGGAATCCATACATCAATTCCCATTGCCGCCATTATGCTTCGCTGATGCCCAATCATGCTTTCATTTTCACCTATTCAAGGCTTGATATTCTAACGGGATTCACTCTGTTTTGCTGAACTTTTATAAATCAATTAGATCATACTATTTCTTTAAAGATTCTTTAGAATTGCTCAGACTAATTTTGACTTAAAATTAAACAATTTATTCATAAATCAAGCCGCTATAAATAATTATACGATCATCAAACTATTTTTCTTTTGCATTAGTTCAACTATCTCAGCTGATTCAAATCCAATACGCCAATATAGCAACTGCAAAACATCCAACTCATCTTGCGTGATAATTCGATCATTCCATAGACATACTTCTGCAACCCCAAGGATGCTTAAACGCTCACGCAGCAACAATCCTGAAATATCATTTAGGATTTCAGCCAAGTCTATTGGCTCATCAGAAATATCACGATAAAACTCTAGTTCTTCTTTCGTTAAGATTCGATTGAGGATTTTTTCACGTACTTCGAGTTGGTTATCACTGTTAATTTGTTGCACATGCAACAAGGCATCAATCAAACGCACAATACTCGGTTTTACATCTTCTAAAGATGTAGGTGTATGTGCAGGCAACAGATTTAACTCATATTTGACTGTTTCAAGTAGTAATGCATCGAGCAAACCAATTTCACCATCTTCCTGAATAATTTTGGCCAGCTTGGTTAAGAACTGCCGTGAAATTGTTGCTGGCATGGTACCAATATTTTTACATGCCTCATGAAAAATTGAGATATGCACACGACCATCAAGATTCAATAATGCATCTACAATCGCACGACTCACTTCAGCTTCAGTCGGAATAAACTCTCGATACTGACGAATCATTAAAATAGCAACCATCACCTCACGCGAACCCGTTGCTGTTTGCAAGGCACGTTGGATCAATTCAGGCCGCTGCCAATTTTCACGAATCTCGGGGTTTAACGGTTTAATTGCATCTCGTATCGCAAAACTAATCGGTGACAAGCGCAGTAAAGGTAATGGTTGTGGCGAGTTCCATGGTGTTGCAACATCTGGATTAGCTTCTTCTAGTGAACGGAATAAATAAAATAGCGGTTGGTTTCGCAGTTTTTTTAAATTTTCTAGTTGTAAATCATGAATGAGCGCTGGATTTAATTCAAAAATGCGCTGTTCAATACTCGGATGAATATTCATCCAGTTTTGCGGACTGAGTGAGTTTGCAAAACACATATGAGAAATCGATTCCGCATATTCACTATGAATTTGCGAACCTGAATGATGCACATAAATCCTTAATAAGGTTTGAATATTGGCATCATTTTGAATCAGACGTTTGGTTTTCTGATCATTGCGATAGGTTCGAGAACCCAAAGAGATATATTTAATAAAGCGGGAAATCAAAACACCCAAGCTTCCGATCAACCAAATGACCGCGCCAATCGCTACAAAGAGGGTTTCAAACTTATTGTCCCGTGCTTGTCCATTTTTATAGAAACCACGTTTTGCAATTTTACTACCCCACTGACTAAAGGTCGTCAAACCGCTATATAAGATTTTCAAACGGGTATTTTCCGCAGCTTCCCCTGACAAGATTTTATTAAATTCATGGCTCAGCAAACCATACATTTCCATCTCATCTAAGGTTTGTAATGCACCCCAGGTTAAAATGATCGATGTATCTCGAGGGCTAAAACCTGCGGTGAGTGCATTTACACCCACTTCATCGGGTAAGACATAAAGTGCAGGAGTATCGATTAGAAAGGTATCTGCCAGCTGCTCAGTCATACGCAGTGCAACACTTTCTTCAGGAATACTTTCTATCAGACTCAGACGACGCGCACCCAACTGTTTAGCAAGTGAATAACCACCTAAGCGAAAGGTGTAAAAATCATAGAGAACTGAAACCAACATAATCAGCAGCACAGCCGCCACTAAAAATGGGCTAAGGACATGCCAATAGATAGACTGAGTGAAATCATAATAATCCACAATTAAACCGACAATTACATTAATAATTGCGACGGTCAAAAACACTGCCGCCATACACATGGTGACAGGCCAAAACATATTTTTGTTTTTTATAAAATCATAACCCACACGTCTCAATGTAATACCCTTAAGCTACATTGTCTTTTGTTTGCTCATCATAAATGAAAAAAGCGGGAAATTCCCGCTTTTTCAGTATGTTTTCAGCAGATTATTCTTCGCGAACACCTGTTAAATCCACAGAAGCTGCATCAATGTTCACATCGATATAAGCTGGCTTTTCATTTTTTGCAGAGTCATTACGCTTACGCTCTAATGCTGCTAAATATTCAGCATCAATACCGCCTGCCACATATTTACCATCAAATACCGAGCAATCAAAGTCCTGTAACTCAGGGACTTTCTTGGTACGTACTGCAGATTTCAAATCTTCCAAATCTTGGAAAATTAGGCGATCAGCACCAATGATTTCACGAATTTCTTCTACACTTCGTTCAGACGCAATCAGTTCAGATTTGGCTGGCATATCGATACCGTACACGTTTGGATATTTCACCATCGGTGCAGCAGACGCAAAGAATACTTTTTTCGCACCCGCGTCACGCGCCATTTGAATGATTTCGTTACAAGTCGTACCACGTACAATCGAGTCATCGACCAATAGTACGTTTTTGCCTTGGAACTCTAGCTCTACAGGGTTTAGCTTTTGACGCACAGATTTCTTACGAAGTTGCTGACCCGGCATAATGAAGGTACGACCGATATAACGGTTCTTCATGAAGCCTTCACGGAATTTCACACCTAAGGTATTTGCAAGCTCGAGCGCAGAAGTACGTGAAGTATCAGGAATTGGGATCACGACATCGATATCGTGCTCATCGCCCCATTCACGTAGAATTTTCTGAGCAAGTTTTTCGCCCATTTTCAAACGTGCTTTGTAAACTGAAATACCATCAATAGTCGCATCTGGACGCGCAAAATATACGTATTCAAAGATACAAGGACGATATTCAGGGGCTACTGCGCACTGCTTGGTCGACATCACGCCATCAGCAGTAATATAAATTGCTTCACCCGGTGCAATATCACGTTCAACCTTAAAGCCGAGCGCTGTAATTGCGACAGATTCAGACGCAATGATATATTCCATACCATTTTCAGTTTCACGCGAACCGTAGATCAATGGACGAATACCATTTGGATCACGGAAACCCACAAGGCCCTGACCTGTGATCATAGCAACAACCGCATAACCACCTTTGCAACGTTCATGCACACGTGAAACCACGTGGAATACATCTTCAGCGCTTGGTGTAAGTTTTGCGCGTTTTTGCAATTCGTGAGCAAATACGTTTAACAATACTTCTGAGTCTGAATCGGTGTTCATGTGACGTAAGTCAGTCGTGAACAAGTCATCATGAATTTCAGCAGCATTGGTTAAGTTACCATTATGTGCAAGCGTGATGCCATAAGGTGAGTTTACATAGAATGGCTGAGCTTCAGCACTGCTTGAAGAACCAGCAGTTGGGTAACGAACATGGCCAATACCATAATTACCCTGTAATGCACGCATATGACGTGTGTGGAACACATCACGCACCATACCCGTATCTTTACGCAGGAATAAACGACCATCCTGACAAGTTACGATCCCGGCTGCATCCTGTCCACGATGTTGTAACATCGTTAACGCATCAAACAACATTTGGTTAACAGGTGATTTACCAGCTATACCAACTACTCCACACATAGCAACCTCGCAGACAAGCTAGGGTTAATAAAAAGGATTATTTGTTGACTCACCCGATCCAGAACGTCCGTGCTTGTTCTGCGACTCAGATGGGAGGTCTGAAGATTTCTGAGCATCTTCAGACTGAATATGATGAAGTGCTTGATTTGCAGCATCTTTGGACAATTCGGTTGCCCAAGGCGCATATGGCAATAATGACTGAACCATTTTAGATTGTTTCCAATGTGGTGAACTTTCTACCCAAGGACCTAGCCCCTGCATAGTGATCAGCACCACCAACAATCCTTTTAAGCTTCCAAAAACACCACCTGCCAGTCGATTTAACGGACCGAGCTTTAATGTTTTCAAAATACTGTTCAATAACCATGTCGCGACCCAAGTCATGACTACAATCAACAATACAATAAATGCGAACGCGGCAATCTTCTGTACCACTGGATCTGTACTTAAAGATGTCATCGAAGGTGCAAGGACGGTTGCATACTTTGCCGCAATGACAAGTGCAAGAATCCATCCAATGAAGTTCGCAAAGGCTTTTACAAATCCTTGACGCAAACCGTTAAGCCCTCCAATGAGCAAAATAATCAGTATAAAGATATCAATGGTATTCATGATATTTACAATGCGTCTACGCAGTCTTTTACAAGTGTCGGACCTGTATATATGAGGCCACTATACACTTGTACAAGGCTAGCTCCTGCTTTTTGTTTCGCAACAGCATCCGCGCCCGACAAAATACCACCTACACCGATCAATGGAATTTGACCGTTTAATACTTTAGCAAAAGCCGCCAAACATGCCGTACTTTTTTCAAAGACTGGCGCACCGGATAGACCACCTGCTTCATCACCATATGGAAGGCCTTCAACACCTTCACGTGACAAAGTCGTATTGGTAACAATCAGACCATCAATTTTAAATTTTAACAATTGTTGGGCAATAAAATTAATGTCTTCTGGTTCTAGATCTGGTGCAACTTTAAGTACTAAGGGTACATAATGTTGATTTTCATCCGCCAACTCGAGTTGACGTTTCTTGAGCGTCTCTAACAGTTCAGTCAAAGCATCACCGCTTTGTAAGCTGCGAAGATTTTTTGTGTTAGGAGATGAAATATTAACCGTAATATAAGAAGCGTAGTTATAAACTTTTTCTAGACAAATCAGATAATCGTCAACTGCTTTTTCAACAGGTGTGACTGCATTTTTACCGATATTGATCCCAAGTACACCCTTAAATTTTGCAGCTTTGACATTTTCGATCAGCTGATCCACGCCATCGTTGTTAAAACCCATACGGTTAATAATAGCTTTTGCTTTCGGTAAACGAAATAAACGAGGTTCAGGGTTACCTGATTGTGGAAGTGGTGTAATTGTACCAATTTCAATAAAGCCGAAGCCCTGGCTCGCCAGCGCATCGATATAAGCACCGTTTTTATCAAGACCGGCTGCTAAACCAACAGGATTAGGAAATTCGATTCCCATACATGTCACTGGTTTAGACGCCACGTTTTGACGCATCATTCCCATCTTGTGAGAAGATTTCAACAGCGATAATGTCAGCTCATGTGCACGCTCTGGTGCTAAAGTAAACAACAAAGGGCGGGCTAGAGAATACAACATATCTATAAAAGTCTACTGCTTTTTAAGTCGGCATATTATAGGCACAGCACAAATAAAACACCATGCTTAGCAGATCTTTATTTTTACCGATTATTGTACACTCGCTGTTAATTTGATCTGTCCCGCTTCAGAACTTAACTCCATCTTTTCAATACTTAAGCCCATTTGAACCAATTGAGTCAAAAAATTGGCCAGAATTGCATAATTTTCATGCATCACTGCAATCTGTATTTGCTCACCGACTTGTTGAGATGCCACGGATAAACCCTGTTGTTGCGATACCCGCTGAACTTTTTCCAACGCGCTCAGTTGTGTATCACCTGCTGGTTTCATCGTGACGGCATTACTTTGCATCCAAACAACAGTATCCTTAAGTTCATTCACGCGCTTTTGTTGAAAATTTGCAGCTTTGTTCATATAAAACAGTGCCGAACCAATCGCTGCCACTACAACAAAAATTGTGGTAAAGATCACCATGACTCGTTCACGAGTAGAAAGTTGGTCTAAATAATCAGTGATGCGCTCAATTTGCCCATCTATACGTTGCTGTAGGTTTTCCATTTTTATCATTATTGTATTTTCACCAATCCAATCGCGCCGTTGGCACTTGGTTGAATATTCCCTAATTCGACTTTAAAACCTTGTTGTTTTAATTGATCAGTTAGGGTTTGTAGTACTTCTGCCGAATTAGCTTTTAACTCCATATTCAGCATCGAGGCTTCATAGCTCACACGATTTGCAGAAATTTGGTTTTGCATTAAAACTGGCCCGACACGGCTCAGTAAAGACAAAGCCTGTGCATTGCCCGTTTGACTCTGACGCAATTGTGATTCGAACTGGCTTTTCAGCGTTTGTTCGGTCACAGGATAGCTTTGACCAAACCAATATTTAAATTGATCAATCGCTTGTGCCGCAGTGATATTGGCCACTTTTTTGTATTGATACCAGCGAACTGCATCATAACTAAACTGAGTAATTAGAGCCGCAACCAAAACAGCTGCACAAGCTTTCCAATAACCGCTTACACCCGTATTGGTTTTGGCTTTCGGCAAAACATTCAGTGGATGTTGTTTCGGTTTTTTTATATTGGGTAATTCATAATGAAAAGATTCAATGTGATCATGCGTTACAGCGGCTTCAAGACTATGCGTCTGATCTGAACTTAGATTTGAAATCTTATAGTTCGGCTGACCAATTTGATAATCTAAGTACAAAGCCAAATCATCAACAGATTGCCCGACATATTCACCATTTCGGACCAATAAATGACCGCTGACATTTGCCAAAACATGTTGCCCAGCTTCTGGGCTTGGCAAGACCAAAAAGTCAGGTAATAACGAAATGACTTTTACAGGAATTAGCGTCAAAGCATGCTGCATCGTTTCGACTGTACTATGCGCAATCCCCATGACCGTTAATTCATCCGGACTTTGAAAATGATGCAATACTTTCATTGCATCCAAAGGCAAAATGACATATTCCTCAAGTAAATATTTTACGCCGTCTGGGCCAAGTTTTTTATATTGGTTTTTTGGAAAAATTTGCTGAATGATTTGTACATCACGACTTGGAAAGAAAACAACCGCTTCCTTTCCCGCATGCGGCTGAATTTCCTGAATCAATTGTTCAAGTGTCGATGACTGCTTCCAGAAATCCCCTTCTGACCATTGCCAAACCCCATTGGCTTCGGGCATCCATAAATACAACATTAATTTTTCTGCCGTTTTAATTGGTTTTTATGTTGATGGTATAAACGTTTTAATTTGTGTTGATAACCCTGGAGCAATGACCGCTTGTTCATAAATGCGCGCTTCTGCCAAAGCATAGGGATTAAAATATTCTGAGACCAAAACACTGGCCATATGTGCCACAACGTTCATATGGCACACCACCACAATAGACTCATAGGGTAAATGTGACAACCATTCCACTGCAACTTTGGCATCATCTTCCGGTTTGATGGCATTACAAATAACCACAGGCACATGTGGAAAATGTTTTTGCAAAGATGAAAGTGTTTGCTGCGCACGCAGTAGCGGACTCACCACAAAAACGTCTGGTTGAATTATATCTTTCAAATATGCTGCAGTTTCTGCCGCTTGAGTTTGTCCACGCGCTGTTAAAGGACGCTTTTCATCATTCCCCATTACAGGTGGAGCAGCTTCGCCATGCCTAACCAATGTCAGTTGCATAAAATTTCCTTATTCTATTCCGCACATTATATACAGCCAGTATGACAAAGCTATGTGTATTGCATATTAATCAGCAAACTTAAACTTGCTGATGTGGCAAGACAAATTCAACATCACTACGATGGCCATTTTTCATCAATGACAATGCAATGTTCAGGGCCGGCGCACCTTCAAAAATCACTTCATACAATGCACTGGTAATTGGCATATATACACCGAGCTCTTCAGAGCGTGCGCGTACTTGCACAATGGTATTAATCCCTTCCGCAGTTTGTCCTAGTTCTTTGGTGGCTTGTTCTAAGCTTTTACCACTACCGAGTGCAAAGCCAACTTGGTAATTGCGGCTGAGTGGACTACTACAGGTTGCAAATAAGTCACCTACCCCAGACAGCCCTAAGAAGGTTAATGGGTTTGCACCCAATTTCACTGCAAAGCGGCTCATTTCTGCCAAAGCACGTGTCAAAATCATACTCTTGGTATTTTCACCGACACCATAAGCCGCAGCTAGACCCATCGCGACTGCATAGATATTTTTCAGAGCACCGCCCAATTCCACGCCATGCACATCATCACTGGCAAATACACGGAACAACGCACTGTGTAGCGCTTGTTGAACTGCATAACGAACCAGCTCAGATTGGCTTGCGATCACTGTTCCTGCTGGTTGTCCTGCAACAATTTCCTTCGCCAAGTTTGGCCCTGAAAGCACACCATAAGGGACTTCAGGAAGTTCTTCACGAATAATATCGCTCATAAAGCTAAAGGTATTGGCTTCAATACCTTTGGTTAAAGACACCACTGCTTGCGACGTGATAAAAGGCTTGATCTGCTGTAAAACACTACGGAAAGAATGGCTCGGAATGGCCACCAAAATAATGTCACGATTACATACTGCTTTTTCTAAATCTGAAACAGCAAGCAAACTTGCTTCTAATTGAAAATCTGGCAAGTAACGTTTATTAATATGTGTTGCATTAATGTCCGCAGCTACCGCCTCATCACGAATCCATATCATGGTGTCACAGCCATTACGTACTGCGGTATTGGCCATCGCAGTACCAAAACTCCCACCACCCAACACCGTAACACGTAGTGCAGTTTTTTGGTCAACTGACACAGGGCTAACAAGACTTGCAAAATCAAGTTCTGACATTGTTCTTTTATCCTAATTTCTTTACTGATCGAACTTCATCAATCGATCTATTTTTCACTTTTATTGGTTTGCTTTATGCCAATGGCTTACAAAGTCAGCAGACTGTATTTCAGCACGAGGTGGAATTGCTTTCACAGCTGTACCGATATAAATAATGCCTGAAATCAAATCGTTTTCCGTTAAGCCTAAGGCTTGTTTAAACAATTTAGATTCAACCACCGCCCCACTACGCCACATGGTTGAAAAGCCCTGTGCTTGTAAAGAGAGCAAAAAGTTTTGTACTGCTGCGCCTGAACTTAAAATTTGTTCGAAATGCGGAACTTTGGGATGATCTTGTAATTGAGTTAAAGCCAAAACCAATAGTGGCGCACGAAATGGATGGTGTTTCACACGTTCCAACTGCGCTTCTTCTGTTTGTCCAGTATCGGCTAAAGCATGTGAAAGCAACTCACCAAATGCTTCACGTTCAGTTTCAGGAATAATCACGAAACGCGTAGGCTTAAGACGATGATGATCTGGCGCCGTTAAAGCGGCTTGAAACGCATTTTCCAATTGCTCAGCATTCGGCGCAGGTTCAATTAAATGACCAATCGACTGACGCTGATGAATATTTTGATGAACTGTATCAACTGCTGATTTTAGAATTGACATCTATACACTGTACTTTAAAACGTTTGCTCAAGATTAGCATATTCTCAATAACTTACTCTAGAATGTTTACATCAGACTCGGTGCTTATTTGTTAAGTCAGCTTTATTCACAGATTTACTATAAAAAAACCGCATAACTTGTACAGCAGTTCCCTGTTCTATAAGAAATTTTATGTTCAAATAAATCAAATTGTTTCTAACTCGGGGCACCGCATGAAAAAATTCAACAAAACTGTTGCCATTGTTAGCACGCTAAGCGCAACTGTGCTTTTAGCTGCATGTACATCTACGCCAACAAAATCTTTAGCGATTCAAAAACCGAATAATCAATATGAAGTGACTGCCGTAGGTAAAACCAGTTTAGCGGCAAAAAATAATGCAATTGCAGCAGCAAATAGTACCTGTGGTAAAAATGCGACCCCTGTCGTCGTGGATGAAAAGCAAGAATACAACGGTGTTTTAAAAGGCGTGGTCGATGAAAAGACAGGTCAAATGATTCAGGCTGCGGCTGGCGTACTTGGCACCATTACAGGAAATAGCGGCAGTATCAGCAAAGATGATGATTACCAAACTGTACTGACCTTTAGTTGCCGTGCCAACTAAAACGTTAGTCTGTGATGTCGTTTTGTCATTAACTCAAAATGAAATTGTCGTTATGAAATAGTCGACATGAAATAAAAAAGCCTGCAAATCTGCAGGCTTTTTTTGAAGCAAAAATTAGCAATAACCGTCTAAACGGGTTAAAGGTAATTTTTGACCAATGGCTTTTTCAATTTCAGGTAGTGAAAAAGCATCATCTTCAGACAAGAAACTAATACTCACACCACGAGTACCTGCACGACCTGTACGACCGATACGGTGTACATAATCATCAGACTGTTCAGGAAGTGTAAAGTTCACGACATGAGAAACACCATCGACATGGATACCACGACCTGCAACGTCTGTTGCAATCATGATGTTATGTTGACCATTTTTGAACTGATCAAGCATTTTCAAACGTTTATCTTGAGCGATTTCACCTGACAACATCACCACTTTATAACCATCTTTTTTGAGGTGATCATAAAGTTTACGCACTTGATCACGACGGTTGGCAAAGATCATGACCTTTTCAATTGGTTCATCACGTAAGATGTCTTCCAATAATTTATATTTATCAGACTTCGCCACCATGTATACACGTTGCTCTACATCTGCATTGGTTTTTTTCTCAGGTTCAATTTCAACTGTAACGGGTTCAAACAACCACTGCTGTGCAAGATTGAGCACGTCATAACTAAACGTCGCAGAGAACATCAAAGTTTGTCGTTGTTCTTTACGTGGTGAAAAGCGCACGATACGTTTCACTGAAGGAATAAAGCCCATATCTAAAAGACGGTCAGCTTCATCGATCACTAAAAATTCAATTTGATCGAGCCAAACTTCTTTTTGTTCCACAAAGTCAATTAAGCGACCTGGGGTTGCAACCATAATGTCGACAAAATTACGATTTAATAGATTTTTTTGCTTATCAAAATCTACCCCACCGAGCAAAGTCATGACATTGAGATCAGTGTATTTCACTAAATCTTTTGCATCACTTTCAATTTGCAAAGCAAGTTCGCGCGTTGGTGCAAGAATCAATGCACGCGGTTCACCACGATAACGCTGTTCTTTAATTGGATTATTCAACAAGTCATTGATCACACTGACCAAGAAAGCCGCAGTCTTCCCAGTACCAGTTTGAGCACGACCAATAGCGTCATGTCCAGCCAATGTAAATTTTAAAACCTTTTGCTGAATAGGCGTCATATCCTTAAAACCTAAAGCATCAATGGCTTTTTTAAGGTTCGGATGTAAATTTAAGGTTTCAAAACCTGATGACATATAGATGTGCCCTAATTGAATAATCACAAAATTGCTGAAGCATTATAAACAAAAAACGCCCCAATTTACATTGGAGCGTTTTTGAGTACATTCAGACGATTAGTCTAAAGGTTGTACTTCTTCAGCTTGGAAGCCTTTTTGACCTTTAACAACGCTGAATTCTACGCGTTGGCCGTCACGAAGTGAACGGTGGCCTTCGCCCATAATTGCGCGGAAATGAACGAATACGTCGTCGCCGCCGTTACGTTGAATAAAGCCAAAGCCTTTAGTGTCGTTGAACCATTTAACAACGCCTTGTTCACGAGCTGTCATAAGTTAATCCTTATCGTATTTAAAAAAGAAGGACCACCCGGTGTTGCAAACAGCAGACCAAACAAGGTTAAAAAAAATATTTTTATTTCTAAGCTTGTAATCATTCTGTAAAACTATCAACAAAATCCCGGTTACATCCAAATATATCAAGAGTTAAGAGGCTTCACAGCCAACAAAAATCTTAACAACGCAACGAGCTTAACACGGGTTTACCGCAATTAATAGATTTTTTTGATCTATTTTCCTTTTGAATATTCTTATTTTTTCACATCGTTTGAGTTATAAATTACAAAGGATTTTTACCTATTTTAGGTTGGGATTTGGCACTGTATTTGCTAATATTTCCATTGAAATGTAAACATGTTGGATCTGCTTCGTGAGTGACAGCCAAAATTCGCTTTTAACTGTAGATGCAATGGGTAAACCCTGCCCGATGCCACTATTGATGCTCAAAAAAGCTTTAAAGAAAAGTCCAGACCAATCTTTATTGTTAAAGTCATCCGATCCGCACAGCCAACAAGATGTATCACGATACTGTCAAATACATCAGTTAAACTGTGAAATGCGCAAAATTTCCGATTCTGAGTTTCATTACTTGATTGAATCTTAAAAAGATTCAGTTAAACTAAATTGCTTCATAATTGAATAAAAGTTTACATTTCTATACCCAATTTTCCATAATTTACGGAAATATTGGATTAAGATGAATCTTAGTTATTGGGCTTACCCATTTTTAGTTCTCAAGGAGAAAACATGAGTGACAGCAGCAATCAATTGATGCCCCTGTCATTATCGGCACCTGGGGTGAATCTTGGTGCTTATATTAGTACTGTTAATCAGATTCCAATTTTATCGGCCGAACAAGAAAAAGAGCTGGCCGAACGTTATTATTATGACCAAGATTTAGACGCAGCTAAAATGCTTGTGATGTCACATCTTCGTTTTGTTGTACATATCGCACGTAGCTATGCAGGCTACGGCTTGCCACAAGGTGACCTGATTCAAGAAGGTAACTTGGGCTTAATGAAAGCGGTAAAACGTTTTGACCCAAACATGGGCGTACGTCTCGTATCTTTTGCTGTGCATTGGATTAAAGCAGAAATTCATGAATATGTGATTCGTAACTGGCGTATTGTCAAAATTGCGACCACTAAAGCACAGCGTAAATTATTCTTTAATTTACGTAGCTTAAAAAAGTCGTCTAAAAAATTAACTTTGGCTGAAGCACAGTCAATTGCCAATGACTTAAATGTGACACCCGAACAAGTCTTGGAAATGGAAGGCCGTTTAACCGCTTATGATGCTGCGTTTGAAGCTCAAGGTGATGATGACGATGAAGGTTCGACCCATGTCGCTCCTGCCCTTTATCTCGAAGATAACCGTTACGACCCTGCGCGTTTAGCGGAAGATGAAGACTACGAAGAACAAAGTACTTCAGCTTTACATGAAGCCATGGATCAGCTGGATGATCGTTCACGTAACATCTTACAACGTCGTTGGTTAGATGACGAAAAGTCGACGCTACATGAATTGGCGGCGGAATATAATGTATCTGCTGAACGTATTCGTCAGTTGGAAAAAAATGCGATGGAAAAAATTAAAGTCGCAATGTCTTCAAACTAAGTTGAAGGCTTTTCCCAGTCATACTAAAAAAGAGCATTTCGATGCTCTTTTTTTTATGCCTGAATATTGTCGAATGACAAACTGCAACACAAAAACTTTGGGCATTTTTGCTTTAACCCTGCGCGCTAAATATGCTATGGTTATGCGCAAATTTTGTTAAGGTGAATGCACATGTGGATTGCCATTTCCGCACTTAACTTAGCTTTTGCTGTGATGCTTGGTGCCTTTGGTGCACACGGATTAAAAGCGCGCGCGACTGAAGCCCAATTGGCTTGGTGGCAAACTGCAACGGACTATTTCTTTTATCATGCACTGGGCTTACTTGCCCTCGCGATCTTATCCAAAGTCATTCCCCAACTTCCAATAAAAGCCAGTTTCCTACTTATACAAATTGGTATTTTCTTCTTCTGTGGTTCTTTATATGTGATGGCTTTAGGCTTACCACGCGGTCTCGGTGCAATTACCCCGATTGGTGGAGCGCTGATGATTGCTGGATGGCTTATATTGGCATGGAATGCGTTTAAATACGCAAAATAATCAACAGCAGAATTGGCCTTACTCAATAGGTAAGGCAGCAAGATCGGAATCCACAAATGCAAATCTATTTAAACGGCGAAGCTACACAAACCGAATGTGTCAACCTCTTGCAATTGGTTCAACAATTACAACTGGAAGGCAAACGCTTCGCTGTTGAAAAAAATGAAATGATCATCTCGAAAAGTAAATTGGAACAAACCCCAATTACTGAGCAAGATCATATTGAAATTATTCATGCCGTAGGTGGCGGCTAAAATGGAGCTCCCATGGAAGATACACCCCTAATCATTGGTTCACGTACATTTAATTCACGACTTTTAGTTGGTACAGGTAAGTACAAGGACTTAACGGAAACTGACCAGGCCATTCAAGCCAGTGGTGCTGAAATTGTGACCGTTGCCATTCGCCGTGTGAATATTGGTCAGCATCCAGACCAGCCGAACTTGCTTTCAGTGGTTCCACCTGAGAAATATACGATTTTGCCAAATACAGCAGGTTGTTTCGATGCGAACAGTGCGGTCCGTACTTGCATGTTGGCACGAGAACTCTTAGATGGTCACAATTTGGTTAAACTTGAGGTTTTAGGGGATGAGAAAACCCTATATCCAAATATTACTGAGACTTTAAAAGCTGCACGTACGTTGATTGACGATGGCTTTGAAATCATGGTTTATACCTCAGATGACCCAATAGTGGCACAAGAACTCGAAAGCATGGGCTGTGTAGCCATTATGCCTTTAGGTAGCCTTATTGGCTCAGGTTTAGGCATTCTCAACCCACATACTATTTCGATCATTAAAGACAACGCCAAAGTGCCTGTCTTGGTCGATGCCGGTGTAGGTACCGCAAGTGATGCAGCGATAGCGATGGAATTGGGCTGTGATGGCGTATTAATGAATACGGCAATTGCAGCAGCTCAAAACCCTGTTCTAATGGCTTCAGCGATGAAAAAAGCAGTCGAAGCCGGTCGTGAAGCATTCCTAGCAGGACGTATGCCGCGTAAACGCATGGCAAATGCCAGTTCACCTGAAACCGGATACTTCTTTAAATAAGAACTCATTCACGGTATAAAAGAGGACTCTATTGAGTCCTCTTTTTGATTTTGAAAACCTGATAACAATGAAAAAATCCCATATATTGTGTACTTTGAGTCTTTGTGCCGCATCTAGTTGGCTGTCTGCCCAAGTGCCTAGCACAGCCAAATCACTTGCGCCTCAAGGTTGGAACATTTTGATGACTACGACTGGCGACCTAAACAAAGATCAAAAGCCAGATATTGCGATGATCGTGGAAAAACAAAAAGTCGATGTGGCGACCTATGATGACGATGGCAAAGTCGTTCATAACCATCCACGAAAACTCATCGTGTTTTTTAAAACCGCAAAGGGATATCAACGTATCGTTGAAAACAATAGCATCCCTGTCGCTCAGCAACCCAATTCATGCTTACTTGACCCACTTGCTGAAGCAGAAGACATCCAAATCAGTAAAGGCAATTTACTCGTTCATTTTAGTTATTTTATGGCTTGTGGTGGCTGGGAATGGCCCCGACATAGTTATACCTTCCGTTGGCAAAATCAACGCTTTAACCTGATTGGTTTTGACTACAGTAGCTTTCACCGAGCTTCAGGTGAAGAAACATCGAAAAGCTATAATTTTTCGACCTTAAAACGTAAGGAAATTGTAGGCGGCAATATGTTTGAAGATGCCAAAACTCAAACCAAATGGTCAACCTTCAAATCACCACAGCAACTGACGCTTAAAAATATTAACTTTGATGATTTCTATACACAGTTCGAGTACTAAGTTGAACCTGAGCAATGCCAATCTAGCAATAAACAAACCGCCAATTTCGGCGGTTTGTTTATTCAATTTCAAAACTTAACTTAAGGAATTAAACCTTCATCACGCATCGCAATTTGAACTGATTGACGCTCTGCAACTTTGTTGCGTAAAGCAATGATATTTTTATATGGCGTTAAATCATGACCGATGCCATTTGACCAATTTGTCAGTACAAAGAGATAGGCATCTGCAGGGCCAAAGTTATCATCGACTAAATAGTCGTTATCCGATTCACCAATCGCTTTATCGATGTATGTCAATAAACAATCAATTTCTGCATAAGCTTTTTCTTTAGCGTCTGCATCTAGTGGAGCACCAAAGAATACGGCATAAGCATCATGTAATTCTGAGTTCAAATAGCCAAGCCATTCTAAAACTTTGGCACGACCTAAACCTGATGGCGGAATTAAATCTTGTTTTGGATCATGCTGTGCAAGAAACGGTAAAATTGCCACATTCTCGGTCAGGATCAAACCTGGGTTAATTTCTAATGCAGGTACATAACCTTTTGGGTTGATCTCGTAATAATCCACCCCTTTTTCTGTTTTATGTTTTTTTAGGTCAACACGGACCAAATCAAAATCGACATTAATTTCATTTAAAATTATATGTGATGCTAATGAACATGCACCTGGAGAATAATAAAGCTTCATATCTGATCCTTGTTATGTACTATTCAATGTTTTAAATCTCTTCTGTCAAACTTTCAAGTGATCAAACCTGTAAATTGCAAAAAAGCGTAAATGCTGAAACACATATACTCTTTGACTATTGTCCATTATCAAGAAGATTTCAAGTCAATCTGTTATGCATTTTTATACTCAGTTGTTTTAACATAGCCGCGTTTAAGATTTGATGAAAAGTTACCGTGTTACAACTTAAAAAAGAACAATGGTTTTCCAATATTCGTACTGATGTACTCGCTGGCTTGGTGGTTGGACTTGCGTTGATTCCAGAATCCATCGCCTTTTCAGCTATTGCTGGGGTTGACCCTCAGGTTGGTTTGTACGCTTCGTTTTGTATTGCCGTCACCATTGCCTTTTTTGGTGGTCGTACAGCAATGATTTCAGCTGCTACGGGTGCGATGGCCTTACTTATGATCACTTTGGTCAAAGATCATGGTTTGCAATACCTTTTGGCTGCCACGGTTTTGACTGGTGTGATTCAGATCATTGCTGGCTATTTTAAAGTCGCAAAACTTATGCGCTTCGTCTCGCAGTCAGTGGTGTATGGTTTTTTAAATGCACTCGCGATTTTGATTTTTGTCGCACAGCTACCTGAAATGTCAAAGATGGATAGTTGGGGCTATGTCTTTATGCTTTTAGGGCTTGCGATTATTTATCTTTTTCCATATCTACCTAAAATTGGCAAAGCCATTCCATCACCGCTGATTTGCATTATTGTCCTCAGTAGTTTGGCATTATTTTTAGGTGCTGACCTGCGTACTGTGAGTGATTTGGGTAAGTTTCCAGAGACTTTACCTATTTTCTTGATTCCTGAAATTCCTTTCAATCTTGAAACCCTCACGATTATTTTTCCCTATTCCATTACCCTAGCAACAGTTGGCCTATTAGAAACCATGATGACCACGACAGTGATCAATGAAGTCACTGGAACTGAAGGTGATCGTCATCAGGAATGTTGTGGTCAAGGGATTGCTAATATTGTCAGTGGCTTTATGGGCGGCATGGCTGGCTGTGCCATGATTGGGCAGTCGATTATTAATGTTAGTTCTGGCGCGCGAACTCGCCTTTCCACTTTGGTTGCAGGTGTATTTTTGTTGTGTTTGGTGGTGTTCTTAAAAGACTGGTTGGCTTATGTCCCAATGGCGGCCTTAGTCGCGATTATGGTCATGGTGTCATTCACTACTTTCCAGTGGAATTCCGTCAAGCAATTTTCAAAGCATCCAATGTCTTTTAATGTCGTGATGATTGCTGTGGTGATCGTGGTGCTTGCAACACATAACTTGGCGCTTGGCGTATTGGTTGGTGTGCTCCTCTCTGCGTTGTTTATTATCAATCAACTGGAAAGTTCGGTAAAAGTCATATCAGAACTTAAAGACAACGTCCGTAGTTACACGGTCTATGGGCAAATTTTCTTTAGTAGCTCTGAGAGTTTTTATCAATTTTTTGATTTTCAGGAGATTGTTAGTCATGTACGAATTGATCTGAGCCATGCCCATATTTGGGATATTACCTCAGTCAATATTTTAAAAAATGTCGTGCAAAAATTTGAGTCAAAACACATTCAAGTAGAGGTCTTTGGCTTAAATGAAGCAAGTAGCACTTTACTTGACCGTGTCAGTGACTAATGGATTTTTGAATATTCACTTTGAATCAAATCAATTTTCAATAAAGTGTGACCTATTGAAACCCTATGCAGGATGTATATAGCAAAGGGTTTCAAAGATCGAAGCTCTGATGTGTAATGACATTACATATAATACTAAGCCTATAAAAAAGAGAAAAATTCACCATTCATTCGATTTAACTGTATAATTCATCTCATAAAATTATAACTATTAAAAATAAAACAAAGATTTGATGTGACTTTCTATATATTTTTTTAAATTGTGGATACACAAAATTGGGGGAATTTTGATGGTTTGGTTTTGGTCACGACACTGCATTCAAGCAAATCGGCTGCTGGTCTTAGCGAGTCAATTTTGCCTGCTATGTTGTATCGCTATACCCAGTTTTGCCAATGCCACCCCACAGATCTCAAGCAGTCATTGTCCTGTTGAAATCACCCATATTGCCACAGCTAAAAGCGCTGTCGAGCAAGAGCGCCCACGTACAGGTTGGCAAAATCTGCAAAAGCTTCCAGACACTTGGAATAAACGTTGGCCGGATTATCATGGTATCGCTTGGTACAAAATCCAATTTAAATTGAACTGTGACCTCCATCAGTTAAATCAGCCCATTGCTATCGCCATACAAGGCATCACCCAAAGTGGACGGGTTTACATCAACGATGCCCTACTTTGGCAAGACTATATTTCAGTAGAGCATTTTTCGAGAAGCCAACATCAACCTAGACTGTTTAACTTGCCTAGCTCGAGTTTAAAGCAAGGTGTAAACACCATTTGGGTGCAAGTGTATGGTTCGGTGACCCAAAAATCAGGACTCAGTTCAGTTCAAATTGGGGAATACCAGCAAGTCTATGACACCTTTAAAATTTGGTTACTCGAACAACGACAATTAGTCGAACTCAATACGATGATTAATTTCGTCGTGGCTGTGTTCTTTTTTTTAGCATGGCTCGCCAATCGTAATGAAAGAGCTTACTTATGGTTAACCATCACAGGCATGGCTTGGGTATTTTATAGCCTGTGTATTATTTTTAATGGACCAATTTCATTTCTAACCACCGTACAGGTCGACCGCCTACAAAATATCATTTTCTGTTTTTATACGGTTTTTGGCTGTATTGGTGCGTGGTATTTTGCAAACCATCCTTTCCCGAAAATTCAAAAGCTGTTATTAAGCCTTGCCACTATCGCAGCACTCTGTATCGGTTTTGCACCAGAGGCTTATTTAAAGACCGTCATCCAAATTTGTTTTAGCTTCTTTGTTTTGGTCTTTGTGGCCAAATGTATTAGCTACCCCTACTTGGCGTATAAAGCCAAAATGGCTGAAACCTATTTGCTTGCAACGCTGTATTTGATTTATTTACCAATTGCGGTACATGATGCGCACTTTATGATGACCATGGAAGGCCATGCGCTCTCACCATATACTGGCCCACTAACCACCCTCGTTTTGGGCGGGGTACTGGCTTTGCGTTTAGCTCGACACACCCGTCAAATTGAACGTTTTAATAAGACCTTAACTGAAAATGTACAACGAGCTGAACTGAAACTCGCCACTTCACTTGGTCAACAACATCAACTCGCACTTGAAAATGCACGACTTCAAGAACGAATTCATTTATCTCATGACTTACATGATGGTTTAGGCGGATCAATTGTCCGTTCAATTTTACTGTTAGAACAAAATGATAAAATTGAAAAACCACAAATCATGTCGATGCTTAAACTGTTCCGTAATGATTTAAGACAAGTCATCGATTCAGGTTCGAGTATAGGGACGAAAGTTCCGGACACCCCGATCGAATGGGCGGCGCCGATTCGCCATCGCTTTGTACAGCTCTTTGAAGAATTAGACATGAGCTCAAGCTGGAAATTTGCTGCCGAATGGATTCACTCACCCACTGCAACTCAATGTCTCAATTTGACTCGTGTCGCTGAAGAAACCCTGACCAATATTCTAAAGCATAGTCAGGCTAGCAAAGTTCAAGTCAGTTTGTGCGAAACAGAGACTCAACTGATATTACGTATTGAAGATAATGGTATAGGCTTCAACCCTAACGATGTTGAACAAGGTCTACATGTTGGTCTACATAGTATGCAAACACGAATCCATCGTATCGGTGGTGAATTTAAAATACAGTCACAGCCGGGTTGTACCGTTATTGAGGCCATTTTGCCATTTAAACCTGATGGTGCTGACAGTGAAGATCTTGATGAAAAAACAGCCTAGATTAATGTTAATTCATGACTTTTGAGCTAAGTAATTCACTGTACATGGCAAATCCTCGGCACGGCTTCCGTCGGTGAGATTGAGCAAAAAGAGGATATATTCACGGTAAAAAATTTGACTTGTGCATCTCAGGACTTAAAATACCGCATTCGAATTTTTTACATTTGCCAAAGTTATGTCGAACGATCAATTAGACCAGCACGCTGTAGATCTGGATAACCTAAACGAACACCGTGAAATCGTGACGTTTATGCGCCGCTCTGCGCCACTTAATACTTCGCAACGTACTGCGCTGGAACAATATGGTCATCTAATTTTGGAATACCCCGTTGGTGATTTGCGTCAGCATTTTGAACACCCTGAACGCCCATTAACTGTAGAGATCGGTTTTGGTATGGGTCGCTCTTTGGTGCTAATGGCAAAAGCAAACCCAGAGCGAAACTTTGTCGGCATTGAAGTGCATGTTCCGGGTATCGCTCAATGTGTGTATGAAGCAGGTCTTGCAGGTTTAACTAACCTTCGAGTATTGGATGCTGATGCCATCCAAGTGCTACGTGAAATGCCAGATAACAGTATTAATACTGTGCAATTATACTTCCCAGATCCATGGCAGAAGAAACGTCATTTCAAACGTCGTTTTGTATCTCATGACCGTATGCCATTGGTTGAAGAAAAATTAGAAATCGGCGGTACATTCCACTCAGCGACTGACTGGGAACCGTATGCTGAATGGATGATCGAAGTTCTTGAAGAACGTCCACGTCTTGAAAACCTTGCGGGTAAAGGCAATAGCTACCCTCGTCCAGACTGGCGTCCACAAACTAAATTTGAACGTCGCGGAATTGAAGCAGGCCATAAAATTAATGACTTCATCTTCAAAAAAGTAAACTAATTTTTATTGCTGTTTTTGATCTAAGATTTATCTGTGTTGTTTCAAATCACAGGAAAACTGCTTACACCTAGGCTACTTGCGCTTGGAGCTGACTTTGACGAATCATATCCACGGCTTTTTCAGCAATCATCACTGTTGGGGCATTGGTATTGCCATTCACCACAGAAGGCATGATGGAGGCATCGACTACACGAAGGTTTTGAATCCCGTAGACTTTCAATTCAGGGTCAACCACAGACATCTCATCTACGCCCATCTTACAACTACCGACAGGGTGATAAACCGTATCCACACGCTGACGTAAGATTGCACGTATGTCATCATCTGTTTTGACCAGTGAGGTAAATAAATCTTGCTGATAATGACTCGATAAAGACGGCGACATCATTAACTGCTGCGTCAACTTAAAACCTTGTACCAAATCTTCTAAATCCTGCTCATCCCCTAAAAAGTTTGGATCAATCAATAATGGAGCATTTACACTAGAACCACTCAATTTGATCGTACCGCGACTTCTTGGATTGAGCAGACACACATGACACGACAAACCATGACTTGCATGAAATTTCCGTGCATGGTCATCTACTAACGCCACGACAAAGTGTAATTGCAAATTTGGCATTGCTAAATCGGGTGAAGACTTTAGAAAACCACCGCATTCTGCAAAATTTGAAGCAATCATGCCTCGTCGTTCCTTACGATAGCGACCAATCTGCTTAAACATATCAATTGAACCGGGTAAAGATACGCCAAATGTGCCTTGGTATTCTTTGACTTTATAACCAAAAATGAAATCGGGATGATCGTGAAAGTTCTTTCCTACACCCGGTAAATGGTGTTTCACTTCAATACCATGCGCTTGGAGTTCGGCCTGATCGCCTACTCCAGACAACATTAAAATCTGCGGTGATTGCATCGCACCGGCACTGAGCAAGACTTCACGTCTGGCTTTTAGGTGTTTCATTTGCCCTGCATGTTGGACTTCAACACCTGTGGCCACTTTATCTTCTATAATGATTTTATGTGTTGTGGCTTTGGTCAATACAGTTAAATTTGGCCGATCTAAATGTGGAAATAAATACGCACGTGCCACACTACAACGCTCTCCATTGATATGCGTTACCTGATAAACCCCTAAGCCTTCTTGTTCTGCGCCATTAAAATCATCGAGGACTTTATGGCCTTGTGCACGAGCCGCTTCGGTATAGCGTTGATGGAAAATATTGTCACTTTGTACATCTGTGACGGACAGAGGGCCGTCATTACCGTGGAATTCATTCTGTATTCGGTTGTTATTTTCTGAGCGAATAAAATATGGCAAGACCTCGTCGTATGACCAGCCAGTATTGCCCTGTGCCGCCCATTGATCATAGTCATTTTTATGTCCAAGAATATAAATCATGGCATTAATACTGGATGAACCACCAAGGCATTTTCCACATGGTTGATAGCCTTTACGACCATTCAAGCCCGCTTGAGGCACAGTTTCAAAGCCCCAATTATTGATCTTGGTCGGTAAACTCACCACGCATGCAGCTGGAATATTGACCGTCCACTGATCACCTTGCCCACCTGCTTCTAGCAAGCACACAGATATATGTGGATCTTCACTGAGGCGTGCAGCCAGTACGCACCCCGCACTTCCACCACCAATCACAATGTAATCAAATTCCATTTTTGACATTATTTTCATCCAATTGATTATTTTTATAAATGCACAGTAAGGGATTTAACCCTGACTGAAAAGTTTCTTTTTTAAAATTGTAAGCGTGCTACTGTGCAAGAAGGATGAAACTAAGGATCGAAATTTTGAGGCAAGCGTCACTCATGCAAGGTAGCAATAATATCTGTCAAAATAATCAATGAACTTGATACGCCCAATCTTGGACTCTATTATTTTTTTAATTTATCGACATTTAAAAGCACAGTAAGCTGCATAGCTAAAGATTTGACTGAAACAATTGATTTGATCAAAGCCTATTTCCCTCAGTAAGCTTTGATAGTGCTGCTGGCTAATCAGTTCAAAGTCATCTTCTAAACGTTGCATCATTTTTGTCGCTTGCGATGCAGATAAACCCTGCATTTTGCAAAACTCAGGCAGTACATGCTGCTCAAAACGCGAATGAGTTTGCATCAAGTCAAAACTTAAAAAAATGCCCTGCGGTTTAAGTAATTCAAAAGCTTTAGTTAAAAATTCATTTTTTTCGGACAATGGAATGAAATGCGTCACCAAGATACTCAGCGCCGCATCAAAACAACTCGCCTGCTCAAAAGTAGTGTGACTGCCCAAAACAAATTTGACGCGATGCAACTGTCCAGCAGCTTCAACACTTTGCCGTGTTTGATTCAGCATATTTTCAGATAATTCTGTAACGGTAAATGACCATGTTGGATTCAAGGCCATGAGATAGCCCAATTCATAGCCCGTCCCACATCCAATAATCAGTACATGGGCATCTTCAGCGACATAGCAATTTAACACCGCCTGAATCTGTTGATGGACAAGTTCATAACCGGGAATTAATTTACGTATATGTGCATCATAACTTTCGACCACTTGTGGGCTATTAAAATCTTTTGCCATGTAACATCCTGATTGACATGTATTTCTATGCTAATAAATATTCATTGTTCTTTATAGATTGTTTATTTCTGATGATGCTCAAAAATCTGCTGACTCAGCATTTCATAGACCGCTTTCAGGTCGACTTGATCAGCTTGCTCAAGCATATTGGCATGCATCTGCATGATATTTTGATCCCCACGCATTGCAGGGCCAGTTTGCATGTTACGTGGTTCAGCCTGAGTAGCTTTATTGGCTGTCTCTAAAATCAAAGGATAAAGTAAGCTAAAATCGACATGTTTTGCATCGACAATCTGCTTTGCCATGTCATAACAATAATTACTAAAATTACAGGCAAACACCGCAGCAAGATGCAGACTCAAGCGCTGTGCCGAATCATATCGATAAACCCTTTGGCTAATGCTGTTTGCTAAATCTGTAAGTGTCGTCAAATCTGCAGAGTCGGCCGCTTCTACAAAGATCGGTGTCGACATCCAGTCCACATCTCGATCTAAACTAAAGGTTTGTAAAGGATAAAACACCCCTGCTCGCGAATGCTGTTGGGTCAGTACAGTGATATTGGTGCTACCTGACGTATGCACAATCAAAACTTGTGGCAGATAGGCTTTGACTTGCTGAATAACGGTTGCAATCGATTGGTCGCTCACCGCAATGATCAAAAGATCAATCTCAGCATTCAACTCAGTTGGGATATGAATAGCTTCTGCACCTACTCTTGCTGCAAGTTTTTCTGCCTTATCAAGATTTCGCGCATAAACTTGCACAATGTGATGTTGTGGATGAAGCACATTGAGCAAATGATTTGCAACACGACCTGCACCCACAATACTGATTCGCATATAGTTCTAACTCATTTTGGATGGCTACAGCATGTCAGGAAAATATCCGACGTGCAAATCGAGTCATATCGATAGAATGATTTATTTTCAATTCTTCACATCAGCTTCGCTCAGATAAGACAAAAAAGGGATGCGCTCCATCCCTTTAGCTAGACGTCAATCTGAGTCTGATTCATATCTTGCCCATTTCAATCTAGACAATATCCACGATATACACTTTAGCTTTTACGATTTACCAATGATCTGATTCAGAGTCTGTAGGTATTGTTCTGCATCGCGGCGCGCATTGAATTTCTTTTCAAATACACCTGTGTTTTGCACACTATTGGGTGTGTATTCTACCGAAACAACAAAGGTATCAAGCAAATCTCTATTAATTCGAATTGCAATAATATGATGTGAGTTTAAATAAAAACCTTCATCAACCTTAACTAACATGACCCGCCTCAAAATCTTGCACAATGAAATAGATAAAAAAATCTAAACATTCATAAACTTGGATGCCTTATCGCATATAGTTAGAAATACGATAAACCCACATCATTGTAGCGCCATTATGTGATTTATATTGCAATTATTATGTAATTTAAATAAATGCTCAGAGAAATTTTTTGAGTTTCAGTCATCTAAACATGATTGATTTTCAATCCTAACTAAAGTTTAGATAAAAAAGACTGGATATAAAAAAAGCCTGCTGCCATACCTATGACAACAGACTCATTTTAGTAGGACTGATTTAACTCAAATCAATCGTACAGAGAGGTTGAATGATTAAACACTCAACATACTGTTTAATGTTTCTGACACATTCTTCGATTTCACAACAGGTTTAAGTGCTTCAAGTTTTGCTTTGACTTCACTACGCTGCGGTTCTGCCAAAGTGTACCAACGGGACAAAATTTGCAGTAAACGTGAACCGACAATTGGATTCTTCTCATCGAGGAATTTAGCCAATTCAACAATATGCTGCACACCAAAACTCCATGTGTTGACAGGATTGCTATTTAAACCGCCTGTAACCGCACGAATACGGTTCGGTACTTTCAAGTCATAGTCAGGATGAGCAGTCAGTGCCTTAATGGTTTCCGCAGTTGCTTTCGGATGTGCTGCTTGCAGCATAAACCATTGGTCCATCGACAAGGCTTCATTTTTAAAGCGTGTATAGAAGGCTTCTAAAGCTTGCTGTGCTTGTGGTGCATCATTCCAAACCAATACTTTTAAAGCACCAAGACGTTCAGACATATTGCCTGTAGAGCTGAATTGTTCATAGGCCAATTCAAATACGGATGCATCGCCTTGACGTGCCATCATACTCAACATGATGTTTTTCAATGCACGAACACCCATGGCTTGTGAAAACTCTTTCTGCGCATCTGGGTCTAAAGTTGCATAAGTCTCTTTAAAGAAAGCACCTAACTCACGTGCCACACGACTTAAAAGTGCTTCACGTTGTTCTTGCACTTGGGCAGGACTGTAGTCGGCATCAATACGGCTACCTAAATAACCCTCTGTCGGTACATCGAATAAACGTGAAGCAAGTAGTGGATCACGCTCAACCAATGCTGGTAATGTATTTTGAATAGCTTGAACATAGATGTCGGCATCATGGCCATTTAACAAAATACGTTCTAACAAGGTTTGGCTGGCTTGCCATTGGTTAAAACCATTCGGCTCGTACTGCATCAGGAATGCAAGCTCTTCATCTGAATAGTTAAATTCAAGATTAACGGGTGCAGAGAAGTTACGCAGTAAAGACACAACAGGCTGGGTTTTTACACCGCTAAATGTAATGGTTGCAGTATCGGTATCAAATAAATACACGCCATCTTTGATGCCATTTTCAACCAATGCATCGGAGCTGAGAACTAACTGTTCACCACTCGTCGCATCAAACAATGCCAAAGCCACAGGAATAGGCACTGCTTTTAAATTTGGATATTTCGGATGCGCTTTTAAGCTTTGTTTCAAACTTAAAGTATAGGTTTGATTTGCAGCATCGTACTCACCTTTTGCTTCAAGTTTTGGTGTGCCCGGTTGGTTATACCAAATCAAGAAACTCGATAAATCTACACCTGAACCTGCTGTTAGTGCTGCCACCCAATCTTCAACAGTCACAGCTTGACCATCATGGCGTTTGAAATATTCGTCAGTACCTGCACGGAATTTTTCTTTGCCCAGCAATGTCGCCATCATGCGGTTAATTTCCGCACCTTTTTCGTACACTGTTGCGGTATAGAAGTTATTAATTTCAACAAAATGATCTGGACGCGGTGGATGTGAAAGCGGGCCTGAATCTTCTGGGAACTGATGTGCTTTTAACACTGCAACATCATCGATCCGTTGTACCGCAGCAGATTGTAAATCTTCTGAGAACGACTGATCACGGAATACTGTCAAACCTTCTTTTAAGCAGAGTTGGAACCAATCACGACAGGTAATACGGTTACCCGTCCAGTTATGGAAGTATTCATGTGCAATCACAGACTGAACGCGCATGATCGCAGCATCAGTCGTATATTCTTCATCAGCAAGCACACAAGAGGTGTTGAAAATATTCAAACCTTTGTTTTCCATTGCACCCATGTTAAATGCACTGGTTGCCACGATCATATAATTGTCTAAATCATAAGGACGACCATAATGTTCTTCGTCCCAACGCATCGAATGTTTTAAAGCTTCCATCGCAATATGACATTTTGGAATGTCTTTTTCTTCTGCATAGATTTCTAAAGCAACATTACGACCTTCAGACGTCACATAAGTGTCTTTGAGTACTGCCAAATCACCAATCACACAAGCAAATAGATACGATGGTTTTTTGGTTGGATCTTGCCAAACGGTATAATGACGACCTTCACCGGTTTCACCCGCTTCAATCAAATTACCATTGGCAAGTAATACAGGGAATTTTTTATCCGCTTCGACACGTGTGGTAAATACCGATAGCACATCAGGACGGTCAGGATAATAGGTAATTTTACGGAAGCCTTCAGGCTCGTTTTGAGTAACGAATAAATCGCCTGCCGCTTGGTATAAACCTTCGAGTTGAGTATTGCTTTCAGGATGAATCACGACTTCAGTTTCAATGACAGCTTGGTCAGGTGCATTTGAAATCACCAGTTGTTCTGCATCTACAACATAGGCATCTGCTGGCAAAACTTGACCATTTAAGCGAATTGATTTGAGTTCCAAATCACGACCCAATAACACCAAATCCCCTGCCGTTTGACGCTGCATCACTAATTTTGCATTTACATTGGTATGGTCATCAAAGACTTGAATATCAAGATCGATACTATCTACGACAAATGATGGTTTTTGATAGTCTTTTAAATAAACAGTTTGGTCTGCTTCGACCACTGGATTTGCCGCAATATTCATATCTCGTCCTATTCCTTAGTTATTGCTTCATCAGCTTTTTGAACACATTGTGAATGACTTGATCATACGACAAGATGCATAAGCTGTCTTCGCATTTACAATGATTTATATATGGGCTCAGCGCATGTTGTTTTCAATCATCTTTATAGAATAATTTAAAGGCTGGCACATATTTTCGCCATGTTTAAGCAAAATAAATGCCTGAGTTGAGTACAGCTATAACAATGTGCAAATTTTTTTATCTACCTAAAATAAATAAAGCGCCTATATACTAGAAAGAGAAAGTACAGGTGCTTAATCCATCTGTACGTTCAAATTATTGCGCTCAAACTTTCCTGCTTAAGACTTAGAGGATTATTGATTTGCGAAAATTAAATCGAGTGCACTGTCGTAGTCTGCTGCAAAGTAAAATTGAAATGCCGTGACTTTTGAGGTGAGGAATTGCTGAATTTCTTCCGTCGCACCCGCCACATAAATTTTAGATACTTGATGTTGCTGAGCCAGGCCCAATAACTCGATCGTCTTTTCTAGTGTTTGATCATGCCCAATAATCAGCGCGCCAACCGTACCCTGTGGCTGCTTATATAATTGCATGCGAGTGATATTGCTGTTTTTAAGTGCGTCTGACATGTGTATTCCATACAAAGAAAGGATAAAAAGATCAAAACCTTTAGAAATCCAGCTGAATCATACTGTGTATCAAGTTCAGTAGATTCCGCTTGGTTTCAATCCTAGAAGCCTAGATCATTAGAATTATAAGCTCAATATATACAAATATACTTTTCAAATCCAATCGCTTAGCTGTTTCCTTCCAAAAAGCACCTAAGCTCTCAAATAATCTCAGTCTTCTCATTTGGATTTGATTGCATACTTCTGTTTAAACCATGCACCAAGATGTTTCTTTTTCAACAGTTTAAGCATTTTGAGAATTCATTAGACATAGCCATACGCATCAATATTATTTTGTTACTTTTAAATTAATAATTTATTTTCAATATCTTAATAAAACAATATGCCGTTTATCTGCTTTAAAATGTCTACTCAAAACATTTGAGCATGCGTTTTGCATCTACTTAATTGCCAAAAGCAAAATCATCAGGCTAAAACAAAAAGAGGTGCATTATGTTTATTAAAGAACACATCATCCGTATTGAAAATATGAAGACCCTGCAAGCGCTTGATGCTGCAAATATCGACCATCAAGTAATTGCAATGTTTATGACTTGCGAAGGGATTCCACTCAAAGCCTTTGAGGTCAGTTCATTACTTAACTCATATAGTGCATTAGGCACTAAAAAAGTGGCGTCTAAAAAAGTGCAAGCTTTAATACAAGCCAAACAACTTGGAGAGGAGGACGAATCGATCCCATGCCCAGCCGCCTATTAATAATCCATTCTAACTAAAAGCTGCATCATCACTATGCAGCTTTTTTTATTTGTCGACTTCTCGCCTGAGCTGCTGCAACTGAAATTGCAAACCCGTCTTTAAACAGAGATGTGTATAATCAATTTAACCTTTCAAGAAACGCTGGCAACATGTTCAATATTCTACGCAAACAAATGGATGAAAGTACGCAATGCCCGTTGTGTCGTGCATCTATGTATTGGGTAGATGCTGAAAAATTAGATGAGCAAGAATTTAATTTTTATCAGTGTAGCCACTGTCATCATCAAATATTTCCAGAACAGCAATACAACTGTCATTGTGAAAACTGTCAGGCCGCACGAAAAAAACTACTCAAAGAAACCCGCTTACAAGAACAGCGTAAACTTAAAAATAAAGATATCGTTGAACGTGAATTAAGTGAGCTGAGCTTTTTACAGAAACTCTTTTTGCTGGCTTTATTGGATAATCACGTCCAAGAACATACGGCGCATCAAGAATTTATCGATTGGGATACGATTAAATATCACAACATCAGCCCGAATTATCTCTTTCAACAGTCGCTCAAAAAGCATCTCGTGCATGAGCAAATTTTGATTGTGAAAGATGATGCACTACAAGCTGAGCAGTATTATATCAATGTCCGTCTGCATGGATATTCGGAGCCCAGCCTTTTTAGCGTAGCGCAGCAACTGCGCCATTGGTTTTATGAAAATTTAGCCTTAGGCGTTCCTTTTAAAAGTGCTGACGAAGTGAAAGAGTGCTTGTATCTCCTACTTTTCCAAGAAATTGTGCAATTCATGCAGTTTTACTGTAAGACATGGGGTATTCAAATTGCAGGGAATAAAAGCTTTCAGGTGTTCTGTTATCGCTTACTCGACCATTTAGCGATTGGGCAGATTTATTATATGATTCAGTCAGCACTCGAATACCTACATAAACAGAAAGCCCTGCAAGTACGTAATGAAAATTTCATTAATACCAATCTGTTAAAAAAGACCTTACAGCAATATCGTGAACGTGGCTTAAAGGAAAGATGGGAAACCTTTACCCTCCCTCGTCCGCCACAATTACCGTTTAGTAAAATGAGTGAAATTTTGCTCTTTAACTTTTTAGGACTCGATGAAAGTATCTTTGTGCAACCGATACACCATGCTTGGAAAAAAATCGAACCTCGATTAAATTTTTATTCCACAAAGCGCTGCATGTACTGTGGTTCACAAGAGCTCTCTGTCGATTATGATGCCGCAGATTATGTGACCCTGTTCTGCCGTAATTGTAAACATCAAGACCATTACTTCACCCGCTAAGGGAGAAAACGATGAATCAATCTGAAAATTTTGAAACGACCATGAACAGTGAATTAACTGACTTAAATAGCCCTCTTTTGCAAAGCGTTATCAATGCGTGGATTGAACTTCAATCCAAACAACCCTTGGTGCATATCATCACCAATGCAGTCGCGAGCAATTATGTGGCCAATGTCCTTTTGGCTGCGGGTGCTTCTCCTGCAATGATTGACAATCCCTTTGAAGCTGAAAGCTTTGCCTCGATTGCCAGTGCATTGAATATCAATTTAGGTACGCCAACGTCTGAACAAATGCAGGCCATGCAAATTGCTGCACAAACAGCACAAAATTTAAATAAACCTTGGGTGCTTGACCCTGTCGGTTATGGCCCCGTTTTGCCGTGGCGATCTGAAATGGTTGACCAATTACTCCAATACAAGCCAAGCATTATTCGTGGCAACGCATCAGAAATCAGCGGTCTTGCAGGTAATCAAGGTGAATCCCGCGGCGTGGATAGCACACTAAATAGTGCCGAGATTTATTTAAATGCTGTGCCCTTATTAGAACACTGTGAATGTGTGGCAATTTCAGGCGAATCGGATTTCATCTTATCGAAAGAAATGAATGCGGTGATACAGATTAATGGTGGATCTTACTTACAACCCCAAGTGACGGCTTCTGGCTGCGCTTTAGGTGCATTAACAGCGGCGTATTGCGCCGTAAGTGAAACGCTAACTGCTGGCACGGTCGCAGCACATTTGCACTTTGCGATTGCGGGTCAAAAAGCCTACGAACTAAGTTCAAGTGTCGGCAGTTTTAATGTTGCATTTTTAGATGAAATTTATAATCTCAATGAAGACGATTTCAATCAACTCGCCAACATGCAAATTTATGCACTATGAAGCTACGATAGCTTGAGAAAAACAAAACAGCTTGAGTAAAGGACTCAAGCTGTTCAAGGATTCATACTGTTTTGTACTAATTAATATGCGACAAAAATTACTGTGCAGTACTGTCACTTGCAGCATTGGCATCAAACGCTTCTGAATCTTCGATCATTTCTGTTGGATTACTCAAAATCATGTCGAGGTCATAATCACCCGCATAGACGATATTTTTGATTTTTGAACAGTCTCCACCACTCATTTCATAATTTAATACTTTGGCTTCATCACCAATTTTAAACTCAGCGCGAACCACATTTTTATTTTCATCAAAACTCAGTTTAGGCTGAATACCCTTTTTCGAATCTTGCTGCGGATCTTGGCTATCCGTGAAAATATCAAAATCCACATTACACGCTTGTTGCGACTGTTTACAGCTAATTTCCGCTTGCATACGCTCCGCTAACGATGGCTCAAAATAGGCAGCAAGTTGATCTTTACTCAAAGCATGCAATTTCAACTCTTGATCATAAATTTGTTTGACCAGTTTTTCGGGGGCAACACATTTCTGCGATTGCTCCTGTACTTTTTGCTCTGCTGGCTGACAAGCCGTTAAAAAGATCGCCGCGCCGAAACCGAATAATCGATATATCGTCATTTGTCGCATAACACATCCATGTCCATCATTAAACTGCCCGCCCAACTGCCAGATTCATACTTGCTTCAAAAATAGTTGAAACATTTAATTTACAAATACACATTAAACCCATGCCATCAAAATAATCTGGCACGTGCTGCATATAAAATTGAACATGTTCATCAGATTTGTTCCGTAGCCGAACCAACTGCTCAGGCGTCACCTTCGGTAAATCACAACGATGAACAAAAATATCCTCAGCGCGATGCTGCACATCATGCTGACGGATTTTATAACTGTTTAAAACATCCGCATACTCAGTGGGCATCGGGACACCATGCCTTGGATAAAACTTAACAGAGCGCGAGGCAAATAATGTATATATCTTTGGTTGTGCCAATGTAGCCACAAACCACATCGGAATCACTGGAAATCGAATCTGATGCTGCATCGCCACTTTAATCGCCGAATTTAAGGTCAGGTTTTTCCGCCGGTAATCTACCAATACCCCTGCCCGTGAATTAAAAATAAAAATCGGCCGATTGTTATGCATAATTTTTAATATACGCACAATGTTTTGCCCGATCAGTTTATCTTGCTCAAAATACTGAATAATTGGTAATGCTACAATATCGGGGTCATGCATGTATTGATAAAGTTGCTCAATTTTCGATGTCGGGAAAATACGTTGATCAAACTCCCAGAGCCGTTGAAACAACTCATGTTTTTCTTCAGTCGTGAGTTTACTAAAATCAATGATATTCTCAGTGATCGCCATACCAACACCCATTTTTTAATGGATTAACTTTGAATTTCTTCAAAGTACCTAGTTATAAATTTGTCAAAACCGATATTTAAAATGAAATAAAAATTATTAATAGATCATCTATGATGATTAAAACCCCGAGTTAAAAATGAATCACTATTTAACCTAATGCTTTTTTAAAACCAACCCTATCAATATTAATTACTTTTGAACCGTTTTAGCCCTCTAAAAGCTCAAAAGATGCAGCGTTTTTTTACTGTTACATCATGTAAATATAATACGTTTTAACATCGTGAATTACAGCCCCCTTGGATAGGATTTCTTATACTTTCTAGTCATACAAAAAAGACAGCTTCTAAAAGCTGTCTTTGAGTTATTTTAAGATTTAAGATTTAAGCATTAAGCTTGGTAATAGATATCAACCGTTTTAATGCGGTTTTCATCCATTGCCGTAACTTTAAATTGGATGCCTTTAAATTCAACCACAGTTCCGACTTCAACATTGCCATGAGTCTGATCCAAAATGAGGCCTGAAACACTAATATAACCATCATCTTCTTCGATCAAATCCAGCATTTCCAATTCAAGTTCTAACTGATACAGATCGAGCATGCCTGAAGCTTTCCAATGTTCATCATCGATTTTAATCAAATCAAGTTGTTCATCCGCATCAGGGAATTCACCAGCAATCGCTTCAAACACATCGAGTGGTGAAATCAGACCTTGTACCGCACCAAACTCATCCGTAACCAGTACCAAAGAGCCTTTAGAGGTACGCAAGGTATTAATCGCATCAATCACCTTCATCTTTTGGAAAATAAAGATCGGACGATGACGTTTAATCAATGCTTTTAGATCATCTTCACTATCTAAAACATCAATAAGCTCTTTCGCACGGACAATACTAATCACTTTATCCAAGCTACCACGACACACAGGGAATAAACTGTGCGGCACTGAAAGGACTTGCTCACGAATTTGCTCAGGTGTGTCATTTAAATCCACCCAAGAAATTTGATTACGGGGAGTCATGATCGACGCAACTGAACGCTCTGCAAGCGTCAACACCCCCCCAATCATGTAACGCTCTTCGTCTGCAAAGGTTTCTTGCGCCTGATTACCGACTTGATCAGCTTCTAAGCGCCCACCCATCAGTTTTAAAATACTGTCTGCAGTACGATGGCGTAATGGAATTTTCGCTTCGTGTTTTTGAGCATTGCGTTGACTAAACTGGTTAAAGGCTTCGATGATAATCGCAACACCAATACCTGAGTAGATATAGCCTTTCGGAATATGGAAACCAAAACCTTCTGCTATCAAACTAATACCAATAAGCAATAAGAAGCTTAAACATAGGATCACGACGGTCGGATGTCGGTTTACAAAAGCCGTTAGCGGTTTAGATGCAAGTAACATCACTGCCATTGCCACAATCATTGCAGCCATCATGACATAAATGTTGTCGACCATACCGATCGCTGTAATGACAGAGTCTAAAGAGAAAACCGCATCTAAGACAACAATTTGTGCCACGACTGCTGTAAAGCTGGCATATGCCACTTTTGTTGTCACTTGAACTTCTGGTTTACCTTCTAATTTCTCATGCAGCTCTGTGACTGCCTTATAAACTAAGAACAATCCACCGAACAATAATATGAGATCTCGACCAGAGAATGTCCAATCAAAAACGGTAATCAGGGGCTTTGTTAATGTGACCAACCAAGAGATTGCAAATAACAATCCTAATCGCATTAATAATGCGAGTGAAAGACCAAGTACACGAGCTTTGTCACGTTGTTCTGGAGGGAGTTTTTCTGCCAAAATGGCAATGAAGACTAGGTTATCAATCCCTAGTACAATTTCTAAAATAATTAATGTAAGTAAACCAACCCAGATTCCGGGATCTAACAAAAATTCCATTAGCTCTCTTCCTCATTCTGGATTGTAAGAATATCTTCAATCAGACCAACGCACGGCGACGGATCCATAAATTTAACCTGTGTAACTATAGACCATTCCATTATGCACAATCTTGGGCATTTGTAATGTATTCAAGCATATTTTTTCGCAGCAACAATATGACAAAATGTAAAAAACACTGTGAGTTACATATCACATAGCCGATATAAATACACAGCAAGATGGTTAAACCAATTTTTTGAGAAAATTGCTTCCACTTTTAAAAAAAGCTTGAATTCACCTGACTTTTAATTAAATGTAATTAAGGACGCTTGTAATAGATTGTATGACAAATCTAATGAATTATTTATTTCTATCTTTTGGTAAAAAATATTAATATTCAATTCAAATTAAAAACGTATTTATTTTCACTACACTATCTCTTTACCCAACTTTGCTTTTATTCTCTTTTAATCGCTTGGAAAGAATATCAATATAATAGATTTCTTTCATAAGTCATTTTTCACTCAGCTCCAAGTTATAAATTCCAGCAATTAGATTGAATCTTAATGCTAGTCTTTTGCCTCGATTGCGATATCGCTCAGCAAGAATTTTGAAGGTTT
>NZ_VOZO01000011.1:0-120831 GCF_013419715.1 Acinetobacter sp. YH12063 | reverse complement strand
AACTGAGGATCAGAAAGCTTGTTTGAATCGATGTATTTCATCCGCAGATTATGCACGAATGCTAAGAAATCCGGAGTGCAAATATTAACCAAAAGAAGATCGTTTTTTGATTTATGAAAGAGATCTAATCTATTAAGATAATCTAAAAATGAGATATCTTCTACTTTCTATTTTTTTATTGTGAACTCTTGCTATTACCCTCTATTTTTCAATAGAATGTTAAAACATTAAATAAAATTAAAACAAATATTCAGGGGACTCCTTCATGACAAAAAAGTATTCAAAATTTTTACCATCCACCGATGACTTTAGTTTAGAAAATTTTCCTTTCTACTGGGTTACTCAGGTGCATTCACAATATGTTTTAAACGTCGACCATGCCTTAAAAAAGTATGGCGTAGATAATTCACGTCGTCGCATCCTGCTCGCACTCAAGTCTAAACCACATGCGAGCGTTTCGGATTTATCTGAAATGGTCGTGTCTAAAATGTCGACGACAACCAAGATCATTTATCGCTTAAAAGATGAAGGCTTAGTAGACACTTATTCTTGTGAAGATGATGCACGTATTACTCGCGTCGTGTTAACCGATAAAGGCACTGCTATGACGCAAAAGATTAACGATCTAACGAATGTCGTTCTAGAACAATCTTTTGAAGGCTTAACACCGCTACAAATTGAAAAAACCATGGAAAGTTTAAAGCACATTTTCAAAAACTTAGCGCGCTAAGCATTCTGCATCACCGAAGTATCAATCGAAAAAGTTCAGTTGGGGACTGATTTTTTCGATTTTTATTTTGGGTGCATGCTCACATTCAAATTCGTCAACAGGAAAACCCTGTACAAAACTTTGGATATTCGGTGATTTCCAACTCAGCCATTCCTCTAATCGTGCATGCGGAATCACAATCACTGAGCGTTTTACATTACCTGGCTCATGAAAGTGTTTCATCATCTCATGCTGAATAGCATCCATCGTAATCATGGTTGCAGAACGTACAATCTCATCACCTTGCCGACAAATGTCATATAAGGCAGCGATATAAAACGCTTCTCCATCTTTGCGTTTAACACTCCAACGCTGCGGTTTATTGTCGATATACATAGACTCATAAAATTCAGACACTGGAATTACGCCAAACTTACATTTTGAGATCGCATTGATAAAAGACGGCTTTTGATACAAAGTTTCATTTCGGGCATTATAGGTTTTTAGTGCAATAGATTTGTCTTCGGCCCATTTAGGCACCATGCCAAAACCCACTTTTCGCCACTCTAGCCCTTGCTCAGACTTAAAGAGCAGCGGTAAATCATAATTTGGATAGACTTCCTCAGGATATTCAAAACTGATTTCAGGCAAGTTTTGCGACTTTAATTGCGCTAAGGTAATCGGTTTGAAATTGGCACACATATTTGCCATAATCCGCAAAAATTCAATCTTTATAATAAATGAAAAATCTAGACCGAAGTCGCTTTATCGTTTTAATTCTCAGTTTAAGTCTATATCCAACTGCAAAGCAGCAAAAGTTTCTGTACATACCGTTTCATTTCTACCTTTTAGTCTCGACGCGCTCTATCTCAATGAATATCCATTTAAACAAAGCCTGATCAATGAAATCGAGATCCCTGCAGGCAAATACCGCATTCAATATAAGCATTTTCGCAATCAGCAAATGATCAGTACACATCATTGGGTCACGGTCAAAAATCTTCCCAACACCCAAGAGCAGCAGTTCTCATTAGTCATCCTGCCCTATGGTGAAATGATCAATGTCTCTGACTTTAAAATTACATCTCCAGAAATGTTTCCTGAAATCCGTTTTGCAAAACATGCTCAAAATAGTTATCGCTTGATGCAAAATCAGCAAAGACAAAGAGATCAGTTTGGCGTGATTCTTCCTGACGTAGATGAAGCCCACACGACAGAATTAGAAGATCAATTTGGCTGGTTTACGGTGAACTCAGATGAAGGGCGTGTCAGGACAGATTGTACAGGCACGTTTAAAATCAACCCTCAGGATGTGCTCCCCTATTTCACCACTGCAAATTCAGCTCTTCAGTTTAATGATTAACAAGGAAACCAAAAACATAACGCATACTTAGCGTTTAGTGATAACAATCCGCTTATTCCAATCGAAGATCGAACAATTCATGAGGCAACGGATTACAAAAATGGCTTGAAGTTTGATGTCTATATTCACCATATCCAAAAAATGAAAACCGAGAGTATTTCTTCTAATTATTCAATCTACAATTATAAGGTTCAGGTCAAGCTGTATATGACGGCTTTGCAACGTAAGCCCATGCTGTTGATGAATCAGCAAATGCACTATCAGGATAATTGTTCAAGCCAAGATCTTGGCGCTTTTCTGTATTACAAAACACGTTGGAGCCGTTTTTGGGACTATATTCTGCCGCATATTTCATGGAAATAAACTAAAAATGTCCTGCATAACAGAACCTGCAGTGAAGTCTATTGCACAAGATTAAATAGACTTCACTTTGCGTATTTTAAGCAGGGAAAGTTTGCCAATGGGTGCGGGTAAATTCCTCAAATATCCACTCACCATTAAAACGACCAAGGCCTGAATTACGTTCACCGCCAAAGGGTGCATTAGAATGATCCGCCACACTGATGCCATTGATATGCGTCATGCCTATATCGAGTTTGGCAGCAAACTCCCCGCCGCGCGCCAAGTTTGACGTACATACCGCACTCGATAAACCAAATCGGGTTGAATTCGCCAATTCTAGTGCATGTGCTTCATCTCGCGCTTTTAAAATCGGCAAGATTGGCCCAAAGCTTTCTTCCAATGCAATATCAGCGTGTGCATCCACATGGGTAAAAATATGCGGTGCAACCAATTGACCTTCAATACCGCCTGCATAGGCTAAAATTGCATCTTGCTGAATAGCATTTTGAATAATGGTTTTTAATTTATCAACCTGCGCCTTGTTGATGATAGGCCCTATGAGGGTTTCAGCAGCATTTGGATCACCGACCACAATACTTTTTACCCGCTGAATCAATTTTTCAACATAAGCATCGTGCAAGGATTCATCCACAATCACTCGATTGGTACTCATGCAGATTTGTCCTTGATGCAAAAAACGCCCCATCACGGTCAGTTCAACGGCTAAATCTAAATCGGCATCATCTAAAATCACCAAAGGCGCATTGCCGCCAAGTTCCAGCGCTAAACGCTTAATCCGTGAACTTGCCAAAGCTTTCACCCCCACCTGTTGACCCACTTCAGTTGAACCTGTAAATGAAATCATTTTAGGCACAGGATGCTCTACAAAATAGTCGCCAATTTCACTGCCGCTGCCTGTAACAACATTTAATACGCCATGCGGCAAACCCGCTTCTTCAAATAATTTCCCGAGTAACGTTCCACCTGTCACTGGCGTGTCACTTGCAGGCTTCAGCACCACACTATTGCCGCAAGCAATCGCAGTCACCACAGAACGCATCGACAAATGAAATGGAAAATTCCAAGGGCTAATCACCGCAATGACACCCAAGGGTTTGCGCAAGACAAAACTCTTTCGACTCGGATCTTTACTCTCCAACTGCGTGGTTTGCATTTTTTCAGGAAAACTCAGCGATTCTTGGATAATGCCGAGCGCCGCATCAACTTCAATATTGGCTTTTAAACGTGTACTCCCAGATTCATCTATCAGCCATTGAATAATTTCTTCTCTGCGCTGCTGAATGGTTTGAGCTAATTTGTTGATAACTTGCTGACGTACTTTAATAGACTTGGTCTTTTCTGATTTAAATGCTGCTTCTGCCGCACTATAAGCACTGTCTACATCGACACTGCTGGCTGCCTGCAATTCAAAAATCTGTGCTTGGCTAAAGGGATTGATATTCTTGATGTGACGCGTTGAAGTCCCTGCTCGCCATTGCCCACCAATATATTGCAAATCTAATGCGGTATAAGCTGACATCGTTTCCATCCTATTTTTATCATTCATCCCAATGTAAAGGCTTCAGCATTGAAAAGCTATGAGAAAAACAGGATAAAACTTTATAATTAATTTCTTTTACAACCTTATACTTTAAACAGGCTGATGAATCTGCCGCATCGCTTTATAGATTCGCCAATAAATATAACAGCTAATGATGACTTCAAAACTTAGATCTTTAACTGTGGTGAGTTGATCAAGCGCAGCCTCCTCCATGTTTAGGGTCAACATGGGTAACAGCCCTTCGACAACAACAGCGATCAAGATAAAGAGGACTAAACTCTGAATCGTTACGGGCAAATACAATGCAATAAAGCGCTTTAAAAAATCTCGGCCTTGCTCGCCGCCATTGGCTTTAAATATGGCATTCACCCAGCTAATCAGCAGACCAACTTGTAAAACAAACGAAGCCCAAGCTTCTGTAGGTTTGGATTCTGGGGTTAAGGTCAGTGCTAAGTAGCTAAAGAAAATCAATATTGAGCTGGCAATATAGTAGTTTTTATAATGGGTTTCAGAGACTTTATTCAGTCTTATATCATCCACCAACCGATTTACATTCCATAAATACATGGAGTTTCCTTTTCATTTTTTATGTCGACATTCTAACTTTCTCAAGCAATAAAAAAAGCCTCCGAAGAGGCTTTTTTTGATTTACAGATTAGTCACCTGTATAACCTTTTAATTTTAAACGGTAAGCATGAAGAAGCGGCTCTGTATAACCAGAAGGCTGCTCGCCACCTTTGAATACTAAATCATAAGCAGCTTTGTATGCATAACCATCAAAGCTTGGTGCCATTGGTGTGTAAAGTGGATCGTTGGCATTTTGCTCATCCACAACTTTCGCCATGCGCTTAAATACTTCTTCAACTTGTTCAGCAGTTACGATACCGTGACGTAACCAGTTTGCAACGTGTTGAGAAGAAATACGTAAAGTTGCACGGTCTTCCATCAAACCAACGTTGTTGATGTCTAGAACTTTTGAACAACCTACACCCAAATCAACCCAACGAACCACATAACCTAAGATACCTTGAAGGTTATTTTCGAGTTCTTTGGTTTTCTCTTCTTCAGACCAGTTTGTATCTGTCGCTAAAGGCGGTGTTAACAAGTCATCTAAAGATAGCGGTTGAGTATTCAACAACTCTTTTTGACGCTCAGAAACATTGCACTGATGATAGTGAATCGCGTGAATTACAGCGCCAGATGGAGACGGAACCCATGCACAGCTTGCGCCAGCTTCTGGATGCTCAATCTTAGTTTTGTACATATCAAGCAACATATCTGGTTTTGGCCACATGCCTTTACCGATTTGCGCTTTACCACGTAAGCCTGCTTGTAGACCGATCATCACGTTACGGTTTTCATACGCTGGGAACCAGATTTGAGACTTCACTTCGCCTTTACGAACGAATGGACCTGCTTCCATGAACGTATGAATTTCGTCACCCGTACGGTCCATGAAACCTGTATTAATAAAAATCGTGCGATCTTTCGCTTGCGCGATACAGTTTTTCAAGTTCACAGAGGTACGACGTTCTTCGTCCATGATACCGATTTTCAAAGTCTTCGCAGGCAAACCAAGCGCTTGTTCAGCACGCTCAAATAATTCAACTGCAAATGCAACTTCTTCTGGACCGTGCATTTTTGGCTTAACGATGTACATAGAACCTTTACGAGAGTTCTTGTTTTCGTTTTCGCCTTTAATGTCTGCAAACGTCAATAACGGTGTGATCAATGCATCCATAATACCTTCGTAGATTTCAGCACCATCTACAAGGATCGCAGGGTTTGTCATCAAATGACCCACGTTACGAAGTAACATCAATGAACGACCGTGAAGTGTAGTTTCACCACCGATCAAGTTTTTGTGCGTACGGTCTTTATTTAATGTACGAGTAACGGTTTTACCATTTTTCTCGATAGATTCAGAAAGCGTACCTTTCATTAAGCCTAACCAGTTACGGTAGCCTTCAACTTTCTCTTCAGCATCAACTGCTGCAATTGAGTCTTCCAAGTCTTGAATGGTCGTTACCGCAGCTTCAAGAACTAAGTCTTTCACGCCAGCAGCATCTGTTGAACCAATTGGGCTCGTCGCATCAACTTCAATGATTACATGTAAACCATTGTTTAAAAGTACGATTTCAGTTGGTGCAGCTTCGTCACCATTAAAACCAACAAACTGAGCTTCTTTCGCTAAAGTTGCAGTTGAGCCATCTTTTAGGCTTACAACTAACTTTTTGCCTTCTACCGCATATTTAGTTGCATCTGCATGCGAACCATTAGCTAGCGGGAAAGTCTCATTTAAGAAGTTTTTAGCAAATTCGATAACTTTTGCGCCACGAGCTGGGTTATAGCCCTTACCTTTTTCCGCGCCGTCTTCTTCAGAGATCACGTCAAAACCGTAAAGAGCATCGTAGAGTGAACCCCAACGTGCGTTCGCAGCGTTTAAGCAGTAACGTGCATTACGCACAGGCACTACTAATTGCGCACCAGCCAATAATGCGATTTCTTCGTCTACATTTTCTGTGCTGATTTGGAAATCTTCTACTTCTGGTAATAAGTAGCCAATTTCAGTAAGGAAAGCTTTGTAAGCTTCGAGTTCAAATTTGTTGTTGCGGTGCCATTCATCAATTTTCGCTTGAATGTCGTCACGCTTAGCCAATAGTGCTTTGTTCTTTGGGCTAAGATCGACAACGACTTGTTCAAAGTTTTTCCAGTAAGTTTCACTGTCTAAACCTGAACCCGGTAGTGCTTCATTTTCGATGAAATCGTAAAGTTCTTTAGCAATCGCTAACTTGCCTTTTTGAATACGTGCAGTCATTGTCTTTCCTGATATTGCTATTTTTTATAACAAGAGATTCTAGTATACCCATTTATACTTTGCTGAATAGTACTATCACATTCCTAAATAATGATCATTTTCTATGTAATGAAATACCCTCATCATTCAACATAATAAAGATCAGAAATACGACGTCATCATCAGCCTGAATACCTTTTTACAGTGTATAAAGTTTTTGAAATGTCGAAATTAGACTTAAGTGCAGAATTTTGTTCTAAAACTGAACAAATAGACCTAAGCGTCAAACAAACTCACTCGATTAAGCCATGAAATGCTGCCAATGTCGATGCTACAACTTCAACCAATCAGTTTAAATTTAACGCTTTTATCGATGAATTATTAAACAGCCATACTTCTTATTTAATGATGCTTTTATCTTCCGACCTCGCTTTTAAAGTCGATTGTTCGATCTATACTTTTTCTTATCTATGCATGTAATCTAAAACTAAAAATCAAAAAAAGAACGCCATCAAGACGTTCTTTTTTCATTCCAACAGAAACGCTTAATTTTCTGCTGTAGATTCTGGTGCATTGATTTGACGGTGAGAGGTATGTAGATAATCATCAGATTGCATTTCCAATAAGCGCGAACGTGTACGCTCAATTTCAAATGCCAATTTTTCACCTTGATATAATTCAATAATCGTATCTTCTGAAGTAAGCAACAACTTCACACCACGGTCATAAAACTCATCAACTAGATAGATAAAACGACGAGTCCCTTCAGACAAATAATCCGTCATGTGCGGCACATTACTCACCAAGACCGTATTATAAATATTGGCAATTTCAATAAAGTCCGCTGGGCTACGTGGTTTTAGGCAAAGTTCAGAATATTCACACCACAGTACATCTTCCGTATGACCAATGGTTTCCACAATACGCTGATTAATAATAATTGGCTCTTGTGAAACCGTTTGGGTTTGCGTTAATGCTGTAAAACGCTGTGCCATCCACAACTTATGTTCATGTGTTAAAGGCGACTTAAACAACTGCGCTTGTTTCAATACACGTAAACGATAGTCTACGCCTGAGTCTACATTTAAAATCACACAGTTCTTTTTCACCATTTCGATGGTTGGGATAAAACGGTCACGATGGATCCCGTTTTTATATAAACCATCTGGTGCGATGTTAGATGTTGCAACAAGGGTGATCCCACGCGTAAATAATTTTTGGAATAGATCACTCAAAATCATTGCATCCGTGACATTGGATACAAAGAATTCATCAAAGCAAATCACGACTGCTTCTTTATAAATTTGGTCGGCAACAAGGTCGAGTGGATTACGCTGACCTGAAAGCTTATTTAATTCACGGTGTACGTACTGCATAAAGTGATGGAAATGCATACGTGTTTTGCGTCGAAATGGCACAGAATCATAAAACTGATCCATCAGCCACGTTTTACCACGTCCTACACCGCCCCACATATACACCCCTTTCGGTGCAGTTTGACGACGGAAACGACGAAACGCTTTTTTAGAAGCCTTAAAACGTTGGATTAATTCTTGCCAAACTCGATCCAACTCATGCACCGCTTGCGCCTGTTCCTGATCTGGTAAAAACTGACCAGATGCTAAGGCTTGAGCATAACGCTCAGCCGGTGAAATCGGAGTAAATGCGGTGTTGTGTGGTGACTGAAAATCTGACATATCATTAAATACTTTTTTGGGCTAAATGAATTATAACGAAGAATAAACTCGAAGATATAACACTTTGGCAGTAAAGCGCATTGGCTATTTATTATATTGTCTCGGACTATGCCCAAACCAACGTTTAAACGCATGATTAAACGCCGCAGGTTCTGAATAGCCCAGCAATTCTGCAATCATTTCAATTGAATATTCATTATATTCAATCATACGGAGTGCTTTATCTTTAATAATATCTTCACGAATTTGCTTATAACTGGTATTTAACTGTTGCAGTTGATGACGCAAAGTTCTTTCAGGCAAGTTCAACGCTTGAGCAGTTGCTGCCATACTTGGCATCGCACCACTTTGTAATTCCAAATAATCTTGCACACGTTGAACCAATGATGGCGCATCTTCATCGGCGCTTAAACGTTCTAACTCCGCAATACATTTCGACTCATATAATCGAAAAGTAATAATATCTGCGGAAGGGATCCGAATATCTAAAACATCTTCATCGAACCAAAATGCCGCAAATGGCGCACCAAATCGAACTTGAGAGCCATAATAATCAGTAAACATTTTTAATTTTTCAGGATCTTTGGGTTCAGCAAATGGCAAATCAATTTGAACTTGCGGTGTAGATAGCCCCATCATTTTGTACAGATCACGGATGAATTTATACGTTCCAGAAATTTCCGACTGCGCCAATAATGCACCCAGTGGTGCATACACATCTTGCGGTTGATAACATAAGGCCACTTTATGCTGACTGATTTGCAAACTCAAACGCCCAGTTAGATGCGTCAACTGTTGAAAGCGAATTCCCTGATTTAAAGCTTGGCGTAAAGTATCACTGGTGACCAATAACATCAGCAACGGGCCATAACCCGCCAACGTATAATGCTGACCAATAAATAAACCTTGCTCAGGTTCTACATCTTTACCAATGACTTTCAGTACATCCCACTCCAAACTCGGATGAATCACCGAAGTAGGATCGAGTGCATCGACACGCAGCCCGATAGTTTGCAAACGTTGATCGACATCTACGCCTGCTTTACGCATTCCTTGTACTAAATACATCAGGCTTAGAATAGATCGTTTCATAAATCGTAAAATGACATTAAATTTCTTCTTTTTTACTACAAATTTGCAATTATGAACATTGCCGTTTCGATCAATTTTTCTGTCACCTCAATCATATTGTTCTGATCATGAACTCAAGTATGCTTAGCCTGTAATCTCGCTTGGAATTAAAAAAATGATGCAGGAAGCGCAAACAAAAACAATGCAAACCTCTAAAGCCAATTCGGAAATTCATACGCAAATCGCTATCATCGGCGGTGGTTTTGGTGGTATTGCTATGGCAATACGGCTTTTCCAACAAGGCAATCAAGATTTCCTGATTCTCGAAAAAGCCAATGATTTTGGTGGAACTTGGCGTGAGAACCGCTACCCTGGCGCTGCGTGTGATGTGCAATCACATATGTATTCGCTTTCTTTTGCACCCAAAACAGATTGGTCAAAACGTTATGCCGAAGCACCTGAAATATTTGACTATATCCAACAGGTCACCCGTGAATATAATTTAAAACAATTCTGTCGCTTTAACAGTGAAGTACTTTCAAGCCAATACAATGAATCAACCTGCGACTGGCATTTAGAACTCAAAGATGGCGTTAAAATTACCGCTCAATACGTGATTTTTGCATCTGGCCCGCTACATGTCCCGCAAATTCCACACATTCCGGGCATTGAAAAATTTAAAGGCAAAGTGTTTCATTCTTCTCAATGGGATCATCAATATCCATTAGAAGGTAAAAAAGTCGCATCTATTGGTACAGGCGGCAGTGCCATCCAATACATTCCTGAAATCGCACCACAAACAAAACAACTGTATGTTTTTCAACGTACCGCGGCTTGGGTCATTCCACGAGATGAACGCAATTATCATGGTTTAGAAAAATCATTATTTAAAAAATATGATTGGTTTCGAAAAATTCACCGCGCTCGCCTGTATTGGACCAACGAATCACGTGTCGTGCCAATTGTTAAACCAACTACCATGAAATATGCGCAAAAACTGGCAGAACTGTATATTAAGTATCAAGTGAAAGATGCTGAACTTGCCAAGAAACTAACGCCAAACTACATCATGGGTTGTAAACGCATTTTAATTTCTAATAAATACTTTCCAACCTTTAATCGACCTAATGTGGAATTGGTCAGTGATGCAATACAAGAAATCACTGAAAATGCCATTATTACCAAAGATGGAAAATCCCGTGAAATCGATTGTCTGATCTATGGTACAGGCTTTATTACCGATCCAAGAATTTATTTAAAATCATTTGAATGTATTGGTGAAAATGCTCAAGAACTCAAACAAGTTTGGCAAGCTGGCGCAGAAAGTTTTTATGGCATTTGCACCAAAGGCTTTCCAAATCTATTCCAATTATTAGGCCCCAATACTGTGCTTGCCCATAATTCAGTGGTATTTATGATTGAGGCACAAGTCGATTACATCTTACAAATGATGCAATTGGTTTCAAAATCTAATGTTCAAGCCATCGCTGTTAAAGATCAGGTGCAAGATCAATTTAACACTCATGTACAAGACATGCTTGATGGCACGGTATGGCAATCAGGCTGCGTAAGCTGGTATCAACAAAATGGCGGTAAAAATTTTGCACTGTGGCCAACTTATACATGGAAATATTGGCTGGCTACTCGAAAAATAAATCCAGCCGATTTTCGACTCCTCAGTAAAACAAAATCTAGTCATGCAGCTTAAGTAATAACAGTTCATAATAGGCAGGTATTCATTATCTGCCTATTTTTGTATGCAATCTTTCTGGTTGATTTTCCAGCTCTTGGCCTGTTTAGGGCTTGGTTTTATACTTGCACGTCGCCTACCCACTTGGCTTGAAAAAATCGCCTTTAAACTCCTGCCTTACTTTACTTATATTTTGTTATTTGCGATTGCGATCGAATTTTCTGAAACATTACACACCATTTCAGCACCTCTGCAAATCCTCTCTTCATCAGTACTTATTGCACTATTGACCTCAGTGGGTGCTTTTATTTGCTGCTATATTTTATTTAAGCTTTTAGGCTATAAACCCAGTCATGGCAAAGTGTCCATGCAGTTAGTAACAAGCTCACTCATCAATATTAGCTATGCTTTTATTGCATTGGGTTTAGGTTATGCTTTTGCTGAAATGGTAGCACATTTTAGTCTTCAGCCACATATTAGTACTTGGGATCTACTTTTAGTCTTCATGTTTCTGATTGGGCTTGATCTCGCCTACTCACCGCTCGATCGTTCTTGGTTAAATTGGAAAATTCTACTTGTTCCACTCGGTTGTATCGTCGGTTCACTTTTGGGCGCTTTTGCTGCTGCCTATCTATTGCCACAAATCAGCTTGAAAGATTTGATTATGCTGTCACAAGGCTATGGTTTCTATTCGATGACAGGTATCGTCGTAACTGAATTAAAAAATGCGCATCTAGGTAGTATTGCGTTGATGAATGATTTATTCAGAGAAATCTTTGCGATTGTGTTTATGTATATTATTGGCTGGCGTTACCCACGCTCTGCAATTTCATCTGCGGGCGCAACAGCCATGGACGTCACACTACCGATGGTCAAACAAGCTTGTGGTAATGATTTTATTCCACATGCTATGGTCAGCGGCTTTATCCTTTCTGTACTTGCACCTATATTGGTGAGTATATTGGCGGCTATCTAACCCCCTCACCTAAATCCTCTCCCAAAGGGAGAGGACTTTCTCTCTCCCTTTGGGAGAGAGTTAGAGAGAGGGTAAATATTAAAGTGTCGCCAAAATATCTTTTAAAGTTTGACGCATATTGTCCGATTTAGTAATTGGACGGCCAATCACCAAATGTGTAGAACCATCAAGCATAGCTTGTTTAGGTGTCACAATTCGTTTTTGATCATCAGCAGCAGAACCTGCAGGACGGATACCCGGTGTCACTAAAGCAAACTCTGCACCCAAAGTTTCACGCAGCATTTTCGCTTCTTGAGCTGAACACACCACACCATCTAAGCCACTTTCTTTCGTTAAAGTCGCAAGACGTTTCACGTGTTCAAATGGTTCAACATCCAAACCTAAATCAGCAAGATCTTCACGGCCCATCGAGGTTAATACCGTTACTGCAATCAGCTGAGTGTTATAGTTACCCGTCTTTAAACGCTCAACACAGGTTTCCATCATTTTACGACCACCTGAAGCATGAACATTCACCATCCACACACCCATATCCGCAGCTGCACAAACTGCTTGCGCTGTAGTGTTTGGAATATCGTGGAATTTTAGATCTAGAAATACTTCAAAACCTTTATCATGCAATGCCTTAACGACACTTGGACCCTCATGGGTAAATAACTCTTTACCAACCTTAACTCGACATAATGCAGGATCTAACTGCTCTGCAATTGTAAGTGCGTCATATTGGCTTTTAGCATCTAGTGCAACGATGATACTCAAGAGACTTACCCTTCATTTTGACAAAATTAGTGCATTATAGATGGATTCAACTTGATCAGAAAGTCATAAAACTCATGTTATTTGAAATGATTAATTTGAATTGAGTTATCTCATTATTTTATTTGAGATAAGCGTTTTATTTTTTCAGCCCATAAAAAAACACCCCGATGATCCACCGGAGTGTTAAATATAAAATTTAAATCTACTCATAAAAGTAGTTAATTTACTTCTAAAACCCAATTATAACGGGTTAGAAGGACGCTCATTCGCATCAATATCTAAAACTGTCTTTTCATGACGCGTATGTGCAGCCGCTTCAGCAGCAGCCAGTTGAGCAGTTTGAATTTGCTCTTTGCGTAGGCGGTCAATATCTTTACGTAGACGTTTAATTTCCCAGTTATTTTGAAATACTCGAAATACTTGCACTGCCAATAAAAGACCTAACACCAAACCTAAAGACAAGGTTAATAGCAATAAAAGCCCTAAACGCATTGCAGGCACTTGTGTAAATAACAAATCGACTGAAAGTTCAGTTCCGTTTTGCAGAACCAAAGCCAATGAGTATCCAAATAGAACCAGTAAAATTACGACCAATACGTAACGCATAAACACCCCTAACAATGTTTTGAATTAGTTTGCAGATTCGTTTACCGCATCACGTAAAGCTTTACCAGGTTTAAAGTGCGGTACAGCTTTTGCTGCAACTTCTACTGATTTACCTGTTTTTGGGTTACGACCCACACGTGGTTCACGGTGATGTAATGCAAAACTACCAAAACCACGGATTTCAATTCGGTTGTCTGTAGATAACGCTTCGATCATTTGATCGATCATTATCTTAACGGCCTCTTCCACTAAGGGTTCAGCTAAGTGTGGGTTTTTAAGAGAAATACGCTCTATTAAGTCAGACTTATTAAGTGCTTCAGTAGTCATCTGCGACCTCTTTAATTATCAAGCTACCTAGGATCAGTTTCCTGATAATAACCTGTTTAAATACAAAACGGTAGCGTAATAATCACTTACTACGCTACCGTTACAGTAATTGTGTAAAATATATTAATTAATTTACATTAATAATACAATTCAAACACTTACTTAGTGGTTCATTTGAGCTTTGATCAAATCACCAATAGTCTTAGGACCATTGTCTGAAGATGCTGTAGCTGTCTTGTTCAAGTTAGCTACTGCTTCTTTTTCTTCAGCTTCGTCTTTCGCTTTGATAGACAAGTTGATAGAACGTGATTTGCGGTCTACATTGATGATTTTAGCTTCAACTTCTTGACCAACTTCAAGGAACTTAGTTGCATCTTCAACGCGGTCGCGGTTGATTTCAGATGCTTTAAGAGTCGCTTCAACTTCGTCAGCTAACTTAACAGTAGCGCCTTTAGCGTCAACTGCAGTTACAGTACCTTTAACAAGCGCACCGCGTTCGTTAGCAGCTAAGAAATCGTTGAACGGATCGCTGTTCATTTGTTTGATGCCAAGGCTGATACGGTTGCCTTCAGCGTCTACTGAAAGGATAACCGCTTCAACTGTGTCACCTTTCTTGTAACGACGGATAGCTTCTTCGCCTTGTTCGTTCCAAGAAATGTCAGACAAGTGAACTAGACCATCGATACCGCCTGGTAAACCGATGAAGATACCGAAGTCAGTGATTGACTTGATCGTACCTGAAACTTTTTCACCTTTGTCGTGTTCTTTAGCAAACTCTTCCCATGGGTTAGCACGAGTTTGTTTGATACCAAGAGAAATACGACGACGCTCTTCATCAACTTCAAGAACCATAACGTCAACTTCGTCACCGATCTGAACAACTTTAGATGGGTGGATGTTTTTGTTAGTGTGGTCCATTTCTGAAACGTGTACTAAACCTTCAACGCCTTCAGCGATTTCAGCGAAGCAACCATAGTCAGTTAAGTTAGTTACACGAGCTTTAACGATAGAACCTTTAGGGTAACGGTTCATGATCGCTAACCATGGATCTTCGCCTAATTGTTTAAGGCCTAAAGATACGCGGTTACGTTCGCGGTCGAATTTAAGTACTTTAACAGTAACTTCTTGACCAACTTCAACAACTTCTGAAGGGTGCTTGATACGTTTCCAAGCCATGTCAGTGATGTGAAGAAGACCATCAATACCGCCAAGGTCAACGAACGCGCCGTAGTCAGTAAGATTTTTAATAGTACCAGTAACTGTTTGACCTTCTTCAAGCTGAGCAAGAAGAGCTTCACGGTCAGCTGAAGATTCAGCTTCCATAACAGCACGACGAGATACAACAACGTTGTTACGTTTAGCATCTAGTTTGATTACTTTAAATTCTAACTCTTTACCTTCTAAGTGAGTAGTATCACGAATAGGACGAGTATCAACTAAAGAACCTGGAAGGAACGCACGAACTGGACCGATGTCAACAGTGAAACCGCCTTTAACCTTACCAGAGATAACACCAGTAACGATTTCGCCGTCTTCAAAGATTTTTTCAAGTTTAGTCCAAGTTTCAGCACGTTTAGCTTTTTCACGTGATAAAACTGTTTGACCCATACCGTTGTCAAGAGCTTCAACAACTACGTCAACAGTGTCGCCAACTTGAACTTCAAGTTCACGTTGTTCATTTAAGAATTCAGCGCGGTCAACAATACCTTCTGATTTAAGGCCAGTGTCAACTGTTACCCAGTCAGAGTCGATATTTACTACAACGCCTTGGATGACAGCACCCTTTTCAACGTTGAGGTTTAATTCGCTTTCTTCAAAGAGGGCTGCAAAAGATTCGGTCATGATATACCTAGTAAAGTCAGCGGTCTTGGATCAGACAAGGCCGGTTTAATTAAGCGTCTACATAGTCCGTATAAGACTGATCAAGCTATGCTTCTGCTGAAAATTCTTTAGTTTGCTAATTGCTGATCGATGTAATTCGTCATCAGCGTGAATACTTCATCAATACTCAAAGTTGAACTATCAATGAAATAAGCATCTGGCGCAGGCTTGAGTGGAGCGACTGTGCGTTCCATATCTCGCTTATCACGCGCTTCGATATTTGCTAAAATGTCGTTTATTTTAACATCCACGCCCATAGCCTGCAACTGATTTACACGGCGCTCTGCACGGGACTGAGCAGAAGCCGTTAAATAAATCTTGGCTTGAGCATTGGGAAAAATCGTAGTTGCCATGTCACGGCCATCTGCAACCAAACCAGGTGCTTGGGCAAAGGCATGCTGACGTTCTAAAAGCGCAGTTCTAAGTGCAGGAATTGCAGCAACTTTTGAGGCAAACTCTCCGACTCTCTCAGTACGGATAACTTTTGAGACATCTTCACCATCTAAAAGCACCGAAACACCTGCTTCATTTGTCACAAATTGTATGTCTAAATTTGTTGCAATTTTTACGCATTCATCGAGCTTTGAGTCTAATGCATCAATTAAGTCTTGCTTATGCAATGACAATCCCAACAGACGATATAACGCACCTGAGTCGAGTAAGTGGAACTGATAATGTGCCGCAATTTTTGCTGCCAATGTTCCTTTACCTGAGCCACTTGGGCCATCAATTGTAATGATTTGAACTGTCATTGCTCTTCCATTTTTGTTTATACGGTTTTTGCAAGTTTTGAAAAACCAATTTTAATCGCTGACTTCAGTTGCGCAAGGATTAATTGACTAACGAATGGCGCACGCGCCTGTAATTCAATCGTATAAGTGACTAAAGTACGCGCAGCATCGATCGCTTCGAATTGAATCACACCCAAATGATGTTTCACCAATGGGTTTTTAATAATCTTATATTCAATGCGTTGGTTTGGCTCAAGTAAGGTAATTTGCTCTTGTAACGGCTTCACTGGCCCAAAGCCCATTCGGCGCACTGAACCCACACCATCAGGACGCTCAGGATCTGCTGAATCTTTGACACGCACCACTTGAATCGGTGCAAAAGCCACGTTATAGGTCGAATGTTTTGAAAGTAAGTCAAAAACCTGCTCGACTGGTGCATTAAATTCTTTTTTTACTTGGATCGATTTCATGGTGTACCCTATTTTATTTGACAATATTAATTGTCAGTAGAGTTTACTTGATTTTTTAAATGAAGTTCAGTCAAAGTGGCTTTTTCCTGTAACTTCATCAGTCGTTTTTGTTCACGACGCATTTTAAAAAAATCACTTAATTGTTGGGAGCATTGCGCTTGCAGGCAACCATGCTCAAACTCAAAGATATGGTTATAGTAGCCTGAATTTAACAATTGACGCGAACTCACTAAAGAACCTGCTTTAGGCTCAGTCGTCGCAAATACCACTCGTTTTATTCTTGAATGTACCAAAGCGCCCACACACATTGTGCATGGTTCCAAAGTTACATATAAGGTTGCATCGTCAGGTAAACGGTAATTATCGATATTTAAACAAGCTTGACGCAAAGCTTGTACTTCCGCATGGGCAGTGGGATCTTTCAGAGAAATCGGCGCATTAAACCCTGCACCTATGACTTGATTTTGACTCACAATGACTGCGCCTACAGGAATTTCTTGCAATTCGGCAGCTTGTGCAGCCTGCTCAAAAGCAAGCTGCATCCAATGTTCATCACTATATAAGTTTGGTTCAGACATCAATTAATTAAATTACACCATACTGTCTTAACAGCGCATTCCAACTGTCAATATTGGTTACAGGAGGCTCATCAGCCAGAATTCCTTTGAGGGAAAGATCTGTACCTTTTTTCCATTCTGGAGATAAGTCTTTATCGACTAGACGGGCGCGCACACCTTCCACAAAGTCTGCATGACGAATTTTCCAATCCGAAATTTGGGTTTCCAGTTCAAACACTTCATTCCAAGAATGCACTTGCTTGCCCCACTGCCACAATAACCATGTTAATGCTGCTGTTGCAGGTGAACCTTTTTGTAGATTTTCACTGGCTTGACGTAACCAATCACTACGCGCATCACTTAAACCTATAATTGATTCATAGTCATGTTCAAAATTATGCCCACGGCACACACTTTGAATCACATCTAACGAGTTTTGTAATGGCCCCGGCCCCACAGGACGATGCATACTATTTAAAGTGTCATCAATGGCACGAAAATCGCCTGCTGGATAATGATCCCAATCAATATTGATGACAGTTTCAAGTACGTTATCACGCTGTGCATCACAAATATGCGTTGCCCAGCCGATACCATAAGCACCGGCTGCAGTCATAATCGAGCCTGTAAGTCCCGTAAATAAACCAATGGCGCCACGATCAGCCAAGAAACGTGTCGCACCGACATCTGGATACAAACCGATATTAATTTCAGGCATTGCTAAACGTGAATAAGGTGTCACCAAACGGAAAGGTGCAGCCATAAACAGACCTAAACCACCACCCATGACATAACCTTCACCCCAAACCAAAATCGGCTTTGCATAATTATGCAGCAGCAAATCTAGGGCATATTCTTGTTCAAAAAATTTATTCGCCGTTTCAACTTCATCATTGACCACCAATTGTCGCAATTTGCGTACATCGCCACCTGCACAAAATGCTTTCGGCGTAGTGGAATCTAACCAAATCGCTTTTACAGCATCATCGTGTTGAAAGTCCTGAAAGACTTCAAGCAACGCTGTACAGATTGATTCATCTAATGCATGAAGCGATTTTGGGCGATTCAAGCGAACAATGCGCCAGCCCTTTTTCGCTTCTTCAACAATCAGATCTGGGTGATAATTTTTTGAAACGGGAGAATAAGTCATGCGTCCAGCTGCCAGTCTATTGGCTCAATGCCATTTTGTTTAAGATAATTATTACTTTTTGAAAACACCTTACAACCAAAAAAACCACCGCGGTTTGCAGCCAAAGGTGATGGATGCGCGGCTTTTAGCACCAAGTGCTTATTTTGGTCAATGCGTTGTCCCTTACGCTGTGCATATGCCCCCCATAAAATAAAGACAATATGCTCACGTTGCTCATTTAAAACATCAATCACATGGTCTGTAAAATCTTCCCAGCCACGTTTTTGATGTGAAGTTGGTTGCCCAGCCTCAACAGTCAGTACCGCATTTAAAAGCAAAACACCTTGTTCTGCCCAGCGTGTTAAGTCCCCATGTTTTGACACAGGCACCCCAAGGTCGGTATTTAACTCATGGAAAATATTACGTAAAGAAGGTGGTAATGCAACCCCCTTTTGTACTGAAAAACTCAAGCCATGTGCCTGATTTGGCCCATGATACGGGTCTTGACCTAAAATCACCACCTTTACATTCGCCATAGGCGTCGTGTTTAGGGCATTAAAGATCAGCGGATTCGGTGGATAAATCACTTTATCCTGTTTGATTTGTTGTAGCAGAAAGTCTTTTAACTCATCCATGCGGGGGCTAAGCAAAAACTCACTTAGGGCATATTTCCAGCTAGGCTCAAGCTGCACTTTAGCGAGTTTTGCTTGTTGCTCTTCTGTTAAAGACATCACTGTTAACCAATCCTAATAAAACCAAATATTTACTTAAATTCTAACTTGTAAATCAACTGCAGGGTTTAAAAATTTTTGACCCTGTTTTAATTTTTCATACATTTGAGTATCGTTCCATTCCGACTGAACCTGTTCGGAGAAGACGATTTGATCTAACTGCAACAACCCCATTTGTGCGTTGTCGATATCTTCTAAGAAGCTTTGCGCATAGCCTGTGTCTGTCTCATGCACGATCACAGAATACACCTCAACATCACCCTCACCATTTTGAGTTTCTGTTGATTTTAGAACTTGTTGTGCTAAATAAAAGAAGATTCGTGAAAACTGTTCTGCTGAGGGCGATACGGGTAGTTCAACCCAACGTGCACTGAACTGTTTGCAGGCACGAATGTACTCAGCATCATCGTGTTGCCAAAAACAAATTGCGTGATCAAAACTGTCAAATAAGTCTTTAATTACCCCTTTGAGCAAACCGAAATCGTAAACCATTTGCCCATGGTCAAGTTTCGACGCTTTGAGTAATAGTTCGACTTTATAACTGTGTCCATGAATGGAACGTTTGCAACGGTCTGACGTGCAATTACGCACGATATGCGCGTTTTCAAACTTAAATAACTTACGAATTAACATGTGTCGTAATGCAATCAAATAATCTATGGGTTCTTAGAGATTATAATGCAAAAGTCTAACAAGAGGCATTAATTTTGCTATTCAGCACAATTGGGAAAAGGCATCATGAAAATTTAGCGACCTTTAAGACCTAAAATGGTGCCATACTGCGAAAAGCCACATATACATCTTTATCTTTTCGCACTAACTCACTGGTAAATTGACGCTTTCTTTCATTTAAAATAATTTCAATTTGCGCTTTAAAATAGTTCGACTGCACACCCAATTGTGAATTTAAAACTTCCCTATTTTCTGTGCTCACCTGTGCAAATGGCTCCATTGCCCATAAATCATTGATATTTTCGAAATGTTCAAATTTGGCAGCTTTTTGTTGCAAAGCTTGCTCAACTGCATTGACATCTAAACGATCATCCATAGTCGCTAACAAAAATGCAGGAGCGGTATTAATGTTTACCGTTGTTTCATGCGAGGGCAAGCTACTCACATAGGGCGCAATCAGTTTATATTGAGCACCTTCAAAACCACGGACTGATTTCAGTTCTTCCACACTATGAAATTTTGCATTTGGCGGTAGTGCAGCATTATTTAAACCACGATAGTACGCCAGCTCTGCTCCCATCGGGCCAGAGGTCTCATCATCTTCATCTTGCCAATCAATCACGGCTTGACTTAATTCTGCGGGTAAACCAACACGCTGCAATATTTTTTCAAACCATAACTTTGCTTTGTCATTTACCACACCCTCTTCTGAAACCAAGCTATTGAGGTTAAATTTTCCAGATTCGTCTTGGAGCACACCTGCAACAGTTCCACCTTCCACTGGAAAGGCTGGCATAGGCTGAGCCCAATTTTCTTGGAGGTGATCCACCTGCCCTGCATTTTCGGCATCATTTACCAAAAGTTCAGCAAAAAATGCTTCGGCACTTTTCGCATATAACAACGACTGATTTTGGCGCATCACGTAGGCGGTGTTTTCAGAAGTATTGGCTTGTTGTTTTGCGATGGCTGCTGCAACAATAGTAGCCAAAGCTACCATCATCAGGATAGTTAACAAGGCGATGCCGCGTTGCTGTTTCATAAGCAACTCCAAACTTCAAATAACCCTACCTGACCGTTAACCATTTTTATTTTTATCCAATAAAAAATCAGTATTTAACAAACTGAATAACCATTCGTAGTTTGTCCCATCAACTGTGAGCTGCATCCTGATACCCCGCGGTAACAGTTGTATGGTTTTTTCATTATTCAAATCAGCGGCAGCATCTGGCCAATTCTCTAACTCATTTGGATTGAGTACCGTGATTTTAAATTGTTCAACATTATCCAGTAATACACTCGAATCTGGTTGATCATGCCCCGTTTGGTTGAGATTTTTAAATTTTAGCCGATACAATTTTTTTTCATCAGTTTTGTATTGATATTCCACTCGCTCATCAGGTGCAATGCCCTGATTTAATGGGTCAGTGACACCAGTCTTACTGAAATTAAATCGGCCATTTTGCAACACCAACGCTGGTTGAATATCTCCATTAATATTGGCAGTTAAAGGCACAGCTTGTACCGTGTCTCTGAGTATTTGCTGATGGGCATCTTGCAACTGACTCAGCCTTGCCTCATGGGTTGCGTTTCGTTCCTTCACTTTCGAGACATAATCAAAAACCTTCCAGCCCAAAGCAGACAGCACTGCGAAAATAGCAATCGCAACCAAAAGCTCAACTAAGGTAAATCCTGCTTGACTCTTCATTCCTTGCTGCACAAGCACAGGCATATCTTGAGATGTACTATTTTTTCTAGTTATTATTTTCATCCAACGGAGCCTTATAGTTAAAGAACACCAAACTGCTAATCCCTGCTTCTACATCCCCAGTTTCAGCATTCATCAAACTCACTTGGATATCAATCCGTTGTACATTTGGACTAATGGTGGCTTGAGCTTTTTTGTCAATTTGCCATTGTTCGCCTTGTTCAGTGACTTGTTTTGATGCAGTACCCGTCATCCATTCACGATTGATTTCCATCTTAGCGATTTCATTCAGCGCAACGAATTGTGCTTTATTTCTTAAAATTGCGTGTGCTGTCGACTGTGTATATTGCATCGCAACATTAGACAAAGCCATTGCCGCAGTCGCAAAAATCGCCAATGCCACCATGACTTCAAGTAGCGTAAATCCTTTAGCCCGCATTGACTTTCCCTAAATGATCGAGTTCGATTTCATTACCAATGGGACGTTCTTCAAAATAAAACTGTATACGCACAGGCTTTACCTCACCATTACCCAACCAAATCAACTTGGGTGCATTGGTATTTAACAAATCATCATTATTAGCATTTTCATACTGTTGATCTAAAGGCTGAATCGTAAAAGAGACATTTTCAGGTAATACTCGGGTTTCAAAATCTTTATAGTTTTGCCATTTATTGTTCTGATTTAAAATACTATTTTCTACACGTTTTTGTTCTGGTAAATATTCTTGTACCGCATAGCTTTGCGTGTTGACATCTGTTCCAGCTTTTTGCTGTAAGGCCAATATCAAAGCTTGATCATTTGCATCACGTAATATTCGTTTCAGATCCATTACAAACACTTCACGTGCCTGCATGGCTTTGCGTTGATCTGTTCCACCGATATTTAAAAGCACCAATGAGGCCATAATGCCCATAATCACAATCACCACCATCAATTCTACGAGGGTGAATCCACGAACCGATGATGGTGATGCACTTTTCATAAGCAGCCTTTAAGCGAATTGAGCAACCGCATGCACTTGTTTTGGTAAGGCCAAGGCTTGATCAATATAAGCAACCCGCAAGGTGTCTCTTGAACCCAAATAACGCTGATAAAAACTAGAGTTCAAAATTGCTGCAGCACCATGTGTAAGTGACCAAATCGAAGCAAGATAATCACGTACTGGCATGCTACTTTGAATCGACTCCAAATAACGCTCAGTCATACGAATGATCAATCGTAGGCGTTGTTTGCGCACTTGATATAGTTCACTAAACAAGTGCTGAATACCCACACCCGTTGTCGATAAACGCTCTTCAATTTGGTGAAACAACACTGTACGTTCTGGGTGATGTAAATGATGCAACATAAAGAAAGCAAGGTGTTCAGGAAAAGCTTTATCGGTGTCTTTAATCATTTCCAATAACATGCGTTCATTACGAATAATGAGTAACATATATAGTTCATCTTTACTTTGGAAGTGTTTATATAACGTCCCTTTTGCCAAGTCGAGTTCTGCCGCTAGCGCATCTAGTGTCATCCCTGCTTCGCCATTTTCCAATAGCAGCTGCTCTGCCACTTGAAAAATTAATGCTTCTCTTGCTCTAAACTGAGCTTGACGATCCATCTTCACCCTATACTCTCTTACTCTTATATCAATTCAAATTATTTACTTAAGATTGAGGAGATTTTCAAAGTTTTGCATTGTAATGAAAGCCATCTCTTCAATTGACTTATCATATACATCACTTAAGGCTTTGGCTACATAGGGAACGTATTTTGGTTCATTAGACTTTCCTCTATAAGGCATCGGTGCAAGGTATGGGCTATCTGTTTCAATCAGCACGCGATCCAATGGCACTTGCTTGGCCACATCACGCAAATCTTGCGCATTTTTAAAAGAAACAATGCCTGAAAATGACACGTAATAACCACAATCTAAGACAGCTTTTGCCGTTTCCCAATCTTCAGTAAAACAATGCAAAATACCGTGAGTGGATTTCTCTGCACGGATAATATCCACCGTATCATGCTTTGCAGAACGGGTATGAACAACCACTGGTTTTTTTACAGCTTGTGATGCGTGAATATGGCGGGCAAAGCATTCTTTTTGCTCTGCAATAAAGTCTGTACTATGAAAATAGTCCAGCCCTGTTTCACCAATCGCCCAAACCTTTTCAGGTTGTGCTAATTCAATGAGATATTCTTCTGTTGCCCGAGCCATCGTTGCAGGATCTTCACATGGGTGAACCCCAACGGAATAACCCACATCAGCATGACGTGATGCAATTTTTGAAAGTTCGATATGGTCATCTAGATCAACCGAGATACTCATAAATTTTGAGACCCCGGCTTGACGAGCCTGATCCAATGCAAGATCTAAATTACCCTCATAAGGGCTTAAGTCAAGCATGGTTAAATGGCAATGGGTATCTACAAACACAATATGTACCTACAAGTCTTCACTGTTGTAACTACATAGTGTAACTTCTACGCCCCTCAGATTTAAGCCCTGCAAGTAAACGTTCTGCTTCTGTTTTGAAATAAACGCCTTTTTCGCCGCTTAATTGAATTCCAAAGCCTTGTGGTTTAATGCCATTTTGCTTTTGCGAAATCCAAATCACTTTCCCTGTCAAAGGAATTTTTATACTTTGTTCAGGCAAAGTCGCCAATAAGAAAACCTCATCACCCATTTTCACAGCTTGCTTTGATGGTACAAATAAACCGCCACCAACGACATAAGGCATGTAGCTCGCAAAAAGTGTTTCCACATCTGGAATATTAGCGTGAACGATCCCGCCCATACGTGGTTGCATGATGTTTCCCCTTAATTAAACATTCATCAGTTTGATGCAAAGCTCATCTACGACCAGATTCCCCTGTACGTTCTGCTCGATGAACCGCTTAGACTGCTGTAATTCTGTATAAATCCCAAAGAGTGTTTCGAGTGAATATTGCTCTGCCAACACCCCAAAATCCAAATCTATATTTTTTATGGATTGATTTAGCTTGACACAAATTATATCGGACAACAAGTATTCAAACATTTGACTAAAATCACTAAAACTCAGTGCTTTATTCCACTTGGTCGCAATTGCCATCGGCATGTTTTTTTGTGTCACAAGTTTTTGCCAATCTTGTAGAAACTCTTGGCGCATATTTAGCCATTCGCTACTTGCCAATGAAATCGCTTGTAATGGCATTTGACTGGCTAAGTTCATGAGAACTTTGCGCTGGGTTTCACCACTATCAGGCAAATGCTGCTGTAAATATTGCTGTGATTGTTCGGGTTCAATACGATCCAATGCATAGTGCTGCATTCGACTACGAATGGTTGCCGGCAATTTCAAATAATGCTCTGCCAACAACATAATCACAATGCGTTCGCCAGGCTCTTCCAGTGTTTTCAGCAACGCATTCGATGACGCAATGTTTAATGCTTCAGCGGGCTCAATCAACACAACTCGCCAACCATCTACGGTTTGCTGTACAAAGGGCAATAAATCACGAATTTTTTCGATTTTAATTTTGGCATTTTGCTTTTTATTGTCTTCATCTGTGCTGATGTGGACAAAATTTGGATGTGTATCTGACTTTAACCACTGGCAACTCCCACACTCACCACATGGCTCAGTTCGCTCATCACGTTTTTGACACAGCACCCAAGCAAGAAATTGTTTTGCAAATGCCTCTTTACCACAGCCTTTTTTGCCATACAAAAGCACGCCATGTCCCAGTTGTGGAAAACGGCTGGTTAATGTATTCCATGTATTTTGCTGCCAAGGGTACACTTGCGCCACAATGTCATTTTGCATAAATCGTTAAACCTTATTCGAAGTTTGAAACATCCATTTGGTTCAAACGATCAAGGTCAGCTTGAGTATCTACGCCCGGTGGTAGGTTCGCTTCTGCCACAGCAATGGCAATACGGTGACCATTTTCCAAAACGCGTAATTGTTCAAGGCTTTCTAATTTTTCTAGTACACCCATATCCCAAGTGACATATTCTTGAAGGAGTTTTACGCGGTATGCATAAAGTCCTAAATGACGAAAAGCTTGATCATGCAAGGTTTTTTCAGCTTGCTTTGCACCGTCTCGGTCATAAGGAATAGTCGCACGACTGAAATAAAGCGCTTGATTGTGCTTTGACATCACCACTTTGACAATGCTGTCACGTTGAAATTCTTCTAGACTATGAATCGGCTCGCAGAGTGTCGACATCGAACATGTCGGCTGATCTACAAGTAATTGTGCAACTTGTTTTACCAATTGAGCGGGAAGCAAAGGTTCATCACCTTGCACATTGACAATAATGTCATCACTTGCCCAACCTTTGATACGCGCAACTTCACTTAAACGATCTGTCCCAGATGGATGCTCTGCAGAGGTCAATACCACATCAACCCCTTCCGCACGACACACTGCGGCAATACGTTCATCATCTGTAGCAACACAAAGATCATCGAATCCTGCAACTTTTTTGGCTTGATCGACCACACGTAAAATCATCGGACGGCCATGAATTTCAAGCAATGGCTTACCTGGTAAACGTGAACTTGAAAAACGTGCAGGAATAACAATATGTTTCATAAATTAAATGCCTTCGGGAAGTTTCAGACCCAGTTGTTTCAACTGTGCATGCAAAGTTTCATAACACGCAGGTGACAACACTGCATCTACAGGAACAACCCATATTTCTCTTTTAAAATCTGGATTATTTTTGAGGATCGCTAAAATTTTAACTGCATCTTTTTCAGTAGTAATGATGGGATTGGCATCTTCAAACTGCAAATCACTCAGTTCATATTCATAATGATCTGGGAATTCATGACATTGAAATTGATGAATCCCCATGTTTTCTAGGGTTTTATAAAATCGTTGCGGAAAACCGATACCCACTACGGCATAAAAATCTTTATTTGCATCAAATGTCGTCACAAGATCTTTATTGAGCAAATAAGGCTGCGCCGCTTCTAGGTGCATATTCAGTGGAGAACTTGGATCTGCTGAATGCTCAATGACCGTTCCACTGGCAAGGCGCTTTTTCGGTTCACGCAAATAACCTTCGGGTAATAATTTTTCATTGCCTAAACCACGGTTATTATCCAGTACGATCCACTCCAACTGGCGTTGAAGCGCCCAATGCTGCAAACCATCATCACAGATAATCAAATCCAATTCATGCTTAGATAGCAGCAACTCAATACTTTGTTGGCGATTTGGACCGACCGCCATCGGCACACCTGTAGACTGAACGATTAAGCTCGGTTCATCACCCACGATTTCAGCCGTCGAATCTAAATCCACATAGGCCGGAAATGGTCCTTGACCACCATAGCCACGACTGATCACACCAACACGCAGCTTTAAGCTATTTAAATAACTAACCAAGTGAATGAGCAAAGGGGTTTTACCACTTCCACCGACTGTGATGTTACCAATGACCATGACTGGAATGGGCGCTTTATAGCTTTGCTTTATACCTGATTGATAGAGTTTTTTATTGAGTAAAAAGCCGCCACGATAAAGCCATGACAAAGGTCTAAACACAACGAGCCACTTTGCCTGTTCATTCCAAGCATCCTGAATCAATTGTGTAAAAGACATGACTTAATTTTCCTCAAAATTACGCTGATGAAGTTGGTAATATGCACCACGTTGTGCCATCAATTCCGTATGCGAACCTTGTTCAATAATACGCCCTTTATCCATCACCACAATACAGTCTGCATTTTCAATGGTCGATAAACGATGCGCAATCACGATCGTAGTACGATCTTGCATCGCAGCGTCAAATGCTTGCTGAATGAAAAATTCAGATTCGTTATCTAGCGCACTGGTCGCTTCATCTAAAATTAAGATCGGTGCATTTTTCAAAATGGCACGCGCAATCGCAATCCGTTGACGTTGACCACCAGACAGGTTTAAACCCTGCGCACCCAATGGCGTGTCATAACCTTTTGGTAAATCCATAATAAAATCATGTGCAAATGCAGCTTTAGCAGCAGCAATGACTTGTTCATCTGTTGCATGTTCGAGCTGACCATAAGCAATATTTTCACGCACAGTACGGTTAAACAAAACCACTTGCTGATTGACCATCGAAATCTGAGTACGCAAGCTATTAAGTTCTATGTCGTGAATATCATGCTGATCAAGCAACAATTGTCCTGATGACACCTCTTGGTAACGTACCAACAGATTAACCAGTGAGGTTTTACCTGCACCCGAACGTCCAACCAATGCAACGGTTTGTCCTGCATTGACTTTTAAATTGAAGTCATGAATCGCATGGTGACCATCGGCATAGATCAAGTTGACATTTTTAAATTCGATTTCGCCTTTTAAAGCAGGCTTCAGCGTGCCGTTATTCACCTCTTCTGGCATATCGAGCAATTCAAAAACTGAATAAGCTGCAGCCATGCCTCGTTGCAGTTTTTCATTGACATCCGTTAAGGTTTTAATCGGCTTACTCAACATACCTGCGGCAGTGATATAGGCAACAAACTCACCTGCTGATGTATCTTGTAAAATCTCAGGGCGTAGCGCGATATACATCACGATACTGAGCGCGATCGACATAATCAACTGAACAATTGGGCTATTGAGTTGTTGCACCACAACCATTTTTAAGCCGCGGCGTAAGTTCTCCATTGAGCTTTCATAAAAACGTTTTTGTTCATAATCTTGCCCTGCAAAGCCCTTAACCACTAGGTTGCCTTGCACTGTCTCTTGCACCACATGGTTAACATCACCCATGGTACTTTGCACTTGCATGGATAATTTACGCATGCGCTTGGATGCTTTACGGATAATCAGACCAATAATTGGGCCAAAAATCAAAATACATAGAGTTAAACGCCAGTTGGTATAGAGCAAATAACCCAATAATGCGATGGTAATCAGACCCTGTTGTACAATCGTTTTCAGTGACTCAGATGATGCTGCCGTCAACTGTTCAACGTTATACATAATTTTTGCAGTGATATGACCGCTCGAATTATCTAAATAATATTGCGAAGGCAAACGCATGAGTTTTGCGAACACTTGCTGACGAATATTAAAGATTAAGTTTCGAGAAATCACTGCGGTAAAATATCCCCCCATGAACAAACCGAGTCCACGGAAGAACATCAATAAAACCACCAAGAGTGGAAATAAGGTTGTAAAGCTTTGATCTTTGTTTTGAATGGCTTCAATAATGCGTTCCAATAATTTTGCGACAGAAACTTCTGTCGCAGCATTAATACCGAAACCAAGCAAAACCAGCAGGCCGATTCCCCAAAAAGGTTTTAAATAACTTAATAGGCGTAAATAGACCTTAAAATCGTGCTTCACTAATAACCTCGAGTTGGAACTTTAGTACTGATGTTGACATTCACAAATCCAAGTTGACCTGCAACATCCATCACCCGAATCACATCTTGATGTGTTGCTTTTGCATCTGCGGCAATCACAAACATTAAATCACGACGATCATTGGCTGTCTGTTTAATTGCAGTATTCAAATCAGAAACTTCTTTACTGGCCAATGACTGACCATTGACAGAATAATGTCCCGATGAATCCACCACAACTTCAATCTTTTGATCATAGTTTTTAGGTGGAACACCCTGTGCATCTGGCAAAGTCAGGTTCATTCGACTCATCTGGTTAAAGGTGGTCGAGAGCAACAAGAACACCAAAATGAACATCAAACAGTCAATCATCGGTGTGAGGTTGATATGAATATCTTCAACCTGACGACGTTTAAATTTCATGCGCAGTCTCCACTCAGCTGGCTTTCTGAATGTCCTGACTTTCTACTTCAGGTGTTTTTTTATAAAACAAAGCGGCATGAAATAACGTCGACTGCTGTTCTAACTCAGCCACATATTCCTGAACCAAACGTTGGAAATAGCGATGTGCAAATAATGCAGGTACAGCAATTAACATACCGGCAGCAGTGGTAATCAAGGCTTTAGAAATACCCGGCATCATCAACACTGGATCACTATTGGTGCCTATATCAATCATTAAGAATGCTTCAATAATACCGATCACCGTACCCAACAAACCTAGTAAAGGTGCAACAGCGCTTAAAGTGCCCAAAAAGTTGATATTTTTTTCTAAATAACCAATTTCTTGTGACGCTGTGACTTCCATTTGCGCACGTGCATATTGCTCGTTTTGATCTTTACTAGCGTAACCTGCGCCCAATACACGACCCAATGTACTTTGTTGTAAAGTTGGACTTTGCTTTAGCTGCTGCACCACATCTTTCACCGATGTGTTTACATTCATCATCAAGTCTTTTGGTAACACCATTGATTTCTTTAAACGAATAAAGCGCTCAATGGTAATGGCTACCGTAAAGATCGAACAAATGACGAGCGGGATCATTAACCACCCGCCCGCTTTGACTAATTCCCACATTTGATTTTCCCCAATAAATCGAATTTAAAAATTATTCAGCTAGACAAATATTTAAAATGCCATCTAGCTCTTCAAGAGTATGGTAGCTAATCACCAGCTTGCCTTTCCCTTGTTTATTATGATCAATTTTCACGTCTGCACTGAAACGATCAGAGAGACGTTGTGTCAGTTGTTGAATGTCTGATGAAACACTTGGTTTAGCTTTTTGTTGTTTTGGTGCATTCAAATCACGAACAAATTGTTCGGTTTGACGTACAGACATACTTTTTTCAATCACCATTTCAGCAACTTTAAGCTGATCTTTGGCTTTTAACGTCAAGATCGCACGTGCATGCCCCATATCGAGCAAACCTTGCTGCATAAAGTCTTTGACTTGATCCGCTAAAGACAAGAGGCGTAGCAAGTTACTAATCGTGGTACGTGCTTTACCGACCGTGTCAGCAATCTCTTGATGACTTAAACCAAATTCGTCATGGAAGCGTTGCAAAGCCATTGCTTGATCGATTGGGTTCAAATCTTGACGTTGAATGTTTTCAATCAATGCCAAAGCAATGGCAACTTGGTCACTTAACTCACGAACAATGGCTGGAACTTCGGTTAAACCTGCAAGCTGAGCCGCACGCCAACGACGCTCACCTGCAATAATTTCGTAGGGATGCTTTTCATCTTCGACAGGACGAATCACGATTGGTTGCATGACACCATGCTTTTCAATCGATGCAGCAAGTTCTTGTAAATCTTGTTCTTTAATGAAACGACGCGGTTGATACTCACCACGTTTCAATAAATGCACATCAATTTGTTTTAACTGTCCATGATCTAAAGCTTTTGCTTCGAGCTGTAGTTTTTCTTTTTGAATTGAGCCGAGTAAGGCATCCAGACCACGACCTTTAGCCAGTCCGCGTTTTTTTACGGTCATGCTTTAGTTCCTTTTTTTACTTTGGTTTTTTTTAACATCTCAGCTGCCAAGTTCAAATAAGCAACTGCACCCTTCGAGCTTTTTTCAAAATAAATCACTGGCAAACCGTGCGCAGGCGCTTCAGCCAAACGAATATTACGCGGAATAACCGTGTCATAAAGTTTCTGACCGAAGTATTGTTCAAGCTCAGCAGACACATCACGTGTTAAGGCATTACGCGCATCGTACATAGTACGCAGCACACCCACGATCTCTAGATCTGGGTTCAATGCTTGCTGAATACGGTCAATGGTTTGGGTTAAATCAGCCAAACCTTCCAAGGCATAATATTCACACTGCATTGGAATCAGCACAGCACGTACCGCTGCAAGTGCATTGACAGTGATCAAACTTAAACTTGGTGCACAATCGACAATAATATAGTCGAAGTCTTTTTCGACGCTTGCCAATGCTTCACGTAAAATAAACTCACGACCGTCTTGATCTGCAATTGCAAGCTCAACGCCAGCTAAGTCACGGTTTGCACCTAAAACCTTATAGCCCACTTCCGCTTTATAAATAGCGGTTTCAATCGGCACTTCACCAAGTAAGACATCCGTGACTGAATACAACAAATCATTTTTTTGAATGCCCGAACCCATCGTGGCATTGCCTTGTGAATCCATGTCCACAAGTAAAACTCGTTTTTTTAATATGGCTAGAGATGCAGCCAAGTTCACAGCCGTTGTGGTTTTACCTACGCCACCCTTTTGGTTTGCAATCGCAATAATTTGAGCCATGGTAACCCCAGTCCTTTGAAAATTTTAAATACGTTTAAGAAAAATTAAATGACGCTGCTCATCAAGTCGTGGAACTTTTAATGCAACGATATCAATCTTGAAATCACTTTTTAGTGTTTCAACTTCTTCTTCAGGAATTAAGCCTTTCATCGACGCGATAATACTTTGCGCATGCATATACGGTTTAGACGCATCCACAAAATCCGTTAACGATGCAAAAGCACGACTGGTGATCACATCAAACTGCCCCAGTTCATTAATGCTGTCTTCATTTTCGACACGTGTTTGTACCGCAATGACATTTTTTAGTTTTAAGTCAGCAATAAATTGTTTTAAGAATCGAATTTTTTTACCGTTGGCATCTAAAAGCACACATTCACGTTCAGGCTGACACAATGCAATGATCATGCCCGGCATGCCACCACCCGTACCGATATCCAATAAACGACCTGCAGGCAAATCATTTAGGATACTTAAGCTATCCAATAAATGCTTAACCAACATTTCTTTAGGATCACGAATAGCAGTCAAGTTATACGCTTTGTTCCACAGCACTAGGGCATCTTGGTATTTCAGCAATAGATTTAATGCTTCTTCACTCAAATCTAAGCCAAGCTTTTGACTACCTTGCTTTAAGTCTTGAAAAAAAGGATGCATAAAGAAGACATCTCAATAAAAATTAACTGAAGTATACCGATTTCTAAGCCGTGGAACAGTAGCTAACGCTTAGCGAATATGCACTTAATCGTACATGCCTTGGCGAATCTGTAGATCTAGATCACTTAAACGCGCAGGTGTGCCAACATCAACCCACGCAGTTTGCATTTTCTCTGCAGAAATTTTTCCATCCAACATGGCTTGTCTCAATAATGGTGCGAGCGGACGCTTACCCGCTTCCAATCCATCAAACATGTTTGGATGTATAACTGCGATCCCGCTATAGGTGAGTGCCTCGCCTGTATGTTCTTGCTCAAAGGTATAACTACGCCCTGCATCCAAGATAAAATCACCCTTTGGATGTTGCGTTGGGTTAGTCACATAGACCAAGTGTGCCAAGTCATCTTTTAGCTCAACATTGAGCAAGGCTGAAAAATCATAGGTCGTCCAAACGTCACCATTGACTAAAATAAACGGTTCTGTCCCAAGCAAAGGTAAAGCATTTATAATGCCACCGGCTGTTTCCAAACCTTCCGCTTCACGTGTCCAGCGAATATCTACACCAAACTGCGAACCATCACCCAAAGCACCAATCAGGATATCTGCAAGCCATGCAGAATTGATGATGATTTCAGTTACGCCAATTTTTTTTAGCTTTTCTATATGCCAAACAATCAGCGGCTTTCCACCCACTTCAAGCAAAGGCTTTGGCTTATACAATGTTAAAGGGCGCATCCGATTTCCGAGACCCGCCGCTAAAATCATAGCTTTCATTATGCAACAACCTCATAAGTGCCGTATTTGGCTTCAAATTTCGGCAATACTTTAGCCTGAATAAATTGCATAAAAGGTTGTAATTCTGCATACGGTTTACTTTCTTCAAGTAAATACCACATCACACGCGGCAAATCTTTGAGATAACCCGATTTACCATCACGCTCAAATAAGCGCACAAAAATACCTAAAATTTTGATATGACGTTGAATCGCCATGAGGTCTGCGTCTTGTTTGAATTGCTCAAAGCTACGACCTTCTTTTGCCGATGCAGGTAGCAAATCATAGAATGTTTTAAACCATGCATAAACGCGATCTGCATTCCACTGCACATAAGCATCACGTGTGATTGAGATCAAATCATAAGTATCCGCACCAATCACAGCATCTTGGAAATCAATCACGCCCTGATCTTGCTCACCGTCAAGTACCATCAAATTACGGCTATGAAAATCACGATGCACAATCACTTGAGGCTGAGCCAATGCAGCATTAGCTAAGATAGCAAAGGTACGTTTAATGAGTGCCGATTCTTCTGCAGTTGGCTGCACTTGCAGAGATGGCAACAACCAATCGGTTAACAGCTCCATTTCAGAAATCAGCTTTTCATAGGCATATGCAGGAAAATGAGCAGCACCATCAATTGACTGTAATTGAATCAACTGTTTAAAACTTTGAGCATAATGTGCGTCTACGGTTTGATCATTCAACAACGTAGACAATAAAACATCACCAAAATCTTCTAACAATAAGAAGCCTTGATCAAGGTCTTTGGCCACGATATGTGGTACACGCACGCCATGTGCATCAAAAAATTCATCAATCGACACAAAAGGACCACAATCTTCTTTTTCTGGTGGTGCATCCATGAGCATAAATGTTTTATTATTCAATTTGATTCGTGCATAACGACGGAAGCTTGCATCGCCTGCTAAGAAGTTAATTTCAAATTGATCTGAACCGAGTACAGATGAAATCCATGTTTGTATCAATTGTTCACGTTGTGTATTCATTTGCGATAAATTCTAATACAGGCTGAGTTTTTAAAGTGCTAAGTGTAGCTACTTATCAACTTTTTCTCTATGATGCGACAATAATTAATTGCGATTAAGCATACCTGGTTAATGAGACAAATGAAGCATCAGTTTAAATTTAATCCTTTAGCGACTGCGATCTTAACCCTTCTATGTGGTAGCTCGTTACCAAGCTATGCAGCACCTGTTTCAAACCCGTCCACGGATGACGATACAGAACAACTCAAACAAAGCATTTCAGAAGCTTATCCGGGGCAGCAGTTCTTCGAACAATATTATGTCGATAAGTCTGCACCTGAAACACAGATTCGCAACACCAATCAGTTAAGTTCAGCGTTTTGTACAGGCACATGGATTACCCCTGTTGCCCCAACAACAAAAGCGGTCGCACCCGAAGATGCAACTTCAACCATTACCGCAGACTATGGTCATTTTGACCCGAATGGCGACTCCATTCTTGAAGGTAATGTTCTGATCGACCAAGAAGGTCGTCAAATTCGTGCCGATCAAATCAAAATTGATAAAACCCAAACCTATGCCAATGCTTCTGGCCGCGTGCAAATGGCACAGTCTGGGCTGATCTCTCAAAGTGACTCAATTGATTACGATTTAAAAACCCAACAGGGTGATTTAAATAACAGTTTCTTTATTGCTGAACAGCAGCATGCGCATGGTCGTGCTGAAAAAATTTCGCGTACTTCAACCGAAACCCTTGAATTAGAAAATGCGGTTTATACCACCTGTCCACCCGATGAAAAACCAACGTGGAAAATTCAAGCAGACAAAATTAAGCTGAATCAAGAAACCGGTCGTGGCGAAACCAAGGGGACAACACTTTATGTAAAAGATGTTCCTGTAATGGCTGTACCCTACTTCAACTTCCCGATTGATGACCGTCGTACCACAGGTATTTTGACCCCAAGCTTTGGCTTTACCAATGACGGCGGTATTGAGCTTGCAGTACCGATTTATCTGAACCTTGCACCAAACTATGATGCTACGGTAACGCCGCGTTATATCGCAGACCGCGGTGCAATGATGGAAGGTGAATTCCGTTATTTAACTAAAAACTTTGGTTCAGGGATGGTTTGGGGTGGTTATTTACCATCCGACCAAAAGTATGATGATCAGGATCGTAAAGACTTACATTTCCTCCATAACTGGAAAATTAACGATCAATTCACGACAAATTTAGAATACAATTATGCATCTGATAAAGACTATTTCTCAGATCTCAATAATAATCCAAACTCAAAAACTGACCTGAACTTACGCCGTGCATGGGAACTCAATTATAAAAATGGTATCCCTGGCCTAAAAGCACAGCTTAAAGTGGAAGACTTCCAAACACTGGATAAAACTGTCAGTGATGAAGACCGTCCATATGCGCGCTTGCCACAATTCCTACTGAACTACAAGACTGGTAATCCGCTCGGCTTACAGTACGAATTTAACAATGATACGGCTTACTTCAAAAAGAACTTACGTAGTAATAATATTCCAAACAATACTGGCGATTCGCCAATGTATGAGCCAAGCGGCGCCCGTATTTATAACGACTTTAGTGTGCGTTATAACTATCGTACTCCTTGGTCATTTGTGATTCCTGAAGCAACGATTCGTAATGTCAACACGATTTACGATCAAGACACCGTTAATGCACAAAACATTAGTTCATCAAATGAAAGTAAGTCGGTCGTTGTACCGCAATTTACTTTAGATGCGGGTCTTGTGATGGAGCGCGAAGGTCGTTATCTACAAACCTTAACGCCACGCTTCTTCTATGCGTATTCTCCATACAAAAACCAAGACACTAACCCGAACTTTGACTCAACCACAGCGTCAATTAACTATGACCAGTTATTTAGCCCGCGTCGCTTCTATGGTAATGACCGTTTAGAAGACAACAACTTCGCATCTCTAGGCTTGAGCTATAGTTTATTTGATGATGTTGGTCTTGAGCGTTTAAAAGCTAGCGTTGGTCAAAGTTTCTATTTTGAAGACCGCCGCGTCACGCTAAACAACGTCTCTGATAAATTTGATACCGAACGCCATACTGGCCCTGTCGTGAGCATTTCTAGCCAACTATCTGACAGCATCAGTGTCAATGCCAATTCTGCATGGATGGCGAATGGTGATAATGCTCAGCGCGATATTCAAATGTATTACACAGGAAATAAAGGCAATTTATACAATGTCGGTTATTTCTATCGTAAAGACATTCCGAACCGCCAAGACAGCTATGACCAAGCAGTAGCATCGTTTATTCAACCTATACACAATAACTGGCGTATTATCGGTCATGCACAATATGACCTCGACAACAGTATTGCGCGTGAATATTTACTTGGTGTGAACTACGAGTCATGCTGCTGGGGTGTTTCAGTTTATGGTCGTTCGTACTATAACGATTTAGATGATGTAACATCTTCAGATGTTAAACCAAAACGTGCCATTATGGCGGAGTTCACCCTAAAAGGTTTAGGTGGCTTCAACAATAAATTAACCTCTTTGCTTGAAAACCGAGTGTTGGGTTTTAACAATATTAATCAATCTTGGACAGAACGTTAATGAAGACAAAACAGTTAAAACAAATTTTTAAAGCGTCAGCCTTGGCACTTTGCCTATTGACTTCTGTATCTGTATTTGCTGCTGCGCAACCTAAAGATGAAATTGTAGCTGTCGTTGACAATAGCGTGATTCTACGTAGTGATCTTGATCAAAGCATTGCCGAAATTACTCACCAACTTCAAGCAAAAAAACAAACCATCCCACCGACCGAATACTTGCAGCAACAAGCTTTAGAACAGCTGATTACGCGCCAAGCACAGCTTGAACAAGTGAAACGCTATAACGTCAAAGCGGATGAAAAATCACTCAATGAAGCCGTACTTAAAGTTGCGAAAGATGCCGGCTCTCCAAGCTTAGAAGCGTTTCAGCAAAAATTAGATGCTGTTGCACCAAATACCTATGCAGGTTTACGTGCACGTATCGCTGAAGACATCGCGTTACAACGCCTACGCCAACAGTTGGTCACTTCTCGTATTCAAATCAGTGACCAAGATGTGAAAAACTTCTTAAGTTCACCACAAGGTCAAGCTGCGCTAGGTAATCAAGTCCACGTCTTACATGTACGCGTTGCTAGCAGTGATAATGCCGTTAAAATCGCTGAAGACATTCGCAAAGAACTGGCAGCAAGTAACGATGTTAAAGCGATTACCAACAAATACAGCACCAAAGACATTAAAGTTGACGGTGCAGATATGGGCTTCCGCAACTTATCTGATATTCCAGATGAACTTGCTGCACGTGTAGCACCTTTGCAAGTCGGTCAAACCACTGAACTGATTTCAGTACGTGATGGCGTTCATGTTTTAAAATTGGTTGACCGTAAAGGTGGCGAACAAAAAGCCATTGTTCCACAATACCAAACTCGCCATATCTTGATTCAACCTTCTGAAGTGGTGAGTCCTGAAAACGCAAAACAAATGATAGACAGCTTGTATAACCGCCTGCAAAAAGGTGAAGATTTTGCTGTCTTGGCTTCAACATTCTCGAATGACACCGGTTCTGCTGCCAATGGTGGTAGTTTAGGTTGGGTTAGCCCAGGTGTTATGGTTCCAGAATTTGAAGCGATGATGAAATCAACAGCGAAAGGTGAAATCAGCAAACCTTTCCAATCTCAGTTTGGTTGGCACATCCTGCAAGTAACAGATACACGTCAACAAGACATGACACATGAAGTACAAGAACGTATGGCACGTCAGATTTTAGGTGAGCGTCAATTTGACACTGAACTGGACAGCTGGTTACGTGAAATACGCAACAATGCCTATGTTGAAATTAAAGACCCTGCTCTAGATCGTAAAAAGAAATAAGTGAATAAACAAAAAACCAGCTTCGGCTGGTTTTTTATGTCGATTCTTATCATTATTCAGCGTTGTAGTAATTATTAGTTGTAGTAATTATTAAAAAACCAGTATTTAAACCATCTACTCTTTTTATAGGCAAAAAAAACCTCCCATTTGGGAGGTTTTTTTAACTCAATTAACGATTGTTGTTTTCGTCGTCTTGAGCATCTTCAAATTTAGTTTCGCCATCAAAACCAGCATTTTGACCGCCGAAGCCACTTTGACCGCCGAAGCCACCTTGACCACCGAAGCCACCTTGACCACCGAAGCCACCTTGACCACCAAAGCCACTTTGACCACCGAAGCCACCTTGACCACCGAAGCCACCTTGACCACCGAAGCCACCTTGACCACCGAAGCCACCTTGTTGGCCGCCGAAGCCGCCTTGTTGACCACCGAAGCCAGCAGCGCCTTGAGCACCAGCAGGAGCACCAGCAGGACGTGGGTTACGTGCTGGAACAACAGTTGAAATAGCGTGTTTGTAAACCATTTGGCTTACAGTATTTTTTAATAAAACAACGTATTGGTCGAAAGATTCAATATGACCTTGCAATTTAATACCGTTTACAAGGAAGATCGACACTGGAATACGTTCTTTACGGAGAGAATTTAAGAACGGATCTTGTAAAGTTTGACCTTTAGACATGTTATAACTCCAAAAAATAATAAAAATCAGCGCAAAAGCTACCTTTACTTTTCAATTAAAAATTATCAAAAAGGTAGTCTGTAAATTTTGCTTTATCCGTAGCACTTTCGCAAGTCTTCTTGAGCCTGCTGCGCAGTTAAATATGTAGTAAATTTATGCGTTTCTTGCAAAGATCTTAACCAAGTATATTGACGTTTTGCAAGTTGTCGTGTTGCAAAAAGTGCCTTATCCTCCATTTCACGCTGTTTTTCGCTACTTTGATCACTATTTTTCAAAAAATCTAAAGCTTGACGATATCCAACTGAGCGCATAGAGGGTAAATTTTCATCTAAATCGTATTTTTCAATGAGAGCTTTCACTTCATTTAAAAATCCAATTTCCCACATTGTTTTTAGACGTTGAGCTATACGCTCATGTAATTCTAATCGGTCGGGCAATAATGCGTAATTATGAAAATTGTAACGGTATGGTACGTTTTTAGGTTGCTCAGCTTGTAACTGCGTAATGGGTTTACCTGTTAATTTAAAAACTTCGAGCGCACGGATAATTCGTTGCTTATCACTCGGTTTAAATTTTTCACCTGCCAATGGGTCTACATTGCACAGTTCTGCATATACAGCATCCCAACCTTGCGACTCAGCTTTGGCTTCAATTTCAGCACGTACAGCATAGTCTGCACTTGGTAAGTTTGAAGACAACCCTTCCAATAAAGCTTTGTAATACAACATCGTACCACCGACTAAAATCGGTGTTTTACCTCGGGCATGCATATCATCAATCAGCACACACGCATCTTCCACAAAGTTCGCTGCCGAATACACTTCTAGCGGACTGATAATATCAATCAAATGATGTGGATATTTCTCCAACTCAGCTTTACTAGGCTTGGCCGTACCAATATCCATATCCTGAAAAACCAAAGCAGAATCGACTGAAATTAATTCGAATCCACCTTGCTCGTATAACTCACATGCCAAGGCGGTTTTACCGCTTGCAGTTGGTCCCATTAAGTTGATGACCGGCAATTGATTTGACATGTAAAACTACTCTCCCCGAGCAAAAAGTTTATCTAGCTGTGACAATGGAAACGCACGCCACGTCGGACGTCCATGGTTACATTGGCTGGCAAATTCAGTTTGTTCCATCTGACGCAGTAATGCATTCATTTCAGATAGACTTAAAATACGGTGTGCGCGTACAGCGCCGTGACAGGCCATGCCTGCCAATATTTGATCACGCTTTTGTAGTAACCCTGCAACCTGATCAGTTGGGTCTAAATCATTTAATAAATCTGGAATCAGCGCATCAAAGTCTGCTTTATGCAAAATGGCAGGAACACCTCGGACAATAACTTGCTCATCGCCATATTGGTCTATTTCTAAACCTAGGCGTGCCAATTGTTCTTTGAGCTCATCGACGCGCATCGCTTGCATCCGACTGATACTGACGACTTTAGGAATCAGCAATTGCTGTGATGTCCAAAACTCAGGTTTATCCCAAGCCGTTTTCATTTGTTGTAAAACAATGCGCTCATGCGCCGCATGCATATCAACAATGATTAAACCTTCGGTGTTTTGGGCCAAAATATAAATACCATGCAATTGCGCAATGGCAATCCCCAAAGGATGCTCATCGACTTTCTGCTGAATATGTTCAGCCAAAGAAGTATCAGGATCATTTGTAGACTCAGTTTGACGTAAAGGCGCTAAATAACTTTGCAATGCATTATTGAGCTGTCTGGAACCCGCTAAATTTGACTGATATCCAGTGCTATTGTTCGACGCATTTGAATATTGCTGTGTATAAGCTTCCAGACCTGTTGGCGCATGATTTGAACCATATTGCACCGTTGCTGGCGAACTAAAGTCAGTAAGTCCACCAGCAGTCTCTGGACTGACAAAATTTGTGCCTTGTTCTACAACTGGCTGAGGTTGATGTAAAGAAAATTGTTCCTGATGACGCGGCTGCGGAATAATATTTTCGTGTGCCTGCCCATCAAGTTTCATTGCAGAGGACAATTCGGCGCTCGCGGTTTGAAATTGCGCTAATGTCGATTTGGCAAAATGGCGGACAAACTCATGTACTTCACGTTGATTTAGAAAACGTATTTCATGCTTCGTCGGATGCACATTCACATCGATATTTTCAGGATCGACTTCCATAAACAACAAATAAGCGGCATGTTGATGCCCATGCAAAATACCGTCATAAGCCATGCGAAGTGCATGTGAAACGGTCTTGTCTTTTACGATACGTCCATTCACATAGACATATTGCATATCGGCTTGCGCACGTGCATCTGAAGGATGACCCAACCAACCACTGAGACGCATATTGACGCTATCAGCATCTATCCAGTACGCATTTTCAGTAAATTGACGGCCTAGTAACTGCTGCACCCGCTGAAAACGCAACGCACCACTATCTGCAATAGGCAAGTTCAGCTTAATGCTATTGTTATGCTCAAGGACAAAACGTATATCAAAATGGGTCAGTGCCAAACGACGGACAATTTCCTCAATGTGTCCAAACTCAGTCCCCGGTTTTTTGAGAAACTTACGCCGTGCAGGCACATTAAAAAATAAATCTTGCACACGAATGGTGGTGCCTTGCGTCGCTGCCACAGGCTGAATTTCTTGCGAATCAAATGCAGTGCCATTTACTTCGACCTGATAGCCTACACCGTCATCATTTTGGCTACTGGTCAATGTCAAACGAGACACCGCAGCGATCGAAGCCAAGGCTTCCCCACGAAAACCTAGACTTACAATGGCATGCAAATCTTCAGCAGTTTGGATTTTACTTGTGGCATGGCGCATGACCGCCAAAGGTAGATCTTCAGGGTGGATGCCCCGACCATTGTCTATTATTTCAATCAGTGTACTGCCGCCTTGTTCAATACGAACAATCAGCTCAGTCGCCCCTGCATCAATGGAATTTTCCAGTAATTCTTTGACCACAGAAGCAGGACGTTCAATCACTTCCCCTGCGGCAATTTGGTTGGCTAAGGCAGGATCAAGCGTTCGAATGCGGCGGGCACTGATTTCATTCAGCATGGTTAAATTTTTGCTCCAAAGCGTTTTGCAAAGTTTCTGAAGAAGAGCTTAAAGTCGCTGTACGGGTGCTTTCATCCGCAGACTTTTCAATATTAATAATTAAATCAGCCGCAGGGATTTCGTCGCCCCCTTTAGATGGCCATTCAAATAAAAATAGGGCGTTCGGCGTTTCTAAATAATCACGGATACCCATAAGTTCAAGCTCATAGGGGTCGTTGAGACGATATAAATCAAAATGAAAAATATCTTGTCCTTGAATATTGTAAGGTTCAACTAATGTATAGGTTGGACTTTTTACCGCACCTTGATGACCCAAGTGTTGTAAAAAATAACGTGTTAACGTGGTCTTTCCTGCACCCAAGTCACCAATTAAATACGCTACACCCGTCGTAAAATGCGTCGCCAGTACGGTAGCTAAGTTTTGGGTATCGACTTCACTATTAAGTTCCAGACTGAATGAATACTGCATATTACTCACAACATGTACATAAGAATTAAATATGATAGCATCGCACTGGCTAAAATGGATATGTTCACACTACAGATTGAGCATTTTTCATGATGTGTTCTCTGCTTTATTTGCTCAGTTTTTAGATCTTTCTTCATGCACAGTTTTGAATTTACTCCCCCAATGATCAATGGTGTTAGTGCCAGCAAAGTCTTCCTTGACGGTCAACACACACAAGCCTCAACGGTCTACGCATATTTATGTGAGCAATTTCCTCATATCCAAGCAGTGGAGTGGCAACAACGATTTAAAGATGGATTGGTCTATGCCGCAAATGGTGACGTTTTAACGATAGACAGTCCTTTTGAAGCCAATCGTCATGTTTATTATTATCGATTCTTAGCGCATGAAATCCATGTTCCCTTTGAACATCAAATATTGTTTGAAAATGATCATTTCATTGTGGTCGATAAACCGCATTTTCTCACCATGAGTCCGACCGGTCAGTATGTACAAGAAACCTTGTTGGTTCGACTCAAAAAACAAACGCAGCTTGAACAGCTAACGCCGATTCATCGTTTAGACCGTGAAACTGCCGGCGTGGTGCTCTTCTCCAAATGTGTCGAAAGCCGTGGGCTATATCAACAGATGTTTGCCAAGCGGCAAGTTCAAAAAACCTATCATGCCATTGCAACTTATCGAGATGAATTAAATTTCCCTATCACAACTCGCTATCGTATGGAAAAAGGTCAGCCTTTTTATACAATGCAACTGGTAGATGGTGAGCCAAATAGTGAAACATACATTAAGCTCCTCCAGCAGCATGGAAACCATGCAAAGTATGAATTAAAGCCCCATACCGGCAAGCAACACCAACTTCGTGTACATTTAAATGCTTTGGGCATTCCAATTCAAAATGATCCCTTTTATCCAGTAGTACAACATAAGGCAGAGGACGATTTCAGCCAACCTTTACAACTACTTGCGAAACAGCTTGAGTTTATCGATCCTGTGACAGACCAGGCTTTTCAATTCAGTTCTGCCTATGAATTGACACTGTAAATCGATTGTCATTACATTAAATTGATAAAATACTGCCAAACTTTCTTGAATTTATAACAGTTTTGATTAGAATAAATGCGAAAAGTTAAGTATTTAAAAGCTTTCTAAGAATATGAGAAAAACTGAAGTCTACCAAATCCGTCTCGATTCACAGGAAAAGAAACAGGCCTTTGCCGTGTTTAAACAATTAGGCATTACACCTGCACAGGCTGTACGACTATTCTTTAAACAAGTTGTTTTAACCAAATCGATCCCCTTCTCTATTGAAAACCAAAATATCAATATTGAACAATTGATTAAGTTACGTAAATTAAAACAACAAGAAGCCCAAGCTATTTCAACCATTGAAATTAGCCCTGCTGAATTAGAAATTTTAAATAATGATCCATTATTAGATGATGATCATCTCGACTTGTTTGAAGAGCTCAATGCAATTTTGGGTGAAGGTGACAAAACTTAACACTGTCGCATTTATAAACAATTTATAAATCAACCAATTTCGAAAATTCGATATGCTTCATGCAAGACTGATAAAAATAGCATGGAGTATAGAAAAAAATGATCGTTCGACGCGCAACAGAAGCAGACCTTCATCCACTTGCTGTTTTATTTGATGAATATCGCCAATTTTATGGCACCTCTTCTAATCTTGATATTTCATATAAATTTCTAAGACAACGTTTTGAAAATAATGAAAGCGTAATTTTTATTTGCTTAAAAGATGATGTGATTACTGGGTTTATCTTACTATATTTGGGCTTTTCATCTGTGGCTTGTTCAACCTACTATATTTTAGATGATGTCTATGTCAGCCCTATATATCGTCGTCAAGGTTCAGCCAAACAATTGATCGATACTGCGGTTCTCTTTGCTCAACATGAAGGCGCGCTTCGAATCAGCCTCGAAACTCAAAAAAATAACTATCACTCACATCAGCTCTATGAATCGATGGGCTTCATTAAAGACGATGAATTTCAAACTTATCATTACTTTATTCGCTAATGCATTGCTCAGCATTAAAATACATCATCAACGCATATTAGAAACGAATCTTTCGATCAGTAGATAGCAGACATATTAAAGGGCTTTAATACCGCACATTCATCCTTCAAATGATGACGTATCAAAGCCCTGTACCTATTACTGTGAATTTAGATTTTCACGAAATTTCGATTGTTCAATTTGCGCTGCATTCAAATAGATCCATTCACCCCCAGCAATATCTTCAAGCTTTAATTGTCCTATTTGAGCACGATGTAATGTTTCAACTTTATTGCCGACAGCCGCCAACATCCGCTTCACTTGATGATATACCCCTTGATGGACAGTCATTTGCAATTGATGTGAAGCCAATAGCTGTACATCGGTTGCAGCGAAGATGCCTTTTTCGTTTCGAAGCTCCACGCCTTGTTCTAATTGTTGTATTTGCTCAGGTGTCACAGGATCTGCGGTATGCATCGAATACACTTTGGCAACATGCTTTTTAGGGTGTGTAAGCGCTTGTAGATATTGACCATCATCCGTGAGCAGCAACAGTCCAGTGGTGTCTTGATCCAGTCGCCCGACGCATTGCAGACCACGATTTAACAGCACATCATCAAATAATTCAAAAACACTAAAATGATGGGTTGCCTGATGCGAACATTCATAACCTTGAGGTTTATTTAACGCGATATAAACATGCTCACGATAGGTATAGTCCTGTCCATGCACACTGTAAGTTAAATCATTCAAGTCCAGCTTTTGCTTTGGATTATCTACAATCTCACCGTGTATTTCGACCGCACCATTTTTTATCAACTGTTGGCAATATTTACGCGAACCAAAACCTTGTGATTGCAGCATTTTTTCCAAAAACATAGAACAACCTAATAAACACCATATATTGCTATTTTATACTGAACAGTGACTCAACTTGCAGGAAAAATAGCGGAAATGATCTTGAACGCCAGTTTTTAATGTTTCTGCGCTACACTATTGATTATTTATTGAAGTTTCTCACGAATATCCTATGTCTCAGTTGGATTTAAATCTGATCGTGTTATTGGTGTTATTGGCTTGTGGCATCTTTAGCCACAATACAGCGATCACCATAGCAGCAGGTGTCTTGATTATTTTCCGCATCACGCCTTTGAGTGAATTTTTCCCCTATCTGCAACAATATGGCTTAAACATTGGCATTATTATTTTAACCATTGGCGTACTCACACCGATCGCTAGCGGGAAAATACCCGGCGATTCAATTTTAAAATCCTTTTTAAGTTGGAAATCCCTCGTCGCAATCGCCATTGGCGTCTTTGTCGCATGGTTAGGCGGTCGCGGTGTCAAACTGATGTCCAATCAGCCAGATGTGGTTGCTGGACTGTTGATTGGGACAGTCGCAGGTGTTGCGATGCTGCGCGGTGTACCTGTCGGCCCACTCATTGCAGCAGGCATCTTGTCTTTACTGATTGGGATTAAGCAATAAGGCCGTTGCTGACATAGCGGTTTAACAAAATGTTAATTTGAGCCATGCTGCATTTGAAATAAACGTCGACTAAGCATGATTCCAACGAATGACAACGCTGACATCAAGATACCCGCCCAAAACCACGCTCCAGTCTGTGAAACTACGGTGGCAATCACCGGAGGCAGAACAAATTGTGAAATGGCAGAACATTGTAAAATCATGCCGATCGTCGTACTAATTGCCGCAGGATAAGGTGCAAAATGCAGTGCTTGCGCAAAGACCGTTGCAGCAACTAAGCCACCAAATAGCGAAAAACTGAACACTGTTAAATATTGCAATAAAAACGGTAACGCGTCTTTAAAGAGATAAAATCCTAAGGAGCAAATGATCAAGACGGCAAAACCCAGTTGGACTAAAGTTTTAGCTTGAAAACCACGCTGTAATAGCAGTCCACACCCCCATGTACCCACAGCATTGGCAACGGCAACGCTGGCTGTTAAAGCACCTGCCAGTTCTGCTGAAATTTGGTTTTGTGCATAAATCATCGGTAAGAATCCCACCAATGCAAACCACTGCCCTGCATATGTCCCAAAAATGAGCGCCAAAAGCCATGCTGCTGGATGTTTAAGAGTATCCCGAATGAGACCAATAACAGGTGTTGTATTAAGCGCCGCTTTAGGCTGAGGAATAAACATGGCGATACAGAGCAGTAATGCAGCAGTGATCATAGCAAAACTGAGCCAAACTATGCTCCATCCATATTGAGCAATTAGAAATGGCGCGACCAATAAGGCAATCCCCATACCTCCGCCCATATAAGCACTCCACAGCCCCATCTTCGCGCTGATGTGTTGTAGCGGTACTAGCTGACGGATAAATGCAGGCCCTGTGAGAGTCACCAATAAGAAGCCAAATCCTTCTATGACACGTAGAAGCAACAAGACATCAAAGCTTTGTGCAAAGCCCCCCCATGCACTTGCTATCGTCAATAAACTTAAGCCCAATAAAATACACAGCTTAAATCCAATTTTTTGGATATAACTACCAATCAACAATGCAAAGCACATTCCTGCACCCTGTACCAATGAGAGCAATAAACCAGACTGAATAAAGCTAATGCCGAGTTGCTGTTGTAATACAGGTATCGCGGGCGGTAGTTTCCCGATGTGCATTGCAGCAATAAAACCTGCCGCAATAATGAATAAATCTTTTGACATCCCTTTCATTGAATTGTCATGCTCTTTTCGCCATGCAATAGCGCACAGCTTAACAATTCAAAATATTATTTTGAGTCAAAAAACAAATGACCTTAGATGATTTTTCAATTATTTAATCATCTTGCACCGTCACATGCTAAGCGCACTTTGATTTAAATTAAACAATAATATTCCGTGATGTCATCTGCAATTGTTTGAGACAGGACAAGTTTTCATCAAAACGTTTTGCGATACTTTAGATAATATGACAGTAGTGAAGGAATTCACCTGCATAACAATTAGTGAATTATTTAAGCAGTGAGATATTCAGGCAGTGAGTTATTCAATATTAACTTGTTTCCGTTCACGCTTATTGGCGTACATTTTCAAATCAGCCATTTCGACCAATTGATCGATGGATTCGGCATCCTCTGGAAATAAAGCCATGCCAATACTGGCACCAATTTTCAAGCTCATTTGCTCGAATGCAAATGGCAGTCCGCAACTTTCTGCGATTCGATTCATCGCCGTTTGCGCACGCTCTAAGTTGGCAATATTGGTTAAAATCACAGCAAATTCATCACCGCCCAAGCGTGCAACCAAGTCATCTTGACGCGTTTCACGCAAAATGCGCTGCGCGATTTCTTTCAGTGCAGCATCCCCAATGCGATGTCCAAACTGATCATTAATCGGCTTCAGACCATCCATATCAATCATCAAGATACCCAACACTTTTTTCTGCGCACGTGCTTTTTCTATCCCTTGGCGTAAAAAGTCGACAAACAAAGCCCGATTAGCTAAACCTGTTAAGCTATCTTGAGTCGCCAATTTATATAACTCTGTCGCACCGAAACGTGTTGCATGGTACATCGCCGCAGCGATCAACTCAGACATCAAACTCAATATATGTAAATCGGCTTCCTGAAAGGCATCGACTTGGTCAGAGTAAATCTTTAAAACACCGACACCTTCATCACAATGAATCAATGGCACTACTGCCATCGAACGCAATCCAACACGTTGACATGCCACGCGATCTACCCGTGCATCTGTTTCCGAATCTTGGCAATACAGTGTTTGTTTTTGCGCTATACATAGACCCGATAAACTATTTTCAATATGAAGTCTTAAACCCAGTAAATGACTCGCCCCACCAGACACTGCACGATAGACCATATCACCATCTTCAGCCAACTCTACAACTGCACCTTTAGCATGTGTAATCTGCTGCGCCTGTTCTGCCACTACGGTCATCACTGCATTTAGATCTAAACCCAGTTTCGCAATAGCTGTCTGAGTTTGAATCACAGACATGAGTTGAGTTGGTGAGGGTTCTATAGTATTCGGCATGATTGAGCTCAAACAGGTTTCAGTGTGAGATACAGCTCAATTCTAAAAATTATTCATCCACTTGTATAGCAATCTTAAAGTGATTTCTGTGCATTCAAGCACTTTAGATACAACTCTTTCAAATACTGCTCTTCGAAAGAAAATGCACTCAAGGAAACAACAGAGCAAGCAGAATCATCGATACATATTTCAAAGGTCGGGGAAAGTCATAATGTATGGATGGCCCACGTATTTTACGACTCTCCCCTCTATATTATTTCAAGGCGTAAATTTCACTCTGCATCCATTCTCCGCCTTCCAATTGCACATCAACAGCCACACGTTGGTATTCAGCCCCTTCAAATTCATCTAAAGCAGCCCAATGAGCTGCTAAGTTTTCAGAGATAAAAACATAGCCTTCAATGGCTTGACCTGCCTTCGATAAACGAATGCCCGGACTGCCCATAGCCGCACCCCAGCCTTTATGTTCTAATTCACCCCAAACCACACCTTTCTTCCACACACCACCTATGCGCTCCATCACATTAGCATTGGGCTGACCTAGACGTAATGTCCCGTATACAAAAAGACTCTGAATCATAGATCCCCCTTAGTTGGAATAATATTGATTGCGTTTTTGTGAGAATTTCGCCAACTGTTTTAGGAAGCCTTCAAAGTAGCTTTTTTCAGCCTCTTCGGTACGATAACCGGCGTACAAAGTCCGTCTTAAACCTTCAGGTGAAACACAATCTAAGCGTCGAGAGGTCACCCAACCTTTTTGTTCATATTCATTTACCACCCAATCAGGTAATGCCGCGATACCACGACCACTTGCAACCAACTGAATCAGCATCTGGGTCAAATCTGTGGTACGGACGTGTTTAGGCTGAATATTGGCCGGTAAAAATAATTTCGCCATGATATCTAAACGATGTTTATCGACCGGATAGGTAATCAGCGTTTCTTCTGCTAATTCTTGAACAGTCACATTTGTTGCACGAACCAATGGATGCGTATTTGACAGTACCAAACGAGACTCATATTCAAAGATAGGGAAATATTCCACACCTTTTAAATTGATTGGGTCTGCCGTAATCAGAAGATCAAACTCACCTGTTTGTAATAGTTCATGCGGATTGGCTTCAAAGCCAGAGGCAAAGTCCAAATCTACATCTGGGTATTGCTGACGGTAGACATTCAATAACGGCATCAGCCAATCAAAACAACTATGACATTCAGAAGAAAAAATAATTCGGCCGGTTTGACCATGCACAATACGTGTAATGTCCGATTGCGCAATTTGAACTTGCGGCAAAATATCATCAGCAAGGCGTAGTAAACGTTGCCCAACATTCGAAAAGGTCACAGGACGTGTGCGTCGGTTCACCACCTCTACCCCATACCAATGATCTAGCTCTTTCAACTGGTGTGAAAGTGCAGAAGGCGTTAAACATAGATCATTAGATGCAGCGACCAAAGAACCATGTTCTCTGAGTGCCAATAATGTTTTGAGATGGCGTAATTCCAACATAATGAGTTCCACAAACGACATACTGAATGAGCTGAAAATCAGTATTTTTAAATTATATTCATCATATCATGATATTTATGAATCATATTCATCATAAATTTTATTTAACTATTTTTTATCCACATGAATATACTTCATCAAGTTTTACTGAATCATCTTTAAGCTAATTTTTTTTCACATTACAAATCAGGTAATTTTTTTCCACAATGCGGGCAATATGCATACTGCTCACGCTCCTGCTTTAATGATTCCTCTTTTTGCTCACGTACCAATTGCCAAATAATATCCTGTGTTTGCTCACGGGTTAAACCCACTGTTTTTCGAATTTCTTCTATTTTTTCAGGCTCAAGTACAAAATCAATTTCACGATTTTGAATCAACTCACGAAAACTGAGTTCTAATTGTTGTTTGCGTTGCTCCAATTCATGTGCCAAACCATTGGCTAAAATACCTGCTGGCAATGCTGCCAAGCCAACGCCCAATATCGTAATCATTGCACCTAATATCCGCCCAACAGGGGTAATCGGTGTTACATCGCCATAACCGACCGTCGTTAAAGTAACAACTGCCCACCACATGGACGCAGGAATAGAGCTAAAGACTTCTGGCTGGGCTTTACTCTCAACTAAATACACCCCAGCTGCAGCCATAATAATCATAATGAATAAAATAAAAACAACAGCTTGAAATGAACCTTTTTCACGTTCAATGACACGTAACAAAATTTGCAATGACACAAAATATCGAGTTAATTTCAATAAACGCAGTAATCGTAAAATACGTAAAAAACGCAAATCAAAATGGACAAAGAAATTTAGATATGCAGGTAAAATTGCCAATAAATCAATAATTGCGCCACCACTTTTTACCCAATTCAAACGATTACGCCAAGCGGAGTAAAATGGGTCTTTATCTGCAATCGACCAAAGCCTCAATACGTATTCAACACTAAATACAATGATTGAAAAATTTTCAAAAAAATCAAAGTAAACTTGATAAGACAAATAAATATCATTGACCGATTCGAGTAAAACCGCAGCAGCATTACCTAAAATCAGCAATATCAAAGCATAGTTGAGAAAATGACTAAATTTAGTTTCATAATCATCATTATGTAAATTGTTATAGACAAATTTACGCAGTGAATACCATGCACTAAAAGTCATAATTCAAATCGTTAGCAAATTAACTTGCTACAGTGTAAACCATCGCTTAGGAAAAATACGAATCCTTTAGACAGTCTACTGTTAAATCTATTGAACGATATTAACCACACTTTATTCATCAGTATTTTTCGTATGCACCATATATCCATTATTCCACAAATAATAAAGCCAAACGAACTTGGTCATAACCCATGCGTGGACTGGTCAACTCCACAATTGGACGCAGCTTAACCGTGCCGTCATCATTATAATGTGCTGGGTCTTGTCGCTTCGCCAAGCGTTTATAGATTTTACGCACCTGCTCAACCACATCTTCTCCCGGATGTGCCACCGAGATATCTAAACCTTGCTCTTTTTGCAGACGAGCCAAATGGTTAATAATGGTGGCTGGTGTTAAGCCACGCTCCACTGCAATATCTTGAATTTCATAACCTTCTTCAAACAATTCACGAGTTTGATCTAAAGTCGCTGTGGCAAAACTTTGTTTCGCACCAGTTTTGGCAATTTTCTTTTCATTGCGCTCGATTTCCACTTCATTCAGTGTTCCGCCACAATGGCGAATAAAGGCTTTGTGTTGTACTGTTAAATCAGCCTCTGCAAAATTAGTTTCCGCTTCATCAGAGAGTTCCTGAAAACGTCGATCGGCTTTAATCGCCAAACTGTCGAGTTCTAAGGCTTGTTCATTAAAACCAAGTAAACGCAAACCATCTAATGTTTTTAAACGCGACAATGCCACATAACCCTGACCTTTCTCAAAAGTATGGGTCAAGTTAATTTCAGCCGCTGCAAGGGTCATCCCTTGAGATTTGTGAATGGTGATCGCCCAGGCCAAACGCAGTGGAATTTGTTGGAAACTGGCAATGGTTTTACCATCATCATTATCGACAGACCATGTTTCAGGTTCTACCACCAAGGTCATGCCATCAGTGAGTTTTACTTTAGGCAAGATGCCATATTCATCATCTTCTTCAAAACCTATCACTTCACCGAGGCTGCCATTGATATAGCCCACGTCAAAGTTGTTTTTTACAAACATCACTTTGGCATTTTTCTTTAAGGTCAAAGTTTCCGGCGCACGCACTGAAGATTTTAAGGTTTCGATCAGTTTATCATTACCATCACATTGGGCATCAAACTGGCGAGATTCTTGCTCAATTTCATTTAGATGTTTATAGTTAATACTATCTACATCCATATTATGGGTATACAAGCGCGTAAAGGTTTCACCTATATTTTGTGAACTTGTCTGCCTTAAAGCATGCAAATGATCGCCCGTAATTTGCTGAGCACGAATCGCATTTAGAATATCATTGAGATAGTCATTACCCTGACGATGTTGTTCGGTCAAATAACACACGCGAAACTTCGCTTCTACCCATGCCTCAGACATAAAGCAAAACTTGTCACGGTTTAATTCACCTTTGCGTCCCACAGGGGGTAACTGGAAGAAGTCACCTGCAACAATGACTTGAATCCCCCCAAAAGCATCTTCACTGTCTTTAAAAAATTTTAAAACTTTATTCACCAAGTTTAATTGCTTGGCATGCAACATCGAAATTTCATCGATGATTAAAACTTGGGCATTTTCCAAATGCTCTTTTAAATATTTACGTTCTTTTAAGCGCTTTAACTCATCTTCGGAAATCGCATCTTTAATCCCAATCCCTGCCCATGTATGAATTGTCATGCCATTCATATGGGTTGCAGCAATCCCTGTAGAAGCCGTAATTGCCACCGGCACTTTGCGCGCTTTTAGATAATTGATGTACTGATTTAAAGTATAAGTTTTCCCTGCACCAGCCGAACCTGTTAAAAACACATTTTCGCCTGCTTTGAGCAGCTTGAGTGCAGTTTCTTGTTTCATAAGACCTATACCGTAAAAGAACGGCTATAGCCTAACGATTTTTGACTCAAAAGTTAAGCGCACAACACAGTTTACTAAATCCGTATTTCGCCAATCTTACTTTAAGCTATTGAACCTATTTAAAAATTCTTTGGCGATATTTACTTTTTCTATTTCTGCTTGGGTATTATTTGAATACTCAAGTTGATCAAAAACCAAAATGTGGTTTTGCACATGACAGCCCAAAGTCATCGATACATGCAAAATGGGATGGTACATATGAAAAGCTACATATAGTCTTGCAATGATACTGGCGCTATAACTTGATGCCAAACAATGTTTAAAGTGAATAGATTCATCAATAATTCGATCGATGGTTTTTAATTCTTCAAAGACCCAATCTTGAAAATATATTTTGTCTTCTGTTGTAAATGGCTGCCAGACTGTTGTCTCAAATTTACGCTTTAATTGAGTTAACATTTCTTGCTTTTGTTGCTTGGCATGCCAATGCACCGCCTGATGAAAGACTCCATTCCAGGTAATATTTTTTGGGACTGTATGACCTGTAGAATAAGTCGCACTAACATAGTCACGCACATATGCATCAAATACAGATACTCTTAAATTGGCATGCTTTAAATAAAATAAATTTCGAAAATCCTGCAGTTGAATTTTATGTTGTCGTAAAACACTTAAAAATTGGCGATTTTCTTGGGTTTCTGGACGAATAAAATCCATCAAAGCCTGCGGTAAATGCTGCGTACAACGTAATAAATGCTGCAGATAGGCCTGCATAATACGGCTCAAAGGTAGATAGACTTTTTTTATGGCCTGATCCTCCGCGCCTAATACCTGTCGCATTAAGATCAACCACTCATCTAAATACAAAATCGATGGGCTGATCACTACACGATGGTCATCATGCTGCTGATATTTTCGCTGTAAAACAAACTGCAGATTTTTTTCATGATTAAACCAATCATGTTCATGCGCAATCGTATGGCAATTTTGAATAAATAAGCGCGCTGCAACAAATTGAAAATGTTGTAGGGTTGCAAGAATCAATGCAGGATGAATATGCTGCGTATCGACAAAACTTAATGCCGTCACAGCCACTCGTACATTACTGTGTTGAAAATTACGACTCAGCCAATCCAATACTTCGGCTGACTGCTTGAACATCCATCGCACTGCACGGTTGTTGTCGAGTAAAGGGAGTTTTCCACATTTTTTTTGCCAAATTGCTGTGACTTGCACAAAATTGCTATGGCTTAATATGTCCTGCTCTGCCCAAACATCCCGATGCATCAAACGAATAAAACCCAACAAATTGGGACGCTCATATGCATGGTCGAGCAACAAAATAATATCTTCTATATGTTCATTTAATTCTTGTAAATTGAACCGATCTTCATAACTCAAACTCATGATCCGGTAAATCGTTGGATCTAAAAATTGTGCTGTAGCAAAACAAATCTCGTCCAAACTATCCATCAAGAGCTGTATCGGCAATATTTCAGCTTCTGTAAGTGAATGAAGCGCAAACATCTGCTCAATCTTTTGCATCAACCAATGTGGTAGACAGATTTGGCATTCGATATACGTTTGTAATAGCGGTGTCTGATAAATCTGCTGCTCTTGCATCAGCTGATCAAAAATTTGCGCTTCAACTGCTGTCATCTGTGCTAAAAACTGCTGAACACGCGCTGGCCCATTTAGATGTTGAAAAATCGACTGTAAGATCAATTGTCTAAATTGCTGTGCTTTTTCTCTGAGCAAGAGTGAATGTTGCGGCTTTAGGTCGCCAGTAAAAAAATACAATTCATGAAATAAGAAATCTTCTACTACTTCAATACATGGCACTGTCGTATGCAATTCAGCAATTTTGATGGGTCTAAATGGACTTCTAGGAAACTGATAGCCAATCGATTCACGACTTTGTAGCTGTAAGGTCCACAGTCCATTACACAGTTGAATGCGGTGCTGCTCTTGTTCAATTTTAAAGATATTTTGTGAATTGAGTGCTGTAGCAAGATCCATTTGCTCTTGATACAACTGCTTTAAACTTGGAGATATTCGAATAAGTTGCCGAGCAATATGCTCAAGCTGCGGGGTCAAGCTTTTCTTTTCCATCTTCCGCCCTAACGATCGTTGATTATTTTTCAACCTTCACTATAGTCAAAGTTTAATGCTCCGACTACTGCCATTAATCAGCCGAATAGCTGTACAAAAGGTCAATACAAAGGCGTTCAATAAAAAAATCTAAAAGCTATTGTTGTGACAAAATTCACCATAATTTTGAGCTGTGACGAATAAAAATGAATGAAGTTGAAGAGTAGTCACTATTATTGATCTGTAGAATATTGTTCTGAACGGATTTTCTTAAGCTGTTCTATCGCATTGTAAATATCTTGTTGTAGTGCCTCTCGATAGAGCTTTAAATCCTCCACACTCTGAATATGACTCAAACTTTGACGGGGTAAAAATTGAAAATAGAATGGAATGCGCTTGGGGATAATACGCTTGGGTAAAGACGGAATCACATCACCATGACGTAATAATTTATCGATTTTTTGTATTTTTAATAGTTGTTTAAACCAACGATGTTCAACAATCACACTGGCATCAAAACCCAGTTCAAAGACTTCATCTCCACCTAAAGCGGCAAAAGGCACGATATCATAATTAAATTCTTGCGCCAGTTTTAAAAAGCCATAACGTTGCTTCCAAATCAGTTGATAGGCTTCGCCTTTTCGCTTCAAAACCTCTCGACCACCACCGGGAAAAACTAAAATGGAATAACCTTGTTGCATCACTGTTCTGACATAGTCCTGAATGCCTTGGACTGCACCGAACTTTTTGACCATGCCACGCCAACCGGGCAAATAAAAATGGCTATGATCAGCGATACTGACCACAGCCACTTTATGTTCATTGTAGAGATAATCAATAATCAACGGTGAATCGAGTACACCGTAAATTGTATGATTCCCTACATACATTGCAGGTTTTGATGCATCAATATATTCAGCGCCAAAAAAGGTCGGCGTGAAATACATGCGGGATAAAGCGCTTAAACGCTTTATCCATTTTGCATCATGTTCAACCTGCATATGTGCTGACCTTAGGCAGCATCATGTTTTTGAACAAGTACAGAACCTACTGAGTAGCCTGCACCAAATGAGCAAAGCACACCATATTCGCCATGGTTTACTTCATTCGCAGTACGGTGCAATGCAATAATGACACCTGCTGATGAAGTATTGGCAAATTCATCAAGAATGATTGGAACAAGGTCTGGCTGAGCATGTTCTTTACCCACAACCAGTTTCAGAATCAATTCATTCATGCTGGCATTTGCTTGGTGTAACCAGAAGCGTTTTACATCTGTTGCCGCAATTTTATTGTCATCCAATTGCTTAGTGATCATTTTCGCCACTAATGGACACACTTCTTTAAATACTTTACGACCGTCTTGACGGAAACGGTTGTTGTCGATGTCAGCATCGACTTCACTCATATTTAAGTAACCGAAGTTGTTACGAATGTTGTTTGAGAACTGAGTAAACAGGTCAATATCCAACACTTCAAAACCAGCTTTGGTTTCAGTTTCTTCAATGATCGAAGCCGTTGCAACGTCACCAAAGATGAAGTGACAGTCACGCATACGGAAATCTGTATGACCAGATGTGATCTCAACGTTCACCAATAACACGCGACGAGCGCCTGATTTGATCGCGTCATAGGCTTGCTTGATACCAAAAGTTGCAGCTGAACATGCAACGTTCATGTCATAGGCATAACCCTGAATACCCAACGCAGTTTGAATTTCAATTGAAACGGCTGGATATGCACGTTGAATGTTAGAGCATGACAAGATCACAACATCGATGTCTTCAGCAGTCACGCCTGCATTTTCCATCGCTTGCTTTGCAGCAGCTACGCCCCATTCCGCTTGTAGCGAAATTTCATCATTTGGACGTTCATGTAGCACTGGGCGTAAACGTTTTGGATCTAAAATACCGCTTTTTTCAGCAACATAACGTGCTTTCACGCCAGATGCTTTTTCGATAAATTCTGCACTTGAACCACGGCGCGCTTCTAGCTCACCGGCTTCAATTTTTTCAGCATTATCACTGTTGTACTGTTCCACATAAGCATTTAAAGCTTCAACTAACTCTTCGTTAGTAATTACGTCTTCTGGATGATAAAGACCTGTACCCGTAATGCGGATGCCCATGTAAAACTCCTTTTAGAAATTACCTATATCTTAACTGATTCCGAGCTTATCCCATACTTTTTGCAAGCGGGATGGAGAAATTGGCATCTTGGTCTTCATTGGTTGAGAGAAAATAGAGATGCGTAACTCCTCAACCATGAAATACAATTCTTTAAGGCGAGTGTCATTTTTAAACTTAAATAATTTTTCCATCCATGGGTCAACTTGATCAATGGCAGAATTGTCCCTTTGTAGGTTATTTGGCAAGCGGTCTAAACGCAAGACTAATGCCTTCAAATATCTTGGAAATTCGAGCCACACATCGGAAGTTTTGCCATAAACGAAATCTGAAAGTTGCATCAAATCGAGTTGATCTTCAATGTCATCAATGTTCTTTCCAAACACAGAATCATCTAAAACCAACAATTTCCGACGTATATCCTGCCATTGAATATAGGTTTCAGTTAAAACGGCTAATGCTTGTTGCCCATGGGTTAAGAAAGATTTCTTTACATTTAAAATCAGGTTTTGGTACTCCTGCACATTGACAGGTAGCTCATTTATTGCAAGCTGAAGTGTGGCATAAACTAACATTTGCTCTAGTTTTGCTTTGTCACCTAGCGGTGAATAAGCCAATGCCAAGGGTTTAGATATCTGTTTTTTCAACTGACGAACTAAGTCACCCAACTGCATATGAACCAAACGAATGATCCCTTCGCGATGTTGTTTGACTGCTTCAAATTGGTCATTGAAAGTCTGAATCACCACACCCGATTCATCTTTGGCATCCAACTCCGCAAAGCTTTTGACTGGAACAAGCGCTTGGTATTGTTTCACCACCACACCCGTGACTTTTTGTGATGCTTCGAACACAAAATTATCAGGGAAGGTTTTAAACTCACCTTTTAACTGTTTGACTGGGCTATGAGTTTCCGTACGACAGCGTGCTTTGAGTTCATCTAGATCACGACCTTGCTCAATCACACGGCCTTTTTCATCAATGACTTTGATTAAAGGCAGCAGATATTGCTCAACGCGTTCCCAAGAAAAGTCCTTATCTGTGATTTGCTCACCACGCAGTTGGAACGCCAAGAAACTAAAAATATGCTCGCGCAAATGCACGGCATCGACACGATCCATCAATTTACGCGCTGTATCAGGTATTGGCACCAAGTGACGGCGTTTATCCTTAGGCAGTGCTTTAAGTAAAGCTTCAATCAGGTCTTGTCGCCAACCAGGTATACCCCATGACCAAATATTTTCATCCACTTGCGGCAAAGCTTGAACTGGAATTTTGACCGTTGCACCATCTTCATCATGACTTGGGTCAAAACGATAACTTGCAGCCAAACGCAGTTCACCATTTCGTAGGTAGTCTGGAAATTGCTGGGTCGTTGGACGGTCATTCATCCAAAGCGCATCATCATCGATAAATAAATGCCGTGGATTTTTCGGTTCTACAGTTGCACGCCAGTCTTCAAAACTACGACGACTTGCCACCTCTTCAGGCACTTTTGCAGCATAAAATTGGTAGATGGTTTCTTCATCCACCACCAAATCACGACGACGCAGTTTATCTTCAACACGCTCAACTTCTTCGAGTTTTAATAAATTGTGTTTTAAGAACGGCGGCGTAATACCCAAATGTCCCGTCGTCAACGCATCGCGTAGGAAAATTTCATGCGCCGCCGGATGATCCACTTTTTCATAATTAATCTGACGACGTGGCTCAATAATCAAACCAAATAAAGAAATTTGATCATAAGCATTCACCACACCAGCTTTTTTCGACCAATGCGGCTCAAAATAATGATGCTTCAATAAATCGCCTGCAGCCAATAAAATCCATTCAGGTTCAATTTTCGCCAATGTACGAAGATATACCTGAGAGGTTTCCACCATCTCAAAAGCCATGACCCAAGGTGTATTGGTTTTATGCAAGGTTGATGCAGGGAAAATGCGTGCCTTTTGCTGACGCACTGCCATGAATACATTGCGTTCATCGGTTTTGTTGGCAATAAATGAAAGTAAACCCGTTAATAACGCACGGTGCAGATTTTCATAATTGGCCTTCTTTTCATTAAAGGACAGTTTTAAGCCCTGAGCCAAATCCACCAATTGCTCATGGGTTTTTTTCCACTCACGGAGGCGTAACCAACTAAGGAAATGGTTGCGTGCAAAGGTTCGACGCTTATTCTCACTCATGTCACGGTTAGCAACCAAAGCTTCCCATAATTTGATATAGAACAAGAAATCCGAGTCAGCTTCACGGAACAAAGCATGTTTCTGATCGGCCTGCATTTGTTTATCCGCAGGACGTTCACGTGGATCTTGTACCGCTAAAGCAGCGACAATAATTAAGACTTCATTTAATACGCCAAAATGCGCTCCACCCAAAATCATCCGTGCAAGACGTGGGTCGATCGGCATTTTCGCCATTTGCTGACCAATTTTGGTTAAACCACCACCCTTCGTCGGAGGAAGTCCCCCTTTTGTAAAGGGGGATTTAGGGGGATTACTTTCAATAGAACCTCCCCCAACCCCTCTTTGCGAAAGAGGGGCTTTCCCTTTCTCAACCATCGCCCCAAGCTCAATCAAAAGCTTACGACCATCATTCACCAAACGATGATCTGGCGGCTCAATAAAATCGAAGTCTTCTAATTCACCAAAGCCCAAACTTTGCATTTGCAAAATAACCGAGGCCAAGTTGGTTCGTTTAATCTCCGGTTCGGTAAATTCAGGACGACTCATAAAGTCTTCTTCTGAATACAGTCGAATACACACACCCGGTGCAATACGACCACAACGACCTTTACGCTGATTTGCTGCAGCCTGTGATACAGCCTCAATTGGTAGACGCTGTACACGTGAGCGATAGTTATAACGGGATATCCGTGCAAAGCCACTATCAATTACATAGCGAATATTTGGCACAGTTAAGGCAGTTTCTGCCACGTTGGTGGCAATAATAATCCGTCGCCCACCGCCTGATGGATTAAAGATCTTTTGCTGTTCTGACAAAGCTAATCGAGCATAGAGAGGCAAAACTTCGGTATGTTTTGGCCCAAACTTTTGCAGTGTTTCTTGTAACTCACGTATTTCTTGTTCAGTGCTGGCAAAAATCAAAATGTCGGCATGTTCAGGATGACCTTTTTCCTGTGCATCTTGAAAACATTCTTCTACTGCCGAAACAACGGCACGCGGTAGATTTTCTTCAAAATCATCAAACTCATCGTCATCACTGCCAACAATACTCAGCTCTGAAATCGGACGATAACGGAGTTCTACCGGAAAGCTTCGACCTTCGACTTCAAAAATAGGTGCCCCATTAAAGTAATTCGAGAATCGATTTACGTCTAAAGTTGCTGAAGTAATAATGACTTTGAGATCTTTACGACGAGGCAAGAGCTGTTTGAGATAGCCCATGATGAAGTCGATATTCAGCGAACGTTCATGCGCTTCATCGATAATAATCGTGTCGTATTTATTTAAGAATCGGTCATTGGCCAGTTCAGCCAATAAAATACCGTCGGTCATTAAACGAACGATGGAATCTTGTGAACCTTGTTCATTGAAACGAACCTTAAAGGAGATCGACTCCCCTAGCTTTTCGCCCACTTCTTCTGCAATACGTTGCGAAACGCTACGGGCAGCCAGTCGACGGGGTTGAGTATGACCAATCAAACCCGTTAAACCACGACCTGCAAGCATGGCAATTTGCGGTAACTGCGTGGTTTTACCCGAACCGGTTTCACCTGCCACAATAATCACTTGATGCTTTTGAATCGCTTCAATTAGTTTGTCCGCATACTGCGTAACAGGTAAGTCTTGATTTAATTTAATATTGGGAATGCGGGCAATCCGTTCGCGCACTTTCGCATTCGACTTTTCAAACAAATCTTGAAATTTTTCAGGATTGGCTTCTTTGCCTTTTTTCAGCCGACTTAAGCGATGGCGATCACGAACCATGACCAATTGATCGACATTTAACTGACTTGGCACAGATGCATTATCCTAATAATTAAAATAGAACCGAATATTTTACGCTGTATGTAAAAATAGTGAAAGATGAATCTATTTTTTGCGTGCCTGAAACCAATAGGTAAAGCCGAACAGAATAAAATGATAAAAAACTAAAATTGCGGCCAATAACCAATAATTGCCACATGCTTCAATACTGCCATGTAATGGCTGATAAAATCACACTGTATAGAATATACTCAATGGCACAATTAATAACATCAATAAAGTGAAAGTGATGATCAAGAAATGATGAACAGATTTTGCTAAGCACAAAAAAATTGAAAATAAAATGCAAATCAACGCAATAAAAATAAATAAAAGAGGTTCATCCGATGAAGAACCATTCATTTCAGCATAATAATTAATTTGATTCGGGCTAGCACCTTGAAATGAAAGCACATTCTTGATTCATCCAGTACAGAATAATAAAGCCACATACTGACTAGAATAGGCAACTCAAGCCAATCCATTTGAAAGCTTTATACATTAGTTTCAGTGCCATAGAAAATGTAAACGAAACTAAAAACAATAAATATGCTCTGCCCGATCCCCCATGCGAACAACCAACCATTATGACAATAAACAATACTGTCATAGATAATTTTTGAAATTGAAGCAGTTTCTATCATTAAAATGATGATGAATTGAAAAATCGCATATAGCCATAATATAACCACATACCAAGCACGTCTAAATGATAACAACAGTATGAAAAAAAAGAAGATTCCAACGATTCCCATGGTACTCAATAGCGTAGGATCATCTGATGAAGTTCCAAATAGTTCATTAAAGTAGGTCGCTTTTTGAGGTTGCAAGTATTCATAGATACATAAATTTGTACCTGTGTCTTCAACTTTAAGAATACATAGTGATGCAAATGCAAGACTAAGAATGGCAATGATACGAAAAAATTGACTGAGCACCTGATCAAATCTGGAATCATTTTTTGTTCATGCCATCTTATATGAACAAATTCTATAATTTGAAATATTTTTTATAACTTTTTTAGAGATCACCCTTGAAATCTTATGCAACAAGCATCATGTTGGTTACAGACTTTAAAAAGATGATTTTGTCATTTTACTTTCAACTTTATATGGCATTGATATGGCTTATATCGAATGAAATAATGATAAATAATCGTTATTGCTGAAATAGTTCTGGAGTGTACTAATTCGGATTTTCCGATATTAGTTATGTAAAAATACTATTTCAGCAATAAGCAAAATTTCTGTACCCTATTGGAAATCAAAAACAAACCTCAATCATGGAGACAATGATGAGCTTAATTAATACTGAAGTTAAACCGTTTAAAGCACAAGCATTCCAAAATGGTCAATTCATCGAAGTAACTGAAGCTGATCTTAAAGGTAAATGGTCTGTTGTATTCTTCTACCCAGCTGACTTCACTTTCGTTTGCCCAACTGAACTTGGTGACCTTGCTGACAACTATGCAGAATTCCAAAAACTAGGTGTTGAAATCTACTCAGTTTCTACTGACACTCATTTCACTCACAAAGCTTGGCACGATTCTTCAGAAGAAATCAAAAAAATCCAATACGTAATGGTTGGTGATGCGAACTGGACTCTTGCTAAAAACTTTGATGTATTAATCGAAGCTGACGGTCTTGCTGATCGTGGTACTTTCGTTATCGATCCAGAAGGTAAAATCCAAATCGTTGAAATCAACGCTGGTGGTATCGGTCGTGATGCTCAAGAACTTCTTCGTAAAGTTAAAGCAGCTCAATACGTACACGCTCACCCAGGCGAAGTTTGCCCAGCTAAATGGAAAGAAGGCGATGCAACTCTTGCTCCTTCAATCGACCTAGTTGGTAAAATCTAATCTGTATTAGATTGAACTGATTCAAAAACCACGCTTTTAGCGTGGTTTTTTTATGCCTATTATCTGCGAGTATATACCTCTATACACCCTACGCAGTTCACACTTTATTCATACAACTTTAACGCACTAGCACTTTCTACATATCTGTAGATATTCATCAAGTAGCTTACACAAATATAATAAAAATGCGCCTCATACCTGATGGTTTAGGCTTACATCTTTGCCAGTATTTCAGTATTTTTAACATGAATTTTAGGTCAATTGCTTATTTCAGGAAGATGTAAGCCCATGAAAAAATATTTCGTCTCGATCAGTTTAATTTTATGTTCGTTTACAACTTTTGCTGCCGTGAACTGCGAAGGTGAAATTAAAAACCAAAGTATTCGTGAAGATATTAAAGTCAAAAAAAATTGTCAGCTTGAAGGTTTAATTGTTCATGGCAATGTGATTTTAGAAAATGGTGCCAATGTTGAACTGCATGACAACTACATTAATGGCAATATTGAATCTAATAAAAATTTTACCAAGATCATTGCCAATCATAACAATATCAGTGGAAATGTCGATTTTACGACAGGGAAAAACATCCAACTCCTCAATAACCAAATTTCAGGCGACCTCAAATTAAAGAAAAATAATGGCAATATTGTGCTAAATAATAATGAAATCGCAGGTAATTTAATTTGTCTTGAAAATGCTTTTTCAATTAATGGCAGCAACAACCAAGTCAAAGGCAATAAATCAGAACAATGCCGTAGTTTTTAACTCTCCTTACACTAATATGGGAGAATGACACTTATGACATTTATTTGAACTGGCATTTTTTTTATCAAATTAGTTGATAAAGAAATGAAAAAAAATGTGAGATAAAACATTATTTTTTAACAATTCTGCAATACTCCACGCCCTGAATTTGTCTTAATTTCAAATGAGATAAACCTTTAACTGCAGTATGACTATAACAACGCAATAAGGGGGTGGCTTATGACAACAACTGTTGTAACTTCTTGGAAATACAGTTCTTCTTCACGTTACTTAAAAATATTTTATGCGAATGGTTCTGGGGATCTCTTTTATCCAGTTTCACCTTTTATTTATGATAATTTACTTCGATGTAGTGATAAAACGGCATTTGTCCACAAATATTTAGAATATGATCTACATTTTTCACGAGTAAGCTTACAGGGTTAAACCGCTACAAGCTCAGCGCTATAGCAACAGTATTTTACTAATTAAAAAAATTTCGATCAAATCAGGGCTATATGCCCTGATTTTTAGTTGCGCCAAGTCACCATAAAAAGCCCTGCACCCACATTTAATGTCGTACTGATAAAACGATCATCCGTTTCAACACGTTGGATAAATTCAGCGACCTCATTGGCATGTGACAGCACATTATCCACGATTAACACGCCACTTTGAACTTGTATCAATTCAGCTAAATATGGCCAATACGCGATATACGCATCACGTTCTGCATCCAATAAAATGAAGTCATAACGCTGATTTAACTGCTGTAAAAAATGCAGCGCATCGCCATGATGAAATTCAATGTATTCGGATAAAGCTAAATTTTCCGCATGCTGTTTAGCTTGTTCGATACGCGCTGCATCAATTTCAATGGTTTCGACTCGCCCTTGTGTAGACTGGGCAGCATCTGCCAACCACAGCGTGGAATAGCCTGTAGATGTTCCAATTTCCAAGATCTGTTTGGCTTGTTTTAAGCGAATTTGCATAGCCAAAAACAGTGCAGACTCAGGCTCAATATTTCGGTAACGCGCAAGTCGGTGATTTTGCGCAGCATCGTGAGCACTAAAGTCTGCATAGAGTTGTTGCATATAGTTTTTAAAATTTGCATCCATGCTCATGATTCTGTCCTTTTGTTATTTCTTTCATATTTAAAGATTAAAGTACTAAATATCTGCTCAGTGGGTTTCTTGGATCAGTTTAAAACGTGGAATTACTTCACCATCAATTTCAACGGTTTCCACAAACATCTCTAAGGGTCTGACCCACATTGAATAGTCGTCATACAAGCACTGATAGACCACAACTTTTTCACGCGTTTCACTATGTGTTGCAACATGAAAGACTTGATACAACTGACCTTTATAATGCTGATAAATTCCCTGTTTAACCTGCATGCCATTTCCCTAAAAAGTTCTCAATACAATAGCGTTGACTCTAGCATTCTCTCGCTTAAAGCGCGATGAATTCGTTTATTTTTCCACTATTTAACTTGTATTTCTCGATAGTGGCCCAATATTGACTGCATTCACATCGGTATATTCTTATGATTTAGAAAGAAATTTAATCAATTGATTTGTAAAACCGATTAATTTTATAAAAACAAACCGTTTCACCTATTTAATGGTTTGTTCTATCATTCTCTCATCAAATAAATTTACTCCTCTGGAGGCGTTAGCAATGTTAGATCAAAATACTTCTGCTCAATTAAAAACCTTACTTGAACGCCTTGAAGGCCCGATTGAAATCGTCGCGACTTTAAACGGCACGGACAAATCAGACAAAATTAAAGAATTGGTGACTGAAGTTGCTGCTTTATCTGATTTAGTGACTGCACGTTTTGACGGTAACAACAGCCGTGCGCCAAGCTTTGGTATTGCAAAAGCAGGTGAAACACCACGCGTATTCTTCGCAGGTCTACCGATGGGCCACGAGTTCACGTCTTTGATTCTAGCTTTGCTACAAACTTCAGGTTATGCACCGAAAGTTTCTGACGAAGTACTGAATACCATCAAAGGTCTAGGTCTTAAAACTGACTTTGATGTGTTTGTATCTTTAAGCTGCCATAACTGTCCTGATGTGGTTCAAGCACTTAACTTGATCGCAATTTACAACCCAGGTACAACTGCAACCATGATTGATGGTGCATTCTTCCAAGACGAAGTGGAAGAACGCAAAATCATGGCTGTACCAATGGTATTTCAAGACGGTGAGCACATTGGTCAAGGTCGTATGACCTTGGAAGAAATCATTGCTAAATTAGACACCAACTCTGCCGCAAAAGATGCTGAAAAGTTAAATGCCAAAGAAGCCTTTGATGTTCTTGTGATTGGTGGCGGCCCTGCGGGGAATACTTCTGCAATCTATGCAGCACGTAAAGGCATTAAAACAGGTATCGTGGCTGAACGCATGGGCGGTCAGGTCATGGATACGATGGACATTGAAAACTTCACGTCGATTCAAAAGACTCAAGGTCCTAAGTTTGCTGCTGAAATGGAAGCACATGTACGTGAGTACGGTGTGGACATTATGAACTTGCAACGTGTATCTGACATCAAAGGTGCTGACCAAACAGCTAATGGCTTAGTTGAAGTGACTTTAGAGAATGGTGCAAAACTTGAATCTAAAACAGTGATTCTTTCAACAGGTGCACGTTGGAGAGAAATGAACGTTCCGGGTGAACAAGAATACCGTACACGTGGTGTTGCATACTGCCCACACTGTGACGGTCCATTGTTTAAAGGTAAACGTGTTGCGGTGATTGGTGGTGGTAACTCAGGTGTCGAAGCGGCGATTGACCTTGCAGGTATTGTGGAACATGTAACGCTAGTTGAGTTTGATACGAAGCTTCGTGCTGACCAAGTCCTTCAAGACAAGTTAAACAGCTTACCGAATACCACTGTGATCATGAATGCATTGTCTACAGAAGTGGTCGGTGATGGTTCACAAGTCACTGCACTAAACTATAAAGATCGTGCAACAGATGAAATCAAAACGATAGAATTGGCTGGTATCTTTGTACAAATCGGTTTGTTACCAAACACTGATTTCTTAAAAGAAACAGCAGTTGAACTTTCAAACCGTGGTGAGATCGTAATTAACGAACGTAACGAAACCAATGTAAAAGGTGTATTTGCTGCCGGTGACTGTACAACAGTACCTTACAAACAAATCATCATTGCGACAGGTGAAGGCGCGAAAGCATCATTGTCTGCTTTTGATTACATCATCCGTTCTGGTCAATAATTCAGTTTAAACAGAACAGCAAAAGCCAGTTTTCGAACTGGCTTTTTTTATGACTGAAAATTCATCTCTTGTTTCATTTATAAATTAGTAATAAAACAAATATTTAACTCTCTGACGCTTTTCACTTACACAATAATGAGCAAAACAAACCGTTTAAAACTTGTACAGCAGCTTATTTGCACATTAAGATAAAACAATCATCACGGATTGGTGGTTGACAATAACAACAAGAATGTTGGTCAAATTCGACTAAATGGAGAAAAGCAATGCACTATCAATATCACTGTGCTTGTTGCAATAAAGTATTGGCTTCAAGCGATAAAGAATGTTCCGAATGTGGCTCGCATAATATCCGTAGCCCATATGGCTTTTGGATATTTTGCATACTCAGTTGTTTGGCTGTTGCCATTCTATTTAAGAGTGTCCAAGTGTATTTGCAACAGCATGATACTGAAGCTTCGACCCAACTCAACATCTTTGAAGTACTCAAGCAAGATGGTAAAAATTAAGCTTTTTTACAACAGCCAAATACAGCCGTATGAACAGGCTGGCAATGTGTAAAATTTAGCCAAGCTAAATCTAAGCACTATTATCCAGTTGCTTTAAAGTCATTCAAAGAGATAAATTAAAATGATGAAAGCCTGAATGATTTCAGGCTTTTTTATGCGCTAGCATCGCCCTGCTCACTTATCTTCACGAGGAAAATTCTTTAAACTATGGCAATAGCAATGAGGTTCTAGACGATGGTGCAGTTAATCAAAAAAGGCGGTTTGCGTGAACGCGCCAATCGTAGCCGATCATACAAAGGCTCTGAAAATACCGAAACCACCCTCAAACCGAACCGTTATCGTGATCATGCTGAAACTACCAATGTTGCACAAGATCCATCAAATATAGCACCGTCTAAAGACCAAGATCAAACCAATCCAGAGCAATAAAATTGGCACATAAAAAAAGCCAAGTTCTAATACTTGGCTTTCGCTTTGCTGACAGCAATATGTTTGCAGCTATTGAAGATTGAACATTCTAATTGCGTCGAACCACAGCCAAATCGCAAAAATTAAAAATAACGCCCCTGAAACCACATCAATATAACTACCCGAACGTTGGTAGAGTGCTTTAATTTTAGGCAAAGACATAATCATCATAAACAGACTAAACACAATAAAAGTTTGAATCGGAATGATGACAGCAAGCTGTGCTTTTAGGTTACTACTGGCTGATGAACTCAACGCCAGTGAGAACACACTACTAAAATAGATCAGTGTTTTCGGATTGGCTAAATTCGTAAATAAACCTAATAAGAAATAATTTTCAGTATTCTGCTGACTTAAGGCCTGCCCATCTTCTAAATTGGCTGTTTGATTTAAACTTTTAAGCCCGCCACTAAACATTGCCCAACCCATTTTCGCTAAGAAAAATCCACCAACAGCCATTAAAACTTGTTGTATCCATGGAAATTGCTCAACCAGAACCGTAAAGCCCAATAAGGTTAAAACGACCCACACCACAATCCCGACAGAGATCCCCGCAATAATTTTTAAGGTATTTGCACGCGTTGTTGATGCTGCACTTTTAGCAATTAATAATACATCTGGACCGGGACTCAACTGCGCAACAAAATGAAGCGCACAGATGGTGAATAACAGTGACATGCAAGCTGATTCATTTGAATTAAAACGTGAAGATTATATCGCTTGTTCAATTTTTTTGTTGGCAACACAAGGTTTATTTTTAGGCCGTATCAAAATTTACGCAAAAAAAAAGCCGAATACACATTCGGCCTTTCATACTGAGTTAATTATTTTTTATTGACATCTTTCAGTTCAATTTGTTTCGCATCTGGCGTCACTTCACGAGCTTCACCATCAATAACGGATGAATCACGACCTGATTGCTGATTTTGCATATCTTGCATTTGACGCATCATATCTGCAAATGGGTTCTGACCTTGAGCACCGCCCATGCCTCCCATATCGCCCATCATGCCACCCATCATTTTTTCCATCATGGCTTGCTGACGCTTCATCATTGTTTTCATCATGACTGCTTTCATGGCATTTTGTACAGGTGGAATCAAAATAAGTAATGCCATAATATCTGAGATTAGACCCGGTAACAGCAATAAGAAACCAGCCAAAATTTTTGGTAAATTTCCAGTTAAAGCTGGATCATTACTCATTTGACCTGCTTGCATTTGCTGCATTTGAGGCATCAGACCTGATGAATATTTACGGATAATATTCATCCCTATAAAGAAGGCCGCCACGAACCAGAAAAAGACATACCACATGCTGCCGACGAGGTCGCCCACACCGATCCAGACAAACACTTCCAGGATCAAGCCTGCTAAAATCAGAAGAAATAATTTCATGAAAATTAAACAAATCTCAGTAAATTAATTTAAGGTGTTGCGTTCAACTGCTCAATCACTATCAAGCTTTTTTGACACGCTTATGTAACAATATGGGCATTATTTTATTTTTAAAGGGCAAATAGGGCAAACATGTCATTAATTATCGGTATTGACCCTGGGTCGCGCTTAACTGGTTACGGCATCATCGAAAAGGATGGTTCTAAACTACGTTTTGTCGATGCTGGCACCATTCGTACCGAAACAACAGAAATGCCTGAACGCTTAAAACGTATCTTTGCTGGTATTGATCGTATCGTAAAGTTTCACGGGCCTACTGAAGCAGCGGTTGAACAAGTCTTTATGGCTCAAAACCCTGACTCGGCCTTAAAATTAGGTCAAGCACGCGGTGCTGCCATTGCCGCTTTAACCAATTTAGATTTACAAGTCGCTGAATATACTGCACGTCAAATCAAACAATCTGTGGTCGGCTATGGGGCTGCTGATAAAGAACAAGTCCAAATGATGGTTATGCGCATTCTGAACCTAAGCATCAAACCCCAGCAGGATGCAGCCGATGCTTTGGCTGCCGCAATTTGTCATGCACATGCATCTGGTAGTATGAGTAAAATGGCTGTACTGAATGCCTTAGGTGGCATGGCTCGTGGCCGAAGCCGTGTAAGCACTCGACGTCGGTAAATATTCGTCAAATCATATAGCTCAGTAATTCATTCTGTTTTCAAAAGCCCACTCAATCTAGTGATCAAATTTAGCGAATCATTTTAAAATTGCAATAGTCTAATTCATGCAGTGGAATTTCTTGCTGATCGATTTTAGTCACGTCTGCTCGTAAAGGCCCCACTAGACTGTGTTTCAGTATTTTATGAATGGCGTCTTCAGTTCCTATATTCAGCGCTTCAACTTCGCCCGTCGCTAGATTTTTCACATAGCCATTTAAACCGAGTGCAAGCGCTTGCTGCTCAAACCAACGACGGTAGCCAACACCCTGCACTTTACCTTGAATTCGCAATTTAACCGCATGCATTTTAGTCTTCATCTCCTGAATGATTGACCACATGATAAACCGCTTGGGCCATATCCTGTGCCTGCAAACCACGCATCCCCGACTGCGCCAATACATCACCTGCTAAAGCATGCAGACTTACGATTTCATGCAGATGAATTTGCTGATGGAATTGTACTTTTAAACTTGCAATCATCCCTGCAAGCACATCTCCCATACCGCCTGTACCCATTCCTGCATTACCTGCGGTGCAAATCCAAAGCTGATCTTCAAGTATTAAGCTGCCTGCGCCTTTAAGCACCCATTGACCTTGAAATTTTTCTTTTAAATACTGAATTGCTTGTACACGATCTGCTTCAACTTCAGCAGTAGTAATACCCAGTAATTTCGCAGCTTCACCCGGATGTGGCGTTGCATAGGTTCGTGCATTCAAATTTTTAGGTGCTTCAGCTAGAAACCATAAGGCATCTGCATCTAAAACAATTTCCAAGGTTGACTGCTGAATCAATGGAAACCATGACTGAAACTGCTGTTGTGCCCAATCGTCACGACCAAGCCCCATGCCAAAGCTAATCGCATCGACTTGATCGATCAGTTGCTGAATTGCTTCTGTAGTTAATGCATTGATATCGCGTAGCATAATATTCGGTGCGCGCGCCAAAATTGCGGTGTGATGTCGTGCATCACAAACAACCGTGACCTTACCTGCACCTGCATGGAATGCAGCCTCAGCAGCCATAATCACCGCCCCACCCATTTCAGCATGTCCACCAACAACCAAAACATGGCCATAACTGCCTTTATGACCAAAAGCTTGACGCTCAGGTAAGGCTATTTTCTGCGGAGACAAATAAGCAAGTGGCTCTAGTTCTGCATCAGTCGGTATACATGCCATCACCGCAACTTCACCTGCATATTCCTTCGCTTGACCTGTAAATAGCCCTGCTTTTAGACCCAATGCCGTAAAGGTATAATCAGCTTGAAATGCGATGGGTAAAGGCTGCCCTGTATTGGCATGTAAACCGCTTGGAATATCAATCGCAACTTTGATTCCCGTGCATGCATTCAATCGTTGAATAATGGCTTGCCACTCGTGAGAAAGTTCACGATTGAGTCCAATACCAAATAATGCGTCAACATAGACATCATAGTCACGCTGAAAATCAAAATGTGTATAGATCTTGAGCTTGTGATCTAACGCTTCTTGTACTGCAGAATGTAAATCTTTCGATGCTCCAATTTCAGCGGCATAGATATCGACTTGAAAGCCTGCTTGCTGCAGGTATTGCGCTGTAAGATAGCCATCTCCTGCGTTATTGCCCTGTCCACAACATACAGCGATATTTTTTAAATTTTGCTGCTTTAACATTGGAATGAGTTGCTGAGCAATCGACCATGCGACCTGCTGCATCAGACCATAACTGCTATTGTGCTGAGCAAACCAACGCTGCTCCCAAGCTTGAATACTTTGGCTAAGATAAACAGGGCTATGGTAAACTTGCAGACGCATTGTTTTTCCTTGTTATGATTATGGCCGCTTCAACTCCTGCACAAAAAATTCCTGTCGATCAATATGATCCAGAAACCATAAAAGCATGGATTAAAGCACAAGCCTTAAATTTAGGTTTTTCTGATTGTGTCATCGCAAAGCCAGATGCTCAAGAGGAACTCCCTCGTTTTAAAGAATATTTAGAACGTGGTTATCATGGCGATATGAAATTCCTAGAGGAAAACCTTGAAAAACGTGCCAATCCAGCACTTTTAGTCCCCGGCACCCGCAGTATCATTTGTGTCCGCATGGATTATTTGGTCGAAACCCCAAAACCACGTTATGTTCCTGATGAGCCAAATGCAGCCATCATTGCACGCTATGCACGAGGTCGTGACTACCACAAAGTCATGCGTGGTCGTTTAAAAACCTTATCGAATATCATCCGTGAAAAAATCGGAGATTTTGAATCTAGACCCTTTGCCGACTCTGCACCAGTGTTTGAAAAATCCTTAGCTGAAAATGCAGGCATGGGCTGGACAGGCAAACACACCTTACTGATCCATAAAAAATCAGGCTCATTTTTTGTATTAGGTGAGCTGTTTACATCACTCGATTTGCCTTTTGATTCTCCAGCAACCAAACATTGTGGTTCATGCACAGCCTGTATTGATATCTGTCCAACTCAGGCCATCGTTGAGCCCTATATGTTAGATGCACGTAAATGCATTGCCTACTTAACCATCGAATATAAAGGCATCATTCCTGAAGAATTACGCCGTGGCATTGGCAACCGTGTGTTTGGCTGTGATGACTGTCAGCTCATCTGTCCATGGAATAGCTTTGCGCATAAAACTCAAATTGAGGACTTTTATCCACGTCATGGTCTCGACCAAGTGAGTTTATTAGATCTATGGCAATGGGATGAAGCCACCTTTTTAAGCTGTACTGAAGGCAGTCCTATCCGACGAACAGGCTATCAAAGCTTTATGCGAAATATCGCGATAGGCTTAGGCAATGCACCATACAGTTCAAATATTGTTCAATCATTAAAAAATTCTCGCGAAAAACATGACGCGATCGTGCAAGTTCATATTGATTGGGCAATTACAGAACAAAATTCAAAAATGCTTTAATGGATTTGATTCTATATTTTCCAGATCCTTACAAAGTTTTCATTTAAGCTAAAACTTAGTGGCGCAATCAAAGAAAATCAATTTTTCAGCCTAAAATAAACATTGTAGCGATTGTGCTGACATTTAACACAACTTTGCAAGTATCCTAAATATCAAAACTTCTTTGAAAAAGTCATTTCAATGCATTTTAGCTAAATTGCAATGTTACAAAATAGTCTTGGAAGTCTGCAAATTTTACGTATGATGATCTGCATTAGGCAGAAAATATGGATTATTTATGAGCTACCGAAATGACTGGACACATCCAGAAATACAAGAGTTGTATCAACAACCATTGATGGATTTATTATTCCAAGCACAGACCATTCACCGTGAATATTTCCAAGCCAATCATATTCAAGTCAGCACCTTACTTTCGATTAAAACTGGTAAGTGCCCTGAAGACTGTAAATATTGCTCACAGTCCGCACATTATGATTCTGGATTAGAGGCTGAAAAACGTCTGGCCGTGGAAAAAGTCATCAATGAAGCGAAAGCTGCGCTTGCCTCAGGTTCTTCGCGCTTTTGTATGGGCGCTGCATGGCGCAATCCACATGAACGGGACATGCCCTATGTGCTAGAAATGGTGCGTGAAGTCAAAGCACTGGGACTTGAAACTTGTATGACCCTTGGCATGCTGAATCAATCTCAGGCAGAGCGCCTACATGAGGCAGGCTTAGATTATTACAACCATAACCTCGATACCTCTCGTGAGTATTATCCCAATGTTATTAGCACGCGTAGCTATGATGACCGTTTAACGACGCTGGATTATGTCCGCCAATCTGGAATGAAAATCTGTAGCGGCGGAATTGTGGGCTTAGGTGAAAGCCGTGATGACCGTATTGCCTTCCTGATGGAGTTGGCAACGCTGCCGATTCACCCTGAATCTGTGCCGATCAATCTCCTTGTACCTATTCAAGGTACCCCACTTGCTGATGTTGAGAAACTCGATGTCATCGAATGGATTCGCACCATTGCAGTCGCACGGATCATTATGCCAAAAAGCTATATTCGTCTCTCTGCAGGTCGTGAATCCCTGAGTGATTCAGAACAAGCTTTGGCATTTATGGCAGGTGCAAATTCACTATTCTCCGGTGAAAAACTACTGACCACACCAAACGCGGGCGAAGGCAAAGATCAGCTTTTATTTAGCAAACTCGGTTTAGTGGCTGAACAGCCCAAACCAAATGCTGCACAGCTTTCAACTGATGCCATGCAAATGGCTTAAAATAAGCCCCGAAGTTCGGGGCTTAGTTCAATTGAATGATCAGTGATAGGTATCAAAGTGCAATGCAAGAGATGGTGCGAACAAATGAAATGGCTAAATCACCATGAGTAGGGAAAATATATCGTTTACTTAACAAAGTTATGTGCTGTTATTAAAATTCCATAGCCTGCATTTAAATAATCCCCTTCACGAATAATGTCTTGACCATTAGCATGTTGAACCACCAATTGCTGCTGAATCACATCATAATGAAAAGATTCAAAGCAATCCTGATGTTGTAATAACCATGCAATGGTATCTGCCATATTGGCATCGACGGTATAACGTTCGGCTTGAAAATCTTTACTCATATCTGCATAAAAACTGTGAATGTATTTCTATTTTAATGATTTCAATATTGATCGGCATTAAAAAAGTGAGCTTTCGCTCACTTTTTTTCGGCTGAGACTCTGCATTACTTTGTCACACCGCACTTACGACATTCCTTGTGCGAACCGATTTCTTCCATTTGCTCGTATTCGTAAATATGCATGCAAAATAGTTTTCTGAATAATTGAAGCATGTTGTTAAAACTCCCGTTTATTTATTAATGTGCTTCTAAATATTTCGTCCTGAAATATTATGATCATGCCTAAACACGCCATAGCTAATTTATTATCATATTTTTCCAATGAGTCAAATATCTTTACTTTAAAATGACACAATTTCGGATAATCGGTTATTTTTAAGCCTTCCTTATATTCACCTGAGTTATAAGGATTTTTATTAATATCAACATCACAGATATAGATTAATTTTCAGCAAATTTTGCACAAAAAAAACTCCCCCTTAGGAGAGTTTTTTCAAATAGATGATCACATGAGTAACGTTATTCACAAGCCCAGATTTAAACGTTCTGACTGGCAAACTTCGCACGTGCAGCATGCAATTTTTTATAGCTATCAATCAGACGTAAATGACGATCTAAACCTTCAAGTTGCATATTGGTTTCAGTTAAACCGTAGAAGCGAAGACTGCCATCCATTGAACCAATCACTGCATCCATACGTTCGTCACCAAACATACGACGGAAATTATGTTCATAGTCATTGAGATCTAAGTCATCGTCCAATTCAACTTCTAAAACCACATTCATGCATTGATAGAACAAACCACGTTCAACTGTATTAGTGTTGTACTGAAGGAAGGTTTCGACCAACTCTTTTGCTTCTTCAAACTCTTGTAGAGCAATATAGATCAGTAGTTTGAGCTCAAGTACCGTTAATTGGCCCCATACGGTATTATCATCAAACTCAATCCCGATGAGCGTCACAATATCCGTGTAGTCATCCACTTCAAGCTCTTCTAAGCGCTCAACCAGTGACACTAACTCGTCTTCATCTAGACGATGAATATTTAAAATATCTTCACGGAAGTCCAAAGCTTTGTTGGTATTATCCCAAACCAAGTCTTCAACCAAATACACTTCAGAATAACCCGGAACCAAAATACGACATGCCGTAGCACCTAGATGCTGGTAGACCGCCATATACACTTCTTTGCCCATGTCTTCTAGAATCGCAAACATCGCTGCAGCTTCTTCTGCATTGGCATTTTCACCTTCTGCAGTGAAATCCCACTCTACAAAATCATAGTCTGATTGTGCGCTAAAGAATTTCCAAGACACCAAACCACTTGAGTCAATAAAGTGTTCTACAAAGTTATTTGGCTCAGTGACTGCATTCGAGCTAAACGTTGGTTTTGGTAGATCGTTTAGACCTTCAAAGCTTCGGCCTTGTAGAAGCTCGGTTAAGCTACGCTCTAAAGCCACTTCGAGTTTAGGGTGCGCACCAAAAGATGCAAAAACCCCACCAGTACGTGGGTTCATTAAGGTTACACACATCACAGGGTACTGACCACCAAGTGAAGCATCTTTTACCAATACAGGAAAACCTTGTTCTTCTAAGCCCTGAATACCCGCAACAATACTTGGATATTTGGCTAAAACCTCTTCTGGTACATCTGGTAGAGCCAATTCACCTTCTAAAATCTCACGTTTGACCGCACGCTCAAAGATTTCCGATAAACATTGCACTTGAGCCTCAGCCAAGGTATTCCCTGCACTCATCCCGTTTGACAAGTATAAATTTTCAATCAAGTTTGATGGGAAATACACTGTTTCACCGTCGGACTGACGGACAAATGGAAGAGAGCAAATACCGCGTGCTATATTTCCTGAATTGGTGTCATATAGATGTGTACCTAATAACTCATCTTCTGGGTTATAAATTTCACGTGTGTAGTCATCCAAAATTTCGACAGGTAACTCGCCTTCTGGGCCGGGTTGGAACCATTTTTCATCTGGGTAATGCACAAAGTCAGCATTGGCAATCTCTTCACCCCAGAACTGGTCGTTATAGAAGAAGTTGCAATTGAGACGTTCAATAAATTCACCCAAAGCCGAGGCTAATGCGCTTTCTTTGGTTGAGCCTTTACCATTGGTAAAACACATTGGCGATTGTGCATCACGAATATGTAGAGACCAAACATTCGGCACGATGTTACGCCATGACGCGATTTCAATTTTCATGCCTAAACCAGCCAAAATACCTGACATATTGGCAATGGTTTCTTCTAATGGCAGATCTTTACCCGGAATAAACGTGGTACTGTCTGACGCTAAATTTGGCATAAGTAAAGCTTGTGCATCTGCATCAATGCTTTCTACTTCTTCAATGACAAACTCAGGACCAGTTTGAATCACTTTTTTAACCGTGCAGCGGTCAATTGAACGTAAAATGCCTTGACGGTCTTTTTCAGAAATATCCGCAGGTAGTTCAACTTGAATTTTGAAAATTTGCTTATAGCGGTTTTCAGGATCAACAATATTGTTTTGAGATAAACGAATATTGTCTGTCGGAATGTCTCGCGCCGCACAATACACTTTTACAAAATACGCTGCACATAATGCTGATGACGCTAAAAAGTAGTCGAATGGTCCGGGAGCAGAGCCATCGCCTTTATAGCGAATAGGTTGGTCGGCAATTACCGTGAAGTCATCAAATTTGGCTTCTTGTCGAAGGTTATCGAGATAATTAACCTTAATTTCCATGTGGGCACCTAAATATTCTTATGTGTCAGTGCAACACATAAAAATGAAAACATAAGCCGAATAACTGTAGGACATTGACTTAAAAATGTGAGGCCAGTACCAATCTATGCGCTGTTGAGCACGGTACTGACAAGAATGGGCATTATTATAAGGTTATTTTGACTGTTTGATAACTTTTGTCGTGATTTACATCACGATAGGATTCGACACTTTGTGCATTTTGGTCGAATCCAAGCTCAACTGCTGCAACTACAGCCAATTTGTTGTGTTAGTGTGCAGCCGTGAAGAAAAAGGCTTGTCTTTTAAAAAAATCTTCGCTAGTATGCTTTGCGTCTGAACTTGTTGATAAATAACACATTCAGAATATAGGGCCTATAGCTCAGTTGGTTAGAGCAGCGGACTCATAATCCGTTGGTCCACAGTTCAAGTCTGTGTGGGCCCACCATATAAAACAACCCCTTACGTGCATTAATCGTGAGGGGTTTTTTAATGTTAAAAGCTAAGTAAAGTTTGTCTAAGCCTTTAAAAGATATGGCAGATAACCTATAGATACGTACAAAACTTCAAGTCAACTTGAGTAAGCTACGATTGGTTAATACGAGAAGTAGGTTATAAAGAAATACATTCAAGAAAAATTTAAAAGCTTAAGTTCTAGATACCCTTAAATAAAGTCACGATTTGTTATACTTAAAAGGTATTATTTTATTCATTATAAGCAAATGTTTTTTGATTCATGACATTTAGAAATACTATATATTTCACACTTTAAAAGCACAAATATTAAGACTCAACCTGTTCAGGCTTTCTTAAGTCCAAATAAAACTCAACAATTGACCAAATAACAATCAAAGCAAACATAGCAACAGCGAATAACACAGCAGTTAAATAAATCATGCTTGAGTTCTCCGTTAGAAAACGAGTTAAGACCAACAGGTTAAAAATTTTAACCTACGACAAAAGTCTAATAAGAATTTCTGACGGTGCCTAGCCATATTTAGCAAATTTTTAAGAGTATTTTTATCTATGATGATAGCTTTGCTATATATAATTTAACCGATTTATTGCTAAAAAGTATAATTCTTCAATCCCCCCTTCTTATTCCGATTTGAAATATATGCATAATTCAGATCAAAGCTCACTTAAATCCTCTTGACTCATGATCCAAACAAGCAGAAATTACACCTTTTTAAAATCACCGTACCACCGACTATGTTGAAAAAGTTTATTGGCGAATCTGCATTTAAATTGGCAGGCTGGAAATACCACGTAGAGCCTGATGTTTTAGAAAATAAACAAGTGATCGTCGGCTTTGAACACACCTCAATGATGGATGCTGTTCTTTCACTGGCCCTTTGCCAAATTTACGACATTAAAATTCACACGCTGATTAAAAAAGAACTCTTTAAAGGTCCATTTAAACCTGTTCTTGAAGCGATTGGCGGTATTCCTGTAGACCGTAAAGCGAATAAAGACATCGTGACTCAAATGGTTGAGCATTTTGAAGCCAATGAAAAATTTAATTTAGTCATTGCTCCAGAAGCGACACGAGCAGAACGTGGTGAAGCACGAAAACCAATTCGTACAGGCTTTTGGTATATTGCTAAAGCAGCAGGTGTGCCGATTGTATTAATGTATGCCAACTCAAAAACCAAACAAGGTGGTATTTTCGGTAAGATTTACCCGACTGAGCTCGATCACGATTTAGCTTTAATTAAGCAACTCTATAAAGATAAAGTAGGTTTAGATATCGTGATCCCAGAACCTAAAAATAAAGACTAAGCGCCATTCACATTTTAACGAACTACGTATTTAAAGATATAAATGTCACGTGCTCCATGCATTGTACATTTATATCTTCCTGTTATAACAGGATCAGACTCCCCCTTTTAGCCCGATTCTCATCATAAGAAAAATTACAGTACGGGCGTTTAGACATTTCGCATTATTTTCTCAAATTTGGATATTTTTTTTTCAACTACTCAATTCATGAAATCCAGTACTTTCACACAAAAAAGCCATTATGGTAGAATTTGCTCAATTTGATAGGCATAAGGCCAATCTACAAGGAGCATATTTCGCATGGCGGGTCATTCCAAGTGGGCTAATACTAAGCATCGTAAAGCAAAACAAGATGCGAGCCGCGCTAAAGTATTCACAAAATTTATCCGTGAAATCGTGACAGCTGCACGTTTAGGCGGCGGTGATGTAGCGTCTAACCCACGTTTACGTGCTGTTGTTGAAAAAGCATTAGTTGCAAACATGACACGTGACACCATTAACCGTGCGATCCAACGTGGTGTGGGCGGTGAAGAAAATACCGATCTAAAAGAAGTAACCTACGAAGGATATGGCGTTGGTGGTGTTGCGGTCATCATTGAAACAATGACGGATAACTTGAACCGTACTGTTCCTGACGTTCGTCATTGCTTCTCGAAAACTGATGGTAATTTAGGTACTGCAGGTTCAGTAGCTTATATGTTTACCAAACGTGGTGAGATTACTTTTGAAGATGTTTCTTTAGAAGATCAAATCATGGACGTCGCTTTAGAAGCGGGTGCTGAAGACATCGAAGTGGACGAAGAAGAAATTCTAGTTATCACCACACCTGAAACTTTCGGTGAGGTTCAGGATGCACTTGCAGCAGCAGGTTTAAAATCTGATAACGCCGAAGTGGTCATGAACCCTTCAACTAAAGCGTTAATTTCAGATATCGAACAAGCGAAAAAAATCATCAAAATGATTGATATGTTTGAAGATCTTGACGACGTTCAAAACGTGTATACCAACGTTGAATTCACCGATGAAGTGATGGCTGAGTTAGAAGCTCTATAGTTCAATCGAGTGAAGTATAAAACGCACCCTTCGGTGCGTTTTTTATTGCCTAGCTTTCAACTGTTTGAGTTTATATATGAGGGCTGCATTTAAACCTTATTTAATAAGCCATTACAGTTAAAAACATTATATTGTTTAATTACAAAGCTCGAATGTAATGCAACTACGTGTTCAATTTTACCAATGCGCTTGAGTAAAATTTCACTATAGTTTTCCATATCCCGTGCAACGACTTCCACAATAAAATCGGCAGACTGCCCTGTCACCAAAAATGCATTAATGACTTCTGGAATACTTTCTAATGCTTCTAAAAATTTAGCAAAAGTATCTGTATCATGTTTGCTTAAGGACACCTGTAGCAGCACATGCAAACTAAAGCCCAATTTTTGATAATTAATTTCACGTTTCAGACCACTGATAATATTGTGATCAATCAATTGTTTGATCCGACGATGAACTGAACTGACCGATAAATTCACCCGCTCTGACAGTTCATTTAAATTGACATCTTCATGGGTCAAAATTTCTAAAATTTGTTTATCAAAACGGTCTAGTTCCATCAGTCTACTCCAGCCATTTTTGAAAACAGTGCTGATGATCCTGATTCATCAAACACCTGTTGTCATTTTCAATGTTATTTTAAGTTTTAAAATCAGCATTTATGTGCAAGTTTTCTCATGTATAGCATGATTTATTAAAAATAATAAAGCTCATATGCATTATGAACATAATAATTTGCATATATATCGTGTTTAAATGAATGTTTTTTCATCACGGTTTGATTTTTTATATTACCAAGTAAGTATTAAGTGGCTTAAAAAAAGCGCGCCATTAGGCGCGCTTTTTTTAAGCAGTATGACGCAAAGTTTTATATAAAGGGCTTATACACCACGCCAATCTACCCGTGCATTCCGTTCTGTTTGGTATATGCGTTGTACATATTGACCTAAAGGCAAATCGCTCAAATAGGCTTTATAAGCTTTGAACTCTTCTGACAAGGTTTCGCCATGCTCTTTTTCCCACGGCGTTCCGACAACCTCTAATAACGGCGCTAACATTGAACACACCGCAATATCGGCTAAACCTAATCGGTCGCCCACAAAATAACGCCCACCTTGTTCAATCAGACGTTGATTTAAATCAACCACAATTTCATCCAGTCGCTCACGTGAAGCCGCAACCTTATCTGTATCTAATTGATAACCCTTAGAAACCAGTGCCTTTATAATCGGTTTTGAATATTTTTCAAACTGACGTAAATAGCCTTTTTCACCAATTAAAATATCAAGTGATTCTTCACTTTCATTTAATACATGTGCCAACCCCCAACGGCGCACATGTTGCCCTAACTCAATGGAGAGTTCATTAATTTCTAAAGCGTCTTCACGCAGTTTGACATCTGGACGGATCAGACTATGTTCGGGGTAGGTCGCATCCAAGTAAAAGGCGATTTGAGTTGAATCTGCAACCCAATGATCTTGATCACGTAAAATCGGTAATTTGTTTTGCCCTGTTTTAAGCTGTGCAAATGCACGATGTACACCCGGCATTAAATTATGAGCCACATAATCCAACTCTTTATGATCGAGTAACCAGCGCGCCTTTTCACAAAAATGTGAGAGTGGAAACTGGTAGAGAGTTCGCATAAATGCTCCAAGTTTTTGTTGTAACTGTAGTTTATAAAACCCAGTAATTTTATAGGGATACTTTAGTCACTGTGTTATTGAAACACAATGTCATTTTTGCACCTATTCTGCATCTGTAGTGCAACTTAAGCTTTATTCAGACGTGAATTCATCTCTATCTCTGCGCGATTCAATAAGATATACATTCTCCTGCCCATATCACCTGACTTTATTATGGCTTTCATGTAAAATCATCCACAATTTTTTTATAATACTTTGTGAGTTATTTCATGGGTTTTAACTGTGGTATTGTCGGCCTGCCGAACGTTGGTAAATCAACGCTTTTCAACGCATTAACCAAAGCTGCGATTGCTGCTGAAAACTTCCCATTCTGTACAATTGAGCCAAATACTGGGATTGTACCTGTACCTGACCCACGTATGGATAAACTTGCTGAAATTGTAAACCCACAACGTGTTGTCCCAACCACGATGGAATTTGTGGATATCGCAGGTCTCGTTGCTGGTGCATCTAAAGGTGAAGGCCTTGGTAACCAATTCTTAGCCAACATTCGTGAAACTGATGCTATTGCACACGTTGTACGTTGTTTTGAAGACGAAAATGTCATTCACGTAAATGGCAAAATTGACCCACTTGACGATATCGCAACGATCAACACTGAACTTGCACTTGCTGACTTAGAAGCTGTTTCTAAAGCAATTACACGTTTAGCAAAATCTGCAAAAGGTGGCGATAAAGAAGCGATTGCGACTAAAGCGGTTTTAGACAAAATTTTACCTTTACTCGATGAAGGTAAACCTGCACGTGCAGCAGACCTTGATGAAGATGAACGCAAATTGGTTCGTGGTTATGGTTTCTTAACCCTTAAACCAACCATGTATATTGCCAACGTTGCAGAAGATGGTTTCGAAAATAACCCTCACTTAGAAGCAGTGCAAAAATTAGCTGCTGAAGAAAATGCAATTGTGGTTCCCCTTTGCAACCAAATCGAAGCAGAAATTTCATTACTTGAAGATGAAGATCGTGCTGAATTCCTTGAAGCTTTAGGCATGGAAGAACCTGGTCTAAACGTAGTTATTCGTGCAGGTTATGGCTTACTTGGTCTTCAAACATACTTCACAGCTGGTGTACAAGAAGTTCGTGCTTGGACAGTAAAAATTGGTGCAACTGCACCTCAAGCTGCAGGTGTGATTCACACTGACTTCGAAAAAGGCTTTATTCGTGCTGAATGTGTTGCCTACAACGACTTCGTTCAATACAACGGTGAAGCCGGCGCTAAAGAAGCAGGTAAATGGCGTTTAGAAGGTAAAACATACATCGTTCAAGATGGCGATGTTTTACACTTCCGTTTTAACGTATAAGATAGCACCCATAAAAAGCCAGCAATTTGCTGGCTTTTTTAATTTTAGGCAAAAGCTCAAGCCAAAAAATATGCATATTTAAAAACTTAAAACCTGCTTAAAAACAAAATTATATCGACACGAATACATGATTTGGTTGCCGAGTCACCACAGTGCAACGACTTAAATCTCTACCGTTCTGCTATAAATTTACTCATAGGCACTAATGCCTATTTTCATAGAACAATAGCAATGAAAAAAATCAGCACAATTCTAACAGCAGGTATCTTTACAATGCTTAGTGCAACTGCGTTTGCATGTCCACAAGGCACCACACTTACAGGTGGTACAGGTGCAAACCATAAAGGTGGTACTTGTGTTTCCATTGCTAAAGATGCAAAACATCAGGAACGTACTGCTACACATGCAGCACAAGTTGCGCAGCATGATGCAAAAATCGCTCGACACGATGCAAAACAAGCCAGCCAATTGGCTCAGAGTAAAGTGAAACATAATCAAAAATTAGCAAAACATGATGCAGCTCAAGCAGAGCATCTTGCAACACAAGCAAAATCAGAAGCTAAAACTTCAGCCCATGCTGCCAAAGCAGCAAATACTGACGCAAAAGCAAAAATCGCTGCACAAAAGGTGGCAGTGGAACAACATAAAACTGCTGTGAAATCCTAAACAGTTGAGAATCAACACATCGCAAAAAAAAGCCGGAATTATCCGGCTTTTTTATTCAAATCATTTATGGGTGAGCAATATGTAATGCTTTTGCATCCATCTCTGCGCGCTGTCTTCTTGCTTCTGTCAGCATGCGTTGTTCAAGCTCTTTACGAAAGCCTAGTAGAAACACAAACTCAGCTAGAACAAATAAAGGCCCTATTGCCAAGCCAATGACATCATCCATAAACGCAGGCTTTTTCTTTTCATAATAATGACCGATAAACTGGATGATCCAACCCACTACAAAGATCCCCACACTCCAGATCAACCATGACATAAGGCTCATTTTTGCGATCATTAAGGCTAAAGGATACGTGACGGCAAATACCAATAGCATGATCAAACCGAAAATTTTATCTAAACTCAGGTAATAAATTACACTAGCAATAATCAACAACAATGCAAGGGTCAGTTCAACACCTGAAATCACCAGCCCTGCCCGTGCGGTTAGACACATAATCGAAAATACAATAAGCGGAATACCCACAAAATGCGTTAGCACATTTTTTCGATCTAAATGATATGCTGCATATTGGCTTAACAGTCTTTCAAGTTTGCTCATTAACTTACTCCTTGTTCATTCACTCATTTCACTATATAAAAAATGCATCAATAAAGTTGTCAGCTAATAGACAAGTTGGACCATAAAATAAGGATATGCTGTGCTGGACGCTCAATATGTGCATCAACTCAATAAAAATGTGTGGTATTCAGGCTTAAATATTTCCTTCCAAGACTTTATCTGCCGCCATGCCCTGACCTTAACTTTCGAAAAAGACGCACGTGTTTTTTTATCAGGACAGCATTTTAATGGTATGTATGCGGTCTTAGAAGGCGCAGTTCGCTTAGGCTATATTGATATTCATGGCAAAGAAGCGATTGCCGCCATTGCTGAGCCGATTATGTGGTTTGGCGAAATATCCTTGGTTGACCAATTACCACGTTCTCACGATGCCATCTGTACCAAAAAGTCCACCTTATTACACTTACCGGCTCAAGCAATTCAGCAATTATTACAACAACACCCTGAGTTTTGGTTTCATTTTGCCCAGCTCACCAGTCAAAAACTTCGCTATGCCTTTATGGAACTCATAGCCTTACAAACGCAAAGTTTAAGTCAACGTCTCGCACAGCGTCTGCTGTTTATTTTAAATGGATATGGAAATCATTTGGAAATTGAGCAACACACCATACATATCTCGCAGGAACAACTCGCGCAACTGATGAATTGCTCAAGACAATCCGTTAATCAGGAGCTTCAGCAGTTGGAAAAAATGCAGGTGCTTCGTGTTGCGTTTAAACAAATTGAAATTTTAGATCTAGCGCAGTTACATCAGATTGCTCATGCACTTCCTGTGCATGATGTCTGACATTTGTGATTTAAATAAGTGCATTTAATTGCACCAGAATGATTCTTTATCATTATTTTGCTTTTATTTGTGGCACTTCGCTTTATCGAGTTTTGATCACGACAATAATTGGCAAACATTTACACTGTCAAAACCATTTGTACATGCTGCAACTTCTTGAGTTGATGCTTCTGATTTATCTTCAGTCGCTGCTTGTACATTGACCGCTGTAGTCAAAACAGCCAAAACCGATAACTTCATTAATGTTTTTTTCATCTTAATCACCTATTCAACGTCTTTAATTTAACTTACATACTTCATCTTTTACGTAGTAATTTTTACATACTTTATCAAATAATGATAATTTTAATTTTTTATCACATTATCCATACTTTATATTATTAATATTTTAAAGATATTAATTAAAGAGAAGGTCAGACGACTGGCGTTCTAAAATGGGGGATTTTTATCAATAAATTTTTCTCAAAAGATATTTTTACTATTCATTATCAATGCTTTATCTATTTAACTTCAGAAAAAACCATGCAATTTGGAATTTAGCTCAATACTACGGCAGCGCACTGATTTAATTTTTATAAGAAATAGCGATGCTTTTAGGAGGATTTTCCAATCCTCTCTTATAGATTTATTCTTGTTTTTTGATATTTTCCAAAAAAAAAGCAGTGAAACTTCACTGCTTTGATCAAGTTAAACGCCTATTTTTTTCGGATCGGTATTTCCGAGTTCAGGGTTTTCAATCGCACCTTTGCATTGATTTTTATCACGCTCATAATCAGCTTGCTTCTGTGCAACAGTCGAACTCTGATCAATACTTTCTCGTGCCCAAATTTCCAGACTTGTCAAAGCCTTACGGCACAGTGCATATTTCCCTTCAGTCACAGAATCGGTCATTTTGACATTGATACGCCATTCCGTACTCAACTTACGCGCCGGAACTCGAACTTTCTCTTCCATCTGATCGACTTGCTTTGCATAAACAATCGGATCAACTTTATTGATAAACGCCCAAGCTTTGGCAGCATACTCCGTTGCATCATTGGTTAATTTGGGTGCTGCTTTAATTTCGACTTGAGCTTGTTCAGCTCCATCATTACCGCAGGCCTGCAACAACACCGTGCTGCTCAATAATGAAACAATCAGTATCCCACGCATCTTTAACCTCTGCATATCCGGCTCATTTCAGCAAACATATTCGGCAATATGCTAGTGAATTCGCGTACAATACTCAATCATCATTTGACCTGTTGTTCAACTCTTTCAAAGGTGTGTCGTGTCTGAGCACAAACTTCCTACAGTTCAGCCTGCGGGTTTTTGGCAAGGTGCTAAAGATAGTCAAGCCATTATCTTTACCTATCTTCCTGTTTCTTTTGCATTTGGGGTGTCCGCGACTCAATTTGGTTTCACTGCGTGGGAAGCCTTATTTTTATCATGCTCTATGTATGCAGGTGCCAGTCAGTTTCTCGTCGTTGCTTTACTTGGAAGTGGAACATCCATTTGGATGACTGCTCTTACTGTAATTGCCCTCGATATCCGCCATTTACTTTATGGCCCTGCCTTACAAAACCTGATTCAAGATCGACTTAACTTAAAGAAAACGGCAGTTTGGGCTTGGGGTTTAACCGACGAAGTTTTCGCATCAGGCATGATCAAACTGTCGCAACGTCGTCAAGAATGGTCAGAATCTTGGATGTTAGGACTCAGCTTATTTAGTTGGCTGTCTTGGGCAACAGGCTCATTTTTAGGCGGTTTATTTGCTGATCAAGTCAGCAACCTTCCACAATTTTTACAAGCCGCACTCGACTTTCTACTGCCTGCATTGTTTTTAAGCTTTTTACTTGCCGCATTTGAGAAAAAACATACATTTGTGGTCACGGTTACAATTATTGTTTCTGCGATTGCCTGCTACTTTATTGACTTGTCTGCCGCGATTTTTATCGGTATTTCTTCTGGTATTTTTGCCGGTTTATTCAAACATTATGTTTTAAAAAAACCTGATCCTGAGCATATGGGTGAAGCATCATGAATCTAGAAATTATCCTGGTCGGGATCTTGGTCGGAATTGCGAATTTTGCATCACGGTTTGGGCCATTTTTTGTAATTCAGAAATTTCAGCAAGGTTCACAGCAGCGTGGTTCTTTATGGCTCAAAATCGCTTTGGGCTCGATTGGTATCGCTGCAATTAGTTCAATGTTGGTGGTTGCAACCTTACCGCCTCTGCTTGAAACACCAAACAAAAGCTTTGCCATGTTGGTTGGATTTGCTGTGCTTGCAGGCTTGTATTTCAAGTTTAAAAAAATTGTACCTGCTACGCTCACTGCGGCCCTGACTTATGGCTTAGTCTATACCTATATACCTTTTCATCTCTAAAGCCGAGTCTGCGACAATCCAAATAAAAACTTCAAGCACAAGCTACTTTAGCCTGTGCTTTTTAATTAGCAATAATTATGAGATAGTCAGCGTATAACATAAAAAAATCTATATAAAACCAATAGATGGCAAAGTACCATGCTATTCAAGACAAAATTTATATTCATTCTAGACAACCATATGAATTGAGTTGGGGACTGCAAAAGCCCATCGAAGCGTAAATTTTTAATGCTTTATTCAAAGTCAGCTGTTCAGTGGTAATTTCTACGCTGTACATTGCCAACCTGCTGATCAGATCCGCGCCATTTATATCGAAAAAAATCAGCAAAAGACGATTGTGGGTTTATACAATGGCACACAGCAGATTCTGCATTTACACCCGCGTCGCCAGATGTTTCCGCACATATCTATGCCCCATCTGTTCAGTAATTTTCTGCAGCTGACCGGTTTTTTATTGATTTTTCTAATGTGTATTTTCAGCTTTAGTTCATGGCTCAATTCATCATTTCAGCTTCTGTCAGTGGCTGCAGACGTACTCTATTTCACTGCCGTTTTAGTTGGCTTGATATTGATTTTATGCATATGCGCCGCACTACTGCTCGGATTGCTGTACTGGCCCAACTTCCGCCAAACCACTGTGCAGCTTCGTGCGCTGCAATGTGCAAATTTGGATATTGAGCCATTCCGTGCATGTGTAAAAAATGTAGGCGTATTTAAAGTGAATTTAACTAAAAACAACTAATTACCACTTTTTAAAGATTTTAACAGATAAATAATTACACGAACGCTCCCCCATAAAGATATAAAAAAAATTGTTGGACAATATCATTTATTTATGTGAACACTCGCTTATCTCTCGAACAAGTTCTGCTATGCTTAAATTCCCATAAAATCAAGCATGGATGATTTACATGAGCGTCACTATTGGTACTCCACTTCAGTCTTCAGCGTATAAAGTCTTACTGTTAGGTTCTGGTGAACTCGGTAAGGAAGTTGTGATTTCATTGCAACGTTTGGGTGTAGAAGTTCATGCTGCCGATCGTTATGACCATGCTCCTGCCATGCAAGTTGCACATTTTTCTCATACTTTAAATATGGCAGATCCCGAGGCACTTAAAGCCTTAATTTCTCAAGTGAAGCCTCATTTGATTGTCCCTGAAATTGAAGCCATTGCGACTCAAGTTTTGGTCGAGATTGAAGAACAAAAGATTGCCACTGTCATTCCTTCTGCAAAAGCTGTCAACCTGACGATGAATCGTGAAGGGATTCGCCGTCTAGCTGCCGAAGAGCTTGGACTCCCGACTTCAGCCTACCGATTTGCCAATACCCTTGAAGCGTTCCGTGCAGCATGCGATGACATTGGCTATCCAAACTTTGTTAAACCTGTCATGTCGTCTTCGGGTAAAGGACAGTCACGTGTAAAAAGCTTTGATGAAGTCGATGCTGCTTGGGAATATGCACAAACAGGTGGACGTGTAAATCAAGGCACCGTGATCGTGGAATCACAAATTGACTTTGACTTTGAAATCACCCTGCTGACTGTTCGTGCTAAAAATGCAGAAACAGGTGAAATAGAAACATCATTTTGCGACCCAATTGGCCACCGCCAAGACTCTGGTGACTATGTTGAAAGTTGGCAGCCACAACTTATGACTGCTCTTGCATTAGAGGAAGCCAAGCGTATTGCCAATAAAGTAACCATTGCATTAGGTGGATGTGGCATTTTTGGGGTGGAACTGTTTGTCAAAGGCGATAAAGTATGGTTTAGTGAGGTATCACCTCGTCCACACGATACAGGCCTTGTCACTCTTGCATCGCAATTCCAAAGCGAATTCGAACTGCATGCACGTGCCATTCTTGGTCTGCCTGTGAATACTGCTCGACACAGTACTGCTGCGAGCGCAGTCATCTATGCAGGCGTGGATGATACCAATTTATCATTTACTGGCTTAAATCTTGCTTTGGCTAATCCAGACACCGATTTACGCCTCTTTGGTAAACCAGAAGGCTTTAAACGTCGCCGTATGGGCGTAGCAACAGCACGCGCTGAAACCACAGATCACGCGCGTGAACTTGCTCAACATGCTGCACAACAAGTCAGTGTTCAACAAAACTAAGTTTGTAACACCTTAACGGACCACTGTTCATGATCAATACGCTTCCTCTGCTGAATTACATTAAAAGTAACCACGACATTCAGGCGATTAACCAATGGCGCTCAGATGTTGAAAATCAGCTACAGGAATGCTTTGAAAATGGACAGTCGATTCGTGATGTGATTTTGGCGCGATCGAATCTAATCGATGAAGCTTTAAAGTTCTTATGGACACATGCTGAACTCGACCAAACCGATCTCGGTTTGTTTGCTGTAGGTGGCTATGGTCGCCGTGAAATGCTGCCATACTCCGACGTCGATATCATGATTTTGTCTGAGGATGAAATCAGCCCAGAACAAGAAAAACTCATCTCCAGCTTTATTTCAACACTTTGGGATGTTGGTAATTTCAAACCGGGCATCAGTGTACGTACTATTAACGATTGTGTTGCTCAAGCCACCAATGATTTAACCGTGGCAACAGCGCTGATCGAAGCACGTTTGATTGTGGGCAATGAACACCTAGCCAAATGGCCACGCCGTATCGTGTCACAGACATGGACGGATAAAACCTTCTATGATGCCAAAATGCAAGAGCAAGCCAAACGCTATGCTCAACATAACAATACCGAAAGCAACTTAGAACCCGATATTAAAAATGCGCCCGGTGGTATCCGCGACATCAACCAAATCGGTTGGATTGCAAAGCGTCATTTCCGTGTCAATCGCATCTATGACCTTGTACATCTAGGTTTTATTTCAGAGTTTGAACTTGGCGTTCTTGAAGAAACAGAAAGCTTTCTTTGGGAAATCCGTCATCATTTACATCGCTTAACCAAGCGCGACGAAAACCGCTTACTGTTTGATTATCAACGTGACATTGCCGCTAAATTTGGCTATCAGCGTGAAGAAGGCAAATCACAGAATTATCCAATCGAACAGTTCATGAAACGTTACTACCGTAGCGCTCAGCAAGTGACGACTTTAAATGAAATGCTCTTGGCTTATTTCAATGAATCGGTCATCACACCGCGCTTGCCTGACTATGAACGTAAGATTGAAGAAATCAATGCCAACTTCAAATTAGTTGATGGCAAATTGGCGGTGCAGCATCATAAAATTTTCTCTGAAAATCCAAGTGCTATTTTAGAAATTTTCTACCTCTTGGCGAATCGTCCGGAAATTGAAGGCATTCGTGCCCGAACTTTACGTCTATTGTCTCTTGCGGCAAAACGTATTGATCAAAACTTCCGTGACAATCCTGCACATCAAGCCTTATTTATGGCGATCATTCGCTCACCATACCGTTTATACGACACCATGGTGGCGATGAAACGTTATGGCGTGCTCGGCAACTATATTCCTGCCTTTGGGCAAATCATGGGACTCATGCAATACGACTTGTTCCATATTTATACTGTCGATGCCCACACACTTTTATTACTACGTAATTTAAACCGTTTTAAAGAGCCTGAATTCGCCAAGGACTTCCCTGTCGTTAGCTCTGTGTTCCAACGACTGGCGCGCCGTGACATTGTGTATTTAGCGGCAATTTTCCATGATATCGCCAAAGGTCGTGGTGGTGACCACAGTGAACTTGGTGCAGCGGATGCAATTGATTTCTGCCGTACCCATGGGTTTACTGAACGTGAATGCAACCTTGTCGCATGGTTGATTCAAAACCATCTCCTGATGTCTGTCACTTCTCAGAAAAAGGACATTTCCGATCCAGATGTGGTGAAAGAATTTGCTGAGAAAATGGGCGATATGGAGCATCTCGACTATCTCTATACCTTGACAGTTGCCGATATTAACGCAACCAATCCGACGCTTTGGAATACATGGCGTGCATCACTCATGCGTCAACTGTATACACAAGCACGTGATGTGATTCGTTCAGGTTTAGGTCGTCCTGTAGACTATCCAATGCTGATTGAAGACACTAAATTTGCAGCCAGTGAACTGTTAGTCAATGATTTTGCGCTCTATGATGTAGAAACTGTTTGGCAAGAACTCGGTGATGAATATTTCCTAAAAGAATCTGCCGATGAAATCGCATGGCATACACGCGCCATTTTAAAACATGGCAATAATGCAGAACCATTGGTGATGATGCGAGCACATCGCAAATTTGCACAAGATGCGGTACAGATCTTTATTTACACCCAAGATCAGCCTAACTTGTTTGCGACCACAGTGGCTATTTTGGACAGAATGAATCTAGATGTTCAGGATGCTCGAATTATCACTGCCTCCACTGCATTTAGTTTGGATACTTATGTTGTACTTGACCGTTTTGGCACCTTATTGACAGATCCTGAACGTGAGCAAACTGTTATTGAAGCGCTCAAAAAAGCCTTGAGCCAATCTGACAAGTATCCGGGCCTGATGCAACGTCGTATTCCACGTCAACTGCGTCATTTTGATATTGAAAATACCGTGAGTATTTCTTTCAATGAAGCGCTTCAACAAAATATGGTTGAAATTGCGACACTTGACCATCCGGGCTTACTTGCTAAAGTCGGTGGTTTATTTATGATGCAAGGCCTAGATATTCACTCTGCGAAAATTGCAACGCTCGGTGAACGTGCTGAAGATATTTTCTATGTCACTAAAAAAGATGGCTCACCTATGAGCGATTCAGAAGCGGAAACGTTTGCTGCACAGTTAAAGTCAGCACTCGATGAAGCTTCGAATCAGGTTTGTAGTCATCATTAACTTAAATTGATCGGTATCCATTCCATGAACTCCAGTTTGTCATTATTGCACCCTTATCCATTTGAAAAGCTAAATAAGCTATTTCAGGATGTGAAACCCGCAGATTTGCCTTTGATTCCCCTATCGATTGGTGAGCCAAAGCATCCTGCACCGGAGTTTGTGAAACAGGCCATTATTGATAATTTTCAGCACTTATCAACTTACCCAAACAGCAAGGGTTTACCTGAGCTTCGCACGAGCATTGCAAACTGGTTAACCCGTCGCTTTAAACTGAATAGTATCAGTGCAGACACCAACGTATTGCCTGTGTCAGGTACGCGTGAAGCGATCTTCTCATTTGTACAAGCTTTGATTAAACGTGAAGATGCCCCATATGTGGTGATGCCAAATCCGTTCTACCAAATCTATGAAGGTGCAACTTTACTTGCGGGTGCAGAACCTTACTTCATCAACTGTACAGAAGAAAATAACTACCTTGGCGACTTTGACGCTGTGCCAGCTGAAGTCTGGGAAAAAACCGCTTTACTGTTTGTCTGCACGCCGGGCAACCCAACTGGCGCAGTACTGTCGAAAGAACAATTTAAAAAGCTAATTGCACTGTCTGATCAATACGGTTTTGTGATTGCTTCTGATGAATGCTATTCAGAGCTTTGGTTTGATGAAGCACCTGTTGGTCTGCTTGAAGTCTGTGCTGAAATAGGCCGTGATGATTATAAGAACTGCGTGGTATTCCACTCACTGTCTAAACGCTCTAACTTACCGGGTATGCGCTCTGGCTTTGTTGCAGGTGATGCTGCGCTTTTAAAACCTTATTTACAATACCGTACTTATCATGGTGCTGCGATGCCTGTTCAACACCAGTTGGCTTCAATTGCAGCTTGGGATGACGAAGCACACGTCGAAGAAAACCGCGTACAGTACCGTGCAAAATTCGAATTATTCCAACGCGAACTGGGTCACTTACTGCCATTACAAAAACCTGATGCAGGGTTCTACTATTGGTTAAAAGTGGATAATGATGAAACTTTTGCAAAAATGCTAATGGAAAAAGCACACGTTAAAGTGCTTCCAGGCCGTTATTTATCGCGTGATACTGCACAAGGTAATCCGGGTGAAAACCATGTCCGTTTAGCCCTTGTTGCTGATATTACCCAATGTGAAGAAGTGATTCGTCGCTTAAAAGCAGTACTTTAATTGATTTAAAGTATTTTGCTTAAAACAAAAAATGCCCCAAATTTGGGGCATTTTTATTTGAGTCATTTCTTAACAATCATTCAGAGCTAATTATTTAAGGTATTCACTTAGAAACAATCATTAAGAAATCATTGAACACTATTAGAAATCAAATGTTGCACTCAATTTAAATGTTCGAGGTTCGCTTAGTGACAAATATGTATAGTCGTTCACCGATGCTGAAGACCAATAGTCTTTATCTAAAACATTGGTTACACTAAAATTCAAACTGGTAGGTACACTCTTGATTTGGGTTTTATAGTTTGCACCCAAATCTACACGTGTCCAATCTTTAAGTTTCAATGTGTTGGCATTGTTTGCATAAGTTGAACCCGTATAGACAACGCGTCCATTTACACTAACATCTTGCTCAATCGGTAGTTTCCAATCCGCTTCAACATTGGCTTGGAACTCCGGCACACCAATCACACGGTGTCCATCAAACAAACCTTGGTATGTGCCTTTTTGCTCGGTATCAATCCAAGTTGCGCCGCCCAATATTTTGATTGAATCTGTTAATTGACCATAGGCATTAAATTCAAGCCCTTGGTGAATATTCGTCGCTTGACTGATTTGTGCAGTCCCCGAGCTATTCACTGAGGCTTTTTGGCGATCTGTATAGAAATAATTCAATGTTCCGCCAATCAAGCCATTTTCATATTTCACGCCCAGTTCTTTTTGTTTCGACACAAATGGATCGGCAATAAAGTTATTACCTTCACTATCCAAAATCGCTTCGCCTTGAACCAAAGCTTCGATGTAATTGGCATACATAGACCATTCAGGCGTTAATTTATAACTCACGCCCAATGCCGGAGTAAGCTGATTTTTATTAATATTGTATTTATAGGTTCCGTAAGAATATACGTCTTGATCAACTTCCTGATAACGCGCACCAAGCATGAGGGTTAAACGATCGTCTAACATCGAAATATTGTCGCCCAAGGCAAAACTTTTCAAGGTACTGACACCCGCTTTTGGATAAGTTCCTTCTACCCCCAACCATTTGTCAATGTTTGAGTCTGCAGTGTAAATCGGATCATAAAAATTATCATTCAAACTAGTGGCATAACCATAGCTATAGCGTTTATCTGCACGATATAAAGAACCAGAAGCGACTACTTGATGTTTTAAAGCACCTGTTTCAAATTTAGTTTTGACACCGAGTTCTGCTGAGTGATTACGATCTTTACGTGGAATCATCGATGCAGAAAGTTTTGCCGTTCCTGCTGCGGTATCACTTAATTGCTGGCTTGAGTAAACGCCGGCTTCTTCTGATTTGCGAAAACCATATGCTGCATAGGCTGTCGTTGCATCGGTTAAGTCATATTCTACTCGTACACTTCCGAATAAATCTTCTTCGTTTGAATAAGTCCATGCTTGACCATGATAATTAGCATACTGAGCAGCACTCGGAAGCTGTGTAACTGCATTGGTTAAACGCAAACTTGGTCGATTTTCTGAAAGGCGGTTATTGTTATATCCCAAATCGCCAGATAAGCGGAAACGATCTCCTTTGTAATCCGCAGCAATCAAAGCCAATCCAAGCGTTTTCTTTTCTTGGTCAATCTCGGTTCCTCCATCATGGTAAGCGGTATTGACCCGCACTCCAAATTGATCATCTGTCCCAAAGCGACGTGATACATCCGATGCCACATAGGCACCATTGAAGTTTGTACCCACCGTCACACGTGTTAAGGGATCATTACTGGCACGTTTCGGAAGTAAGTTAATCGACCCACCAATACCTGTTCCACCTGGGATTGCACCATTTAAAAATGCCGAAGCGCCTTTGAAGACTTCTACTCGCTCAAATAGTTCTGTTGGAATATATTGGCGTGGCAATATGCCATACAAGCCGTTATATGCCGTATCATCAGATGCCAATGCAAAACCACGAATAAAATAAGCTTCTTGAAAGTTCCCATAACCTTTGGCTGTACGCACAGCTGCATCAGCTTGTAGCACGTCACCAACGCTTTTCGCTTGGCGGTCTTGAATATATTGCTGGGTATAACTGGTGATATTAAATGGTGTTTCTAAATTTTTCTGATTACCGAAAATGCCCACTTTACCACCTGTCGCGACTTGCCCCCCTGCATAAGGCTTCATCAAGCCATTTGCAGAAGCATCCGCACTCACGACCACATTAATGGCTTCCAGCGTTTGAACTTCAGTACTATCGATATTGGCAGCGGGATGTTCCGTTTCAGCGACTTCATTCGCATAAACATATGTGAACCCTTGTGTAGCACACGCCATCATCACACAGAGCTGCTTCATTTTTAACATTGGGAGAGTAATCCTAGAAAATACGCACACATAATAAATGATAATGATTAGCATTTATTCTTTCATTTCATCTTTTACGATGCTTTTTATTTATTACTTTTTATTTTTTAATTGTAATTTTTTATTAAGCTCAACTTAATGAATTACACCCACCTGATTGCCGAAGAGCGATTTCATTCATCAAATACACAAGGATTAAGTAATTTAATTTCCACTCATGAAACCAATTTTCAAGCTTCATCTATCAGATGAAAACCCAAACAATGACAAATCATTCTCGGAGCTTAAAACAATGATTAACATATGCCTTCTACTACAGGCTTATTGAGGTGGATGAATAGCAAATTCATGTTCAACGGTATAACTGAGATTTTTATCGACCATCGGAATGGGTTCAAGTCGCGCAACCAATAGGGATTTTTGTACTTTTTGATCAAAGCTTTTAGAGTCTGAACTTGCGATGAGTTTTGAGCTACCAATATAGCCTGTTGCAGCAATCACGGTGAGCTGTAGTTTGACAGGATGCTTATATGTTTTCATTTCAGACGCAGACAGCACATATTGTGGTGCATTTACCCAAGAGACTTCATACATTTTCGGTTTGACATGTGGATCAATTACATCGGCAACACGCGTAGGTTGGTATTCTTCAACAGGTGTTTTTAATAATTGCAATAATGCATTGACCCGAGCATCTGTCGTGCGGTCTAGATTGCTGGCATCAACAGACGTTTTTACAACTTCAGATGCGCTCAGATTGCTATCTGCCCATGCTGTACCCACACATACGGATAAAAAAACCGTTAAAACACAAATTCGACGTTTAACCATCTGCCTAAACAATGTTATGACCTTCAAATAAAGAGCCGTCAGTATAAAACATCCAAAAAAATAAAGACGCTTTCGCGCCTTTATATCAACCTCAGTTCCACCAATGATTCACATCATTTAGACTGAGCCAAAGCTTTTTCAATATCTTCATTCAAGGTTTCAGGCTTTGTCGTGGGTGCATAGCGGTTCAAGACCTGACCATTTTTCCCTATTAAAAACTTCGTAAAATTCCACTTAATGCCATTTCCCAATACGCCTTTCGAGTTATTGGTTAAATAACGGAAAATCACATGCGCTTCAGGGCCTTTTACATTTACTTTGGCAAACATCGGGAAAGATACGCCATAGTTTTTTTGACAAAACGCGCCAATTTGATCATTCGAGCCCGGATCTTGTCCACCAAATTGGTTGCATGGAAAGCCTAAAACCTCCAAACCTTGATCTTTATATTGTTCGTAAATTTTCTCCAAACCTGCAAATTGAGGAGTGAACCCACATTTGCTGGCGGTATTTACAATTAATAAAACCTTACCTTCATAATCTGCAAAGGATTTATTACTTCCGTCCAGTAATTCTGCTTCAAACTGGTGAATAGTTGTCATGGATAAGTTTCCTCATCATTTTTTTCTTTTGTTTCTAATTCTAAGGATGCCGAATTAATACAATAACGTAATCCAGTCGGCTGTGGGCCATCAGCAAAAACATGCCCTAAATGTGCGTCACAATGATGACAAACAATTTCTGTCCTGACCATACCGTGTGTCGTATCTACATTTTCTTCCACCGCAGCAGGTTCAATCGGCTTATAAAAGCTCGGCCAACCACAACCGCTATCGTATTTTGTTTCAGAAGAAAAAAGCGGTTCCCCGCAACAACGGCATACATAAGTACCAGCTTGTTTAGTATTCCAATATTTTCCAGTGAAAGCTTGCTCCGTGCCTTTCTGACGCGTTATGCGAAACTCTTCTGGTGACAATTCTCTTTGCCATTCTCTTTCTGTTTTATTGAGTTTTCCCATGATGACGTCCCTTTATATCGTGGTATTTAAAATAGGATAATCCTATATTTACGTCATTCATTCTTAAATTTCTAGTCTTTATTCAACAATTTACAAAATCTATATAATGACCCAAAAAGCAAAAGGTAAGCAAATCTAAATCAATGGTAAGCAAAATGCCAAATTAAATGCTTTTTTGTGAGCAACTTTAGTGATAATCTTAGCGCTACTCTTGCTCAGGATTAAAAAATGTCGCAGAAAAAGAGCGTAATTTTTAAAAATCTGCTGCCCGTGATCAAACAATATCAACAGGCAGGGTTTACGCATGAAAAAATAGTTGCTTTACTCAGAGACGAACATCATCTCGATTTAGTAACGACCGAGACATTTAAAAGCTATTTATACCGTTATGCAAAAGTGACCTCCACTCTTTCCGAGAATATAAAAATGCCGAATACGTTTAACACCCCACGCGAAATTAAGAAATCGTCTAAGCTCGAGCATGTTTGCTACGACATTCGCGGACCAGTGTTGCGAGCGGCCAATGAGATGGAAGAGGCAGGCCATAAAATTATTAAATTAAATATTGGTAACCCCGCACCTTTTGGTTTTGAAGCGCCTCAAGAAATTATTAACGACGTGGCATTAAACTTGCCAAATGCAATCGGTTATACCGACTCAAAAGGCATCTTCCCTGCGCGTAAGGCGATTTGTCAGTATTATCAACAAAAAGGTATCTTAAACATGCACGTGAATGACGTGTATGTTGGTAATGGCGTATCTGAACTGATCGTGATGGCAATGCAAGGCTTGCTCGACGATGGCGACGAAATGCTAGTGCCTATGCCAGATTATCCGCTTTGGACAGCAGCAGTTAACCTTTCTGGCGGTACAGCTATTCACTATAAATGTGATGAAGAAAACTTCTGGTATCCAGATATTGCCGACATGGAAAGTAAAATCACCCCGAATACCCGCGGTATCGTGGTGATTAACCCGAACAACCCAACAGGTGCGGTTTACCCACGTCATGTGCTCGAGCAAATTGTGGCTCTTGCGAAGAAATACGACTTAATTTTATTTGCTGATGAAATTTACGACAAGATCGTTTATGACGGTATTGAGCATGTTTCTGTTGCTTCATTGGCAGGTGATCAGCTGTGTATTTCTTTCAATGGCTTATCTAAAGCATATCGAATTGCCGGTTACCGTTCAGGCTGGATGGCAATTACAGGCGATAAATCACGTGCGCTAGACTACATTGAAGGTTTAGACATGTTGGCGTCGATGCGTCTATGTGCCAACCACCAAGCGCAATATGCGATTCAAACAGCTTTAGGCGGTTATCAATCAATTAATGATCTCATCCGTCCGGGCGGCCGTTTATATGAACAACGCAACATTGCTTGGGAAATGTTGAATGATATTCCAGGTGTGTCTTGTGTGAAACCAGAGGGTGCTATGTACTGCTTCCCTAAACTGGATCCTGAAATTTACCCAATTCAAGACGATGAGAAATTCATGTTGGATTTCCTCCGTGCTGAAAAAGTACTTTTGGTTCAAGGTACGGGCTTTAACTGGCCGACACCTGATCATTTCCGTGTGGTATTCTTACCTGCTGAAAATGAACTACGTGAAGCACTGACTCGTTTAGGTCGTTTCTTGGCGAAAATGCGTTAATTCATAACTGCATTAAAATAAATAAAAAACCGTACGCCATGTACGGTTTTTTTTATTACTGCATCCTTAAATTTGATTTCTACACTGTACTCATACCGTAGCTATCTTTTTGAATAGTTAAGTTTTTAAGAATTAATTTTGAGATTAGACCTTAGTCAAATCTTTTAGGTCTGTTGATTTCTCTATAGCCTATTCATGTTATTTTTTAACCAATCATAAAAATACATGAGTACAGGATGTTCTCAAACAAAATTAAACTGAGCCTATTTCTCTGTCTAAGCATGTGCCTAGGCATCGGGATCTTACGTTTTTCCTATACCGCACTCCTCCCTTCAACCCGTGAAGCCTTTGGTTGGAGCCCAAGTTTTGCCAGCATCTTAGGCAGCGCCAATTTGCTCGGCTACTTAATCGGCGCATTTTGGGCCATGAAATTACCCCAAAATAAAAGTATGGTGAGCTACATCCAACTTGCAGCTATTGCAGGAACACTCAGTTTACTCAGTTGTGCATTTTCAGGTTTTTCAGAACTTTGGTATAGCACTTGGCGCGTTATTTCAGGGATCAGCGGCGGCTTACTAATGATCCTCTCCCCAAGTGTTGTGGCCCAATGTTCACAGCTTCAAGACCGCTTTAAAATCAACTTTATTGGTTTTAGCGGCATTGGCTTGGGAATCTTAATGGCAACGCTATTTTTGCCTTACATCCAACAAATGTCGACAAAGTGGGCTTGGTTGATTTTGTTTTCTTTTTCAGCCCTGATTTTTATTTTACTCAGCGTGCTTTTGAAGAGTTTTAAATCACAGCTCACAACACTCACCGCGATTCCAGCTGCAGAACATAAAGTTGATGGAATTTTCTATTGTCTCTTAATCGTGTATAGCACCAGTGCTTTTGCTTACGTGCCCCATTCATTATTTTGGATTGACTATTTAACTCACACCCTACACCTAAGCCCGATCGGGATCAATTTCAATTGGATTTTATATGGTCTGGGGAGTGCTTTAGGGGCATTTGCTGCTTACTGCCTAGCACAAAAACTGGGAAATATCAGCGCTCTTAAAATTTTATATAGCTGCTATGTCTTGGCGATTTTTATAGCAATTATTAATATCCATCCACTTTTTACTTTTTTGTCTTCTTTTGCGACAGGCTTGCTCAATCCAGCAGTGGTTTTTCTCACCTCTTATACCATTTTGCAAATCTATGGTAGCGCCTATAAAAAGCTATGGAGTATTGCAACCCTGTGCTTTGCATCTATTCAATTGATCGGTGGTTTAAGCTTTAGTTTTTTACAGCGAATCGGTGTTGATTATTCACAGCAATTTATTTTGGCCGCATGCGTACTTTGCATTGGAACACTACAACTCTTTTGGTTTACTCGCACAGCAAAATTGAGCAAAAATACCGTCTAGGTCGATCACAAGACATTCAACTGCATCATCATTCACACATACAAAAGTCATGCATACAAAGAAAAGACCTATATAAATAGGTCTTTTCATTTTGATAAAGAGTGAATGGGCTAAGCTTTTTTCAGCTTTTTCTTTAATTTTTTCAGAGCAGAATTATGCTTTGAAATTTTGTTCAACCTCGCTTTAATTTCCTTTTTAAGTGATTTGGTTTTCTTAGACAAATTCATCTCCTTCTCGTCTACGTATAAATCTTAAATTTAGTTCAATGAGTAAATCGTTCGGACAAATGAACTTTGACTCACAAAGTCTTTAGTCTATTAATGATGTTGTTGACGCTGATTTCGTTGATGCGGCTGTTGTTTCTGTTTCTTTTGGTCTTGTTGCTGTTGCTGTTGCTGTTGCTGTTGCTGTTGCTGTTGCTGTTGCTGTTGCTGATCATTTTGCTGCTGTTGTTGATCAGATTGTTGGTTTTGTTGATGCTGTTTACGAGACATTTCATTTCTCCTTATCATCATAAGTATCACAATGTACTGTTACTAGATGTACATCTACTAAAGGACAACAACCAATGTACCGCTAATTTTCATGGAACCAACCCGATAAATGTTTCGAATTACGTCATTGTAAAATTTATGGAGAATAATTAATTTGAAATCAATCCCCCTCTATTTTCTGCATTACCTAAGTTCACTCGAATAGCGCGGTTTTAAACTTTTAGTAACATGACAAGCATGCCAGACCATCTGATTGATTGCGTGAAGTCACCTTTTGATTGCTGTTTTTTGAATGGTATTGAGAAGCTATGATTCTGTGTTTTTAATGTTTAGTCCTAAAAAAGGACTGAATGATTCAATCCTTTTTACCTAGCCTTTTATGCATCTAGCTTTTTTACACCTAGATTAGCAAATAAAGTTAGTCCATATGCTCAATGATGGCTTGTCCAAACTCCGAACAACGCAAGAGTTTTGCACCTTGCATGAGTCGTTCAAAATCATAGGTCACTGTTTTGGCTTCAATCGCCCCCGCAATACCTTTAATAATTAGATCTGCCGCTTCAGTCCAGCCCATATTTCGCAGCATCATTTCTGCAGACAGAATAATAGACCCAGGGTTTACTTTGTCTTGACCCGCATATTTAGGTGCAGTGCCATGTGTCGCTTCATAAACTTGTACCGCGCCACCAATATTGGCACCCGGTGCAATACCAATACCGCCAACTTCAGCCGCCAAGGCATCCGAAATATAGTCACCGTTTAAATTCAGGGTAGCAATAACTGAATAATCGGTCGGACGCATGAGAATCTGCTGTAAAAAAGCGTCCGCGATCGCATCTTTAATCACGATTTCTTTGCCCGTTTTTGGATTTTTTATTTTGACCCAAGGACCACCATCTAGCAATTCACCACCAAAGCGCTCAAGTGCGACTTCATAACCCCACTCTTTAAACGCCCCTTCGGTATATTTCATGATATTACCTTTGTGCACCAAAGTGACATTCGGCTTATCATTATCAATGGCGAATTGAATAGCTTTACGTACCAAACGCTGAGAACCTTCTTTAGATACAGGCTTAATCCCGATACCGCAATTTTCCTCAAAGCGAATCTTAGTGACGCCCATTTCCTCTTTAAGAAATTTGATCATTTTCTTGGCTTCAGGCGAATCTGCTTTCCATTCGATCCCTGCGTAAATATCTTCTGAGTTCTCTCGGAAGATCACCATGTCTGTACGTTCAGGATGCTGAACAGGTGAAGGAACGCCCTTAAACCAACGTACTGGGCGCACACAGACGTAGAGATCTAATTCTTGACGTAGTGCAACATTTAGCGAACGAATGCCACCACCGACAGGCGTCGTTAACGGCCCTTTAATTGAAACCACAAATTCGCGTAAAGCCTCAAAGGTTTCTTCGGGCATATAGGTGCCATAAATTTTATTGGCTTTTTCACCACAATAGACTTCCATCCATTCTATGGCACGTTTTCCACCATAAGCTTTTTGTACTGCGGCATTCACCACGGTTTTCATCACGGGCGTGATATCAACACCTATACCATCGCCTTCAATAAACGGAATAATTGGATTATTGGGAACATTGAATGATAAGTCTGAATTTACTGTAATTTTTGTCCCATCCACTGGAACGACGATCTTCTGATAACCCATTTTTATGATCCTCCCTGAGAAGCGAGTGAAAAAATAATTGCTGTTTGATAAGACTTTTAATTGCGCTTCACGCATAATACTCTAAAGCAAATCTACCTTTTTTGAGATTTAGATGGGAAATAGCTGCATTTCCCTGTTGAATAAATCTTAACCAATTTGAATTATTGTATTTAATAGAAGTTATTTCCTATGAAAATCGTCATCTTAAACAATTCTGATAATAATAATTCGTTATAATCCTATATAGTTCGCCACGTCTGCTATTAACCTTTAAATTAGAATAATTAAAGTTCGCTACAGTTCGATAAATTCCATTTTAATTCGCATCAAAAACGGGTATCTTGACGGGTAACATTAAAATTACCCGTGTTACCCGTCATGCTTTCAGATGCAAAAGTAAAAACACTTAAACCTAAAGATAAGTCTTATCGCATTTTAGATGCTGAGCGGCTTTATATAGAGGTTCGCCCTACTGGTACGAAGATATGGCGCTTCAAATACACACTGAATGGCAAAGAGGGAACTATTAGTTTTGGTGAATATCCTGCTGTAACCCTACAGGAAGCGAGAAAACTAAAAGATGATGCACGTGCAAAATTAGCTAAAGGATTAAATCCATCACAAGAAAAGAAGAAAGAAAAATTAGAAAAACGAATTAAAGCCAGCAATACATTCAAGGCTATAGCTGAAGAATATGCAGCTGAGCAAATGAAACACAAATCCCCTGATTATGTAGAGCGATTCAAAAATTGCATGCAGATGGATGTATATAAAGAAATTGGCTCACTACCAATTAAAGACATTACATCTGCTCACATATTATCTGTGATGAAAAACACCATAAGTCGCATTAGTGCATCCCCTAAATTCGGAACAGGTGAAGCAGCAGCAAACTTAAATCGTAGATTTATCGGCCTAGTTATGCGTTATGCAATTATCACATCTCGATTGGATAATGATCCTACATACGCATTAAGAAGTGTGGTATCTCAGCCAGCAGTCGAGCATGCAAGAGCGCTTGATCCCCAGGAAAGAAAAGAACTGCGTAGAAAAATTGATAGCTATAATGGCTCTACAGTTGTCAGAAATGCTGGCTTAGCAATGCTTTACTCAATGTTAAGGACTGTTGAGATTAGGAAGTTAGAATGGTCATACATTGATTTTGAATCTAAGACTATTACGCTTCCCCGATCATCAAGACAAACGCAACAAGATCGTGTTATGAAGAAAAATAGGACTCATATCGTCCCAATTTCGTCACAGCTTTTTGACTTGCTTCAGCAGCAGTACGCATTATCGGGAGATCAAATTTATGTTTTCCCTTCACCTCAACGTCGTAATAATATGTTGTCTAGGACTACATTAAATAGAATGCTTGAATACATGGGCATGTCAGCAGTTACTGCTCATGATTTTCGTGCAACTGCTTCAACAGCTTTATATGAAAAAGGCTATAAAGAAGACTGGATTGAGCTCCAGTTAGCCCATGTAAGCGGCAATAAAACTAAAGCCTCATACAATCATGCTAAACATCTAAATGAGCGTAGAAAAATGATGCAAGATTGGGCTGATATGGTTGATGGATGGGAGGAATAAAAATGAAAACATGGCTCTACTTTTATATAGAACACACTGTAAAAAATGGGCTCTACGGAATATTTAGTGAAATTCAATAATTCATAGATACTTCGTAGAGCTAAAGTAAATAATAGCTTGTGATTAAAATAATGTAAATCTACTGAAGAGCAATCTATAATTTTAATAAATAAGTTTAACTTAATGGTTTTTTGTGTTTTGCTTAAAATTTAGATATGGTTAATTATTAAATGTCTTTATAGCTATAACTATTAGAGTTAATGCAGGCGTTTATGAAAAAAATAAATATACCTTTCCTGTTTTGTCTATTAGCCTTGTGTTCATGCACAACCCAATTACCTATTAGACAACCAATCGAATTAAATCCAAATGAGGTTTTAAACTCTCGTAAGTTTACTTTAGAGGGTAAATCTTTTTTACAAACAACTTCATTGTTTTTACCAGTTGGATCAATTATAGATTTCAGGGTTGGCGCCATGCCGTATTACTGGTTTTCTGTTAATAATAATGAAAATTCACCTACATTATATTCTCGTGATCTCACCAGTATGATTCATTTTGAGACAGGTGAAAGATCTTTAATTAAAAATCAATCGAATAAAACCATGATTAAGCGCATCTCATATGGAGACTACCAAAAAGAGGAGTTTAGCAAATTTCTTAGTCGCTTAAATGATATTGATTACGTTATTAATATAGAAATTAAGGGTAATGATCAATCAGAAGATGGGGCTGCTAGTTCAGATAAATCTGATTCTGTTCAGAATGTCATGGCTATACCTACGACAAATATTAAAACTGTAGCTAACAATATCGAAGGTAATGTTCCCTACATGCTTTTTGCCTACAACAAGAAAGATAATACTCAATTTAAAATTGTGACACCTTCAAATTTACTGGATATCCAAAAAAGTAAAAATTTTGAAAATATTGAGTTCTTTTTAGCGGCTTACCCAAGTATCTATCTATTACTCCCAGGTGATGATTTAAGAATCTATTTTCAAAAGTTAAATCAAAAGGTCTCTAACACTCCGCTAAATAGTGATAGTGATTGTCAGGGGTTCATTAGGAATCCAGATTCATTAATAACCAAATCTAAACTTCAAGGAGTTGATGGAAATTGCCCTTATTTAAAATATTGGATGGTAAATTATCTAATATCTGCTAAAGCTGTAGTATATCTCAATAAATCTGCTGTGATAAAAGATTTTAACCTTGATGCTAAAATCCCCGACAATAGCCTTTCGGAGATAAATAGATTACTGTGGAATGTTGAGTCTGGTAAAAAAGTAACTATTAACTATAGTAAAAATAATGGGATATTAAACACAACTGCTATGCAATTTTTTGAACGAAAAGTTGATATGCTTCCTTTGAGTTGGAATTGTGATGAAAAAAATAATAGTTCAGTTTGTATTCCTTCAGGCCCAGGGTTCCTAACAGATGATCAAAAACAAGACGTAGAAAGTGAGACCCCTATTTATGGTGTTTTTAATCTTCGCCCGCAACATATGGAAACAATGATAGAAGAGGCCCCTAAATTCAACTTAAACATAGATATGGTTAAAGAGGATATAAAGAGAAGTACAAAATAATATTGTGACACATCTCATGTGTGCCTTAACTCCAAACACTAGAATTAAAGGCAACTAACCCACCAAGGCCCTCACTTGAGGGCTTTTTCATGTTCGATAATTACTTGAGCAACAGCTTTCGCAGCTGACCAATACTTTGAGTTAAATGCGGCGAGTTCCGTATCATTCGAAATAAATCCAAGTTCTACAATCAAGCCGCCAGCATTGATAAATCCGAGTTTTCCGCGTGCCGACTGTGATTGATCAATCCAACCCTTATCGCCGCGTAATCGAGATCCAAAAACATCAGCAACGGCTTTAGATAACTTTTGAGCCAAGATCTTATCTTTGGGGAGGGCAATTGTCTCAATGCCATTTGCTTGGCTATTTGTAGATGCATTCATGTGGAATTCAATTGCGATCGATGCGCCCTTTGCTAGGGCAATTGCATTCGTTAGAGGAAGGTTGATAATTCCTGCACCATCGGTTTTATAAGACAGACCTGCGGCTGCAAGATAATGTGCTACAGCATTTCGGAATTGTCTCACCAACTCTGCTTCTTTATATTTGCCGTTTACAGCTCCTGGATCTGAATTACTATGCCCTGCAGTAATTGTCATAAATTGATTTACATCGTGTAGTTCAGGCTGCTTTTTCAGACGTGCAAGCACCGTAGCCACACCAATAAAGAGACCTACCCACTCTGCAATGTTTTCAGGAATCTTGTTTTTTAGTTCTTGTGGAATAACATTCCAGATATTTAAAAACTGCTCTGAGAATAAAATCAAGGCATAAAAAAAGGCGCTTAATGCGCCCACTTGTACTGACTTGAGTTTCCAAGCTTGTTTCCAGTTATCGATTAGTTTCATTTTCAATCCTGTCAATTTTCTTACTTACGAAATGCGTGCCTTTGTAGCCAACAACTGATGCAAAACCCACTGAAATGATTTCAGGAAAACCTAGCCATGTTGTCAGCGACCAAAAGCCTACTGCAAAAAATCCACACATAAACGCTTCAAGCCAATCGGCCTGCCCTCGTTTCTTAGCGGTACGAAATAAAGCCATTAAAAAAGCCATCACAAACGATGCAATGGCTGTATAAAAAGGGCTTACTGATTCAGCGACTTGTTTAGAAAAGTCGTCCATTAAATTCCCCTAATTTTGGCAATAAAAAAGCACCTGATGGTGCGTTAAATGGCTTGTATTCGACTTCCGAATGTTTTCCAGACATTCGCTGCTTTATATGCTGCCACAGATGCAGCAGGAACCTTGATTATGCAAGTTCCTTTTAAATAAGCAAAAGTGTTAGCTTCTATTGTTGGTGGTGTATTAGCTTTCACTGTAATTGTGTTGCACTGAGTTAAATCTGTGAACGCCATAGATCCAATACTACTGACCGCCTGCCCAATAACTACAGTTTTGGCGTTGGTCCAGTTTGCAAAAGCAATAACCTCAATAGTTTCAATAGTGTCACCCACTACAAGCGACTGCGCTGCAGACCATGAACCAAACGCATTATATCCCACTATTGTAGGTCCATCTGAAATAACTAGTCCCTGAGCTGCGCTTGGGATTGACCCTGTTCCTGCAACATTCATTGCATTGTCATTTATTCGACCAGACAACCCGTTTAATGTTATTACCCCAATGTTCTGAGGAAAGTCAACCATTGTGCCGCTAAACTGAAAATTGTTTATCTGTGGAATTACATCAGTTGGAGCATAAAGCTCAATAGTTTTTGTTGCCGAATCTTTTTCAGCAGTCACTGTGACTTTTTGCCCACTTGTGTATGAAGATGAAAAAGGGACTGTAAAGTCCCCATTTGCATCTGCCACCCCTGTATAAGTCGCCATTTTTATTCCTCAATTTCAATTGTAATGGTTGCGCCCGGATCAGCTTTACCGCTAATGCTTGAACCATCGAAGCGCATATTTACTTTGAGTGACTCATCCACATTTACAGAAATACTTGCAGCTGGAACTGTTGATCCGATAACTTTATCTTTTGATAATGTGGCTGTAAGAACTAAACTCACTGATTCAACAAAGAAGTTGTGCTCAAATATTTGATAAGATTTAAACCCATCACGTAGAGACCAAAGCTTCAATTTGTGTGCTTTATTTTGCAAAAGAACAGATGCTGGGATTGTGTAGCTACCCGAACTAATATTGATTGCGCTATGAATAATTCCATCTTGAACGGTGGATAATTCAAGCGAATATGTAACCCCATTTTCTAAAGTCACACCATTATCAAACCAACCAATTATTTCGCCACCCGTTTGTTGAGCGCGGTTTCGATGCGCCCAAGTCAATAAAATATCGTTAGAAATGACGTGAGTTTCTGGAAAATAATTTCCATTGAATTTCACGTTAGCTGGAGGATAAGGTCGAATTGCACGCGCATTCATTTCAATAGCAATTGAGCCCTTATTTTCAAGCATGCCAGACGGGGTTGTGGTCAGTGCTGAAACGAGAACCTCTTCACCAGCAACATATTCAGTTGAATCATAAGCAACATCATTTCCACAGAAATAAAGTTTTGTGCCTGCTCCCCATTCTTGCGGCAATGAATCAAGCGCACCACGTTTCACACTCACAACACCGGTATACGGATCAATACCTATGAACACCATCCACTCACCCGGTGTTCCAATCCAGTCACTGCCACATTTAATTAAAGTACCAATTGGCAAGCCTGAAATTGCAGCACTATCTTTTACTGTAAAGTTTGTTGATGTTCTTGAAATGATCTGATCAAGTTCAGCGACAGGCTCGTAGTTAATTGTTGCAGCACGAAGCCATTCCTCACCCTCTGTACCGTCGTGCGTCATCATGACGGCATAAAGAGAGTTCGATTGCGGTTGTTCAGCTACTACTCCGACTAAGCCGAAGTTATTTTCATAACTCAACTCCTCATCCACTTGGCGCTGACCAAGTGCCATGACTGCTAGATAATAAGGCATTTCAAAGGGCTCGTATGGACAAGCCAATGGAGGTTGCACACCAACATCAATAGGCTCATCAATGACCACATCAGACCACAAATGACTTGAATACGGTACAACTTCAACAAAATCAATCGAAACATCAGCACCCTTACCAAGATTAATCTTCATAATCCGAACTGTAATTTCACCTTGCCATTTACGCGGCCAAGCCAATTTCAATAAGTCGTATCGGTTCCACTTTCGGGCATTGTACTCAGCAGTGGTGAAAGAGCCTTTCCACACCGGTGATGACATCTGCTTCAATTTCCACTGAGACACAACCGCAGCATTACGCTGATTCATGAAATATGGAAAATCTGCATCTTCAGCATTTACACGCCCGTTTAAATTTCGGATTGATGCGTTTTCAGCAATTGAAAACGATGAGTCTTTAATTGCATCACGATTGTAATAGCTCACATTGAGTTGATTAATCCCTTCATCCGCATTTGCAACTTCAAGCGACATGCTTTTGATTTTATTGATAGCAATGGTGTGAATTTCACTTTCTTCAAACCAATCGTCACGAAATAAAACCATTTCATACAAGCCAGTTTGGCGATTTACACGCACACCCGCTTCGATGTGCCCACAAAGCTCATTGATTGCTTCAAGACATGATTTTTCAGTTATTGACCATGAAATTCCGAGACCCTCATCCCAAATTCGATCTGCGGCTTTCATGAAATTTACATTATTCACATCAGACTCTGGTTTGCTCATTGCCGTGTCATCAGTGAGAATTTCGCGTATTTTATGAATTGGATTTATGTCTCCCGAGTCAAAACTAAACCATGTTAGGTCTGCTTTTACATCAAAAGCTATATCTGTTCCCGCATAAATTGTATTACTTCCATTTGTGAGTAAAACCCCACCGGAGCAACCTATTTCGAACTTAATAAATGATGCTTTTGATAGATCAATAGCAACTTCATAAGTCTCAACTCTGTAAACACCATCTATTACAGTTGAAATTTTTCTATCATACAATAGCGCTTCCGGTGATAGCACTGTCCATTTTTTTGAGAAATTTTTAGCAGCTACTCTGAGTTGATATGTCGCTGTTGCTATCCCAACATTCGGAAAATTATTAATTTCGAAATAAGTGTAATGCTCACCACCAAAATATTCTTCTTGGTCTGTATTATATATAGAAACCCCTATCGCTAGCGCTCCAAAATATTGCATCGCTGCTGAAGTACGATCAGGCTTAGTGTTGTATTCCCCTGTTTCACTTGTTGTTATATTTTCATTATCCCAGTATGAGTACTTTTCTACTGTTTTTGTTGAAAAATAATGAAATCCTTCAGGTAGCAAGATACTTGAATCCCCGGAGTGGTGTTCTGTGCCTATCTCCGCTTTCTCATCATACCACTGCGTCCGCCCATCATTTCTAACATGAATACGCTTCACCCAAAGCAACATCTCTTTCATGTAGCCTGAGTTGCCGAGGTAAAAACCACCCTCACTGTAAGGTAATAATGAACCAGCAATACCACCAACAATTCCAGAAAAATCAATCTTAATTCCAGTGAAAGCCAAATATGATTGAAAAGGAAATGATGATGCGGGCAATCCTTTTGACTCCATATAAGACTTATAAAATGGCAATACTTCTTGATCATTTCTGCCATATTGCACATGAACAGTTCCAGCAACACCTCCTTCATTTTCACCATATAAAAAAGGCTTATTAATAATTCCTTGTGCTAAAGGATTGCCATTTTCATCAACAAAAGGCGATATCCATCCGCGCTTATCAAAGTTAATGCCAAGCACCTTTTCAATTGGATTTCCAATAAATAAAAGTAGGTTTGCGTAGTATCTATGCCCGGTGACTTGCTTTTTACTTTTGCCCATTTTCTGCCACCTTAACTACCTGCATTGCCATTGCGTCATTCGTATTAATAAAGTCCTGAGCATCACGCCCATTCTTAAGAAAATCCTGCCAATCCCAACCTTGAGCCAAAAAAAATGCTCGCGATCCGCGAGCACACATTTTAGCCTTTCGTAAATCTGAGATATAAATTTTCATTTCTTCCCACCTTTGCTTTTAATCGCTTTGGTTGTTTGCCCCCAAAGATGCGTGATATTTCCATACATGTGAGGGCTGCCTGCTATATCACTAAATGAAGTACCTTCATCTGCAATTGTTCCATCAAGCTGATTTGGCTTTTGCTGATTCTTTTTCTGCATTTTCCGCATTTGCAGATATGTATAAATGCCGACCGCGACCGATACCACAGCTGAAGCAATCAACCCAATAATTACTGGTGCTAAGGCTTTTGTGTGCTGAATCTGGGAAACATCGTAATGGGCAATAATCTGTTGTATTTCCATATTTAACTCACTTAATTAGCTGCGTCTCAAGCGGATTCTGACTTGGAATGAACGGGTGTCCGCCAAATCTAGCACCGTTGCCAAGCTTATCTTCACAAGTTTTATGGGATTGATCACAACCTGGCGCAACACGAACCACATCACCAACTTTTAATCCCACATGCTGACGATAAAGGTTTAGAGAATTTCCACCACCCGACGTAATTGTGGTGTAAACACCATCTTTCACTAACAGGCCTAAATTCAACCATCCAGCAGGATATGCTTTAGTCTCCATAACAGGAGCACCATCTTCAAAAGTTGGATTGCCTTGACCGTCTAAAACAGGTTGACCCAATTCATCTAAAACAGGGATTTGTTCAAAGACCGGATTACCCTGCTCATCGAGCACCTGTGTTGGCACCACGCTAAAACTTACAACCAAACCTGATACCGCTGTGACCATTACTTCAAATGACAGTTTCTCAAAATCCAAACCACACCAACGGTCGTAAATTGAGTTTGGACACGAAGACTGAAATTTGCGCGTCAAAATATTGCGGTTTAAGTACGATTCACCGGTTTCACATACCAATGTCAGTGTGTCTGCATCTTCATCAAATTTCGGCTGCGTCACACGGCCTTTATGCAGTACCAGCGTTTCGTTTTGATATAGCTCAAGGATTGTGACAGTTACACCACCATAAAAGATTTTCCCCGCAAATACTGCAGCAAGGTTTTCACCTTCCGCATTTAATAAGCTCATTTGCGGAAGTGTTACTTCGGTATCACACTTATCAATGCTTTCATCTTCAATCGCAGTGCGTGAAAGACCGCGAATTGGCAGATATTCAATACCTGCGTGTGTGATTACTTTACGCTGATTGGTGAAATACCACGTGCGAGTACCGTGCTTAAATTGATAGAGTTCCGCTCTCGTTTTCATGATGAAAGCTCCACGATTGGCACAGTGACTTGCGTTTTATGTGCACCTAAAAATTGAAATTCAATTTGGTCCGCATCAAGCCGATGCAGGCCTAAATAGCAAATGGTTTGGATGTTGCTGCGTTGAGCATTGATTGCTGGCGATACAGTGAGTGAACCGCCTGTTTTCGCAGTAATCGTGTGCGCTGTCCAAGTGCCATCTTTGCGTTTCACAGCAATGTGTTTGCGATCCGCCTCAAGCAAATACTTTGTGTTTGTACTGAGTGAGGTGGTGATGTTTCCAGTATTGAGAATATTCAAATGCTTTTCATACAGCGGCATCCAAAATGCCTGAAAACGCCCCATTCGACGAAACAAAAACTTGCGATATTCTGTGTATTGGTTCCAATCACTCAGTAACGACTTAAATGGTTTTAAATATCGTGGCTTAGCCCAATGCGTAAAATCCTGAAAACCGCCGACATCGCCATCAATAATGTTTTGATGTTGCGTCAGTGTCATTTCTAAAGAATTACCATCAAGTAGCAAAGGCTTGAAGTAAATATCATCACCAAGGAATTGCTCAGGCACATCAGCTTCAAATTCAGGCGAATCCTCTGCAATCACACGAAACACAACGCTCGAGTTAGACCAAAAACCGCCAGTATTGATTGACGCATCGCCATCAATAATACAGATCCGTAGCGGCATGATTGATGCATTGGTTGCTGTCACATTAGCTGCAAGTCGAAAGCCGTCCTGATACTCAGTAATCAATTCTTGAATGATTTCTTGCGTTTCAGGATCTCGAATTTCTTTTTGCACAATGATGTAACGACCCACGCTCAAGATCTCAGCAACTTGAGCACCTTCAGAACTTTCAAGCAAAATAAAACCGACTCTAAGGTCGGCTTGGTGTGCTGTCGTGTTCATGACAATGAAGTCACTATCTTCCAGATCTGGAATGAGCTGTCGAAACTGTGGCAGCGGAATACCCCACTGTTTACGCAAATTTGCATAAAGCATATGGAACATATCACCCATGGCTTTACGCATATTCACATAGTTAAAGCTCAAGATTTGACGTGGTGCATCACGGTGAATGTATCGAATTTCGCTACCATCAAACGATTCATGCACCTCGGTCTTAAACTCAAGACGTTCGGTAGAATCAAGTAGAGGGCAATTTGTTAATACGTGTACTTCGCCATATTTGGTTTGTATTTTCATTTTGTCCTCGAATTACAGGCAATAAAAAACCGCCTTGATGGGCGGCTCATATTTAAAAATTCAACTTAATTTATATACTCTAAACAGAATCTATAAACTTCACGATCATAGGTGCTATGAACTAACCTTTGTGTAAATTCTTTAAGATGAGTGTGTGTTTCAAGCAATCCTTCACGCCATTCCTGATGTAAAGGATCTGGATCATCTTCACGAATAAGAGGTAGTGCTATTGGGTATACAAACAGGTTTTCAAATACCGGCTTAAATTCAGCCTTAAATTGGTCAGCATAAGATGCAACGCCAGCACTTGAGAAATCCTTATCAATATGATTACTCATTACCAACCATGCTTTTTCACCAACCTCATCAATCTCAACATCAATGCTGGATCTTTCAAATTTAATAATATTGCTCAAATTAACCTCTACATTTTGCTTTTATTTCGTCTGTAATGATACATGAATGCTTTCTCACCATCTGGGCCATATAAGTGATCTTTGGCATCATCCTCATCCTTAACTATAATCACACGCAGATTATTTTCGATAGATTGTGATCTTTCGGGTTTATTCGCAAGATAATTCGTCAAATCCTTATTTTGCTGTGGATTCAACACACGTTCACCGCCATCGAGCAGCCAAGTACCTTCTTTCGGAATGTTATCTATACCATTGTGGGCCATACCTGTAATATTTACCGACCTAATGCTTGCAGCTTGGGCAACCTGTAATGCTGCCGCTGCCGCTCCAATTGCGGGCGCAATATACGGGCCAATATAAGGCGTCCCAACAACAGCATCATAAGCTTTTGAATAAGCAGCTGGGATGTTTAGCATTGCTTGCGCAACAGCAAAAGCTTTTTGTGCAGCAAATAATACGGCGTACGTTTTAGAGTTTTCATCAACTAGGCTTGCAAAACCTCCAAGCATACCCTCCATATAACTAGCAGTTGATTTAGCTTGAAGTTGCAACCTTGCGTTCTGATATTCTTCTTCAGTAATCAGCATCTGAGCACGTGCTTCAGCAAGTAAATCCATATCTTCTTGGTATGGCGATTTATCCAAGCCCATCATGGACTTGTAGTCTCCCCATACCTGCTCACGTTCAGCATTCGACTCCAGGCCCTGATTGAAGTTAGCCTCTTTAACAAGACTTTGCTTCATTTCAGGTGAATATTCAGCAGTATTAAGAATTTCTTCTCGTACTAATGCGTAATATTCTTTGGCGTAGTCGGATGCCGTCATCCAGTGGCGTTTGGCTTCAAGGAGTTGTTTTGATTGGCTGATTTGCAGCATCTTACGCTCGATTGCATATTGCTCATCAAGCGCTTGAAGTTTTGCCTCCCTTTGCACCTTGGTTAGTTTTGCATCTGCTAAAATCTCTTGTTCTTTAATATTAAAAGAGTACGAAAGTTTTTGGTTTTCTGTGAGCCTGTGTTCCGCAACCTCCCAAGCAAATTGCATTTCAGCAAGCTTTTTTTCCTCTGCGTAACGAGCTTCTGCTAGTACTATGTATTGACCCATTCCGTTTTTACGAAGTCTGCTTATCTCATCTGTTAGTGCCAACTTTCGCTGGTCATCAATAGATGAGTATTCAAAAACGATCCGCTTCTGTTCTTCAAGGGTTCTATTTAACTCGTTCTGGGCTTTTGTTTCCTCTCTTGCTGCTGCGGTTCTTGTTCTTGATCGCACTGCTGATGTGGCATGAGTCTTATTGTATGCCTCAACGGTTTTATTGAGCTTTTCTTGCTCTTGGTTTTTAAAAAGAATAGCTGCCGCCTCTTCTCTACTCACCTGACCGTTTTTAACAGCTAACTCCGCTAGATCGGCTGCTACTTTTGGATTATACCCTTTGGCAATCAGCGTGTTTGTGGTCCTAGCTACAACACCTGCTTGTCTTGCTTTTTCTGCAAATTCGGAAAGCGCATTGGTTGCATTGCGAATACCGCCTGCTGCTGCATCCCCACCGTTAGCAACACCGTATAAAGTAGATTCAAGTTGCGCGATTAAGCTATTTTGCTTACCCACCTCATCGCCCGCAGTTTTAACAGACCCAGCGAACAAATTAAACTCATTCTTTGCTTGCTGGGTGATGTTTTTATTGCTGTTAATCGAGCGGCTAAAATCCTCAAGCGTTATTGCACCTGACTTGTACTGCAAAGTAAGGGCAGATACTTCTCTAGCCTGCTCTCTTGTCATGTCGCTATGTCGGGCGACCTTTAAGCTGTATGTAATAAGCTTAGTTGCAGCGTTATCATATTCATCATTCAGCGCTGCGAGTTGTTCTTTTTCAACAACCAATTGTTCACGCTGCTTGACCTCGCCAAGCTCTTTGTACTTCTGGACTGCATCCGCCACTGTTTGATTGTTTGCACGTAAAGACTCGGTTGACTTATCCGTGTTGTCGCGCATGAGTAGATAGCTTGCCGCAACAGTTGCTACAGTCAAACCTAAGCCGATTGGTCCACCAAAAAGCGCCAATGCTCCACGTCCTGCGGTAGCTAAAACCCCCATTGAAAGTGTTGCTGCCTTTGCTGCGGCTGCTTTTTGATATGCTGCTGCGGCATTTGACATCATTGCAGCAGTCTGTGCATTCATTGGTCCCATGGATTGAACCATTGCAGCAGTTGCAGCTAAGTCTGCTTTGGCGCGCTCATAATCTGCTAACACCTTATTTCTGGTTGCTATGGTATTTGCAAGCATTGCTGCGTTGGTTTTGCCAAACTCAACAACCATGCGCGAACCCATAGCTACCGCAACAACCGCTCCCACTGTTGCAACAACATTCAAATTGTCAGCCAAGATGCTTAATGCGCCAGCCATTTTGCTTGTCACACCATAAGTGACGTTAATCTCACCAACAAATGCACTGAATGAATTGCGCACCTTTTGCAAACCATCAGCAAGGCTGTTTTCCATGTTATCTGCTAATGCTTGGTTCGCATCTTTAGTCACTTCAAGCGTTGTTAATAGATCGCTTAATGCAATTTTCCCTGTAGCACCTAATTGTCGAATTTCAGCTTCGGTTCTACCTGTCACCTTCGCCATATCAGCAATAACATTGTCTGCTGCTGAAACAATACTAATCCATGCATCTGCATCAATCTTGCCTTTCGCCATTGATTTATTCAAAGCATCCATCGCGCTTTGCGCTTGGTCTGCACGTGCAGCATTTGCAACAAACGCATAAGATAGCGAATCTGCAACATTCAGCGTTTGTTCTGTAGTTTTGCCCAGTGATTTCATGCCGCCTGCAAGAGACAAATACACTTCTTGCGCTTCGCTAAGGGAGCGATATGTGCCGTTGGCTGTTTCAAGTAATCGCTTCTGAACCATATCATATTCAGCGGTATCAGTAGTGGCATTTCGGATACGCGCAGCCATCTGCGTGTATTCATCTGCCATATTGATTACCGAGCCAACCGTCAAGCTAGCCAATGCAGCAGCACCCAACCCTGCAATGGCTTTTGAGGCAGATGATACGCTCGATTCAATTCGCTTAGTTTCGCGTTGTGCAGTATCACCTGCCTTTTTCATAGGCTCAGTAAAGCTGCCAATCTTGGCGATTAAATCTAAAGTTAAAGTTCCAAGTTTGGTGCTCATATAAACCTCTGGGCAATAAAAAACCCCGCATTTAGCGGGGTGTTGTGTGTTTATTGGTTATTACAGTGCTTGATACTGTTTCAACATTTCATCGTATTTTTCAGAAAAACCTGCCAAATCAACCTCACCGTCTTTGTTGTACTCGTAAGGCCATTCTTGGTATCTAGTGTGTGCGATCTTTCCTTTTTTCATCTGCTCTACAACTTTTTGTGGTGTTTGGCTCACACCTTCATAGCCATATATTGTTTGATTGCCATCTATTTTGATTGCACTCTTGGTTCTAGGGAAATGGTTTCTTCCGACAAAAACACCTAACCTACCATTAATAATGCTAACCATTAATTCACTACCATATTGATGCGCATAACATATCTTTTTGCCATCAAATATGTCTTTTTTACAAGAAACCATCCAACCGTACTCCACTTCTGCGTTAAGTTGCGGAAGGTTTTTTCTCTTTGGTTTGACAATATCGTCTTGTGAATAGCTACCACTTTCTAATACTTTTGTTAATTCAGAAATTCGCTGCTCAGAATCATCAGCATGTGCGAATCCAGCAATCAATATAGTTAAAATTAATAGCTTTTTCACACCCTCACCCCAAATTTATAATTTAGAACAAGATACTAATATTGTGAGCAAAAAGAAACCTCCCGAAGGAGGTCTATGTTTTTTATTTAAGCCTGTAATCTAATGATATGCGCTCAGCAGAGCTCAAGTGCCATTGAAAATATTCAGTTCGCTCTCGCTGCTTTTTTAAATCTTCTTTATCAATAAAGTGGTATGCAAACATTGCTCCATCAGTAAAATGGTCGTGAATAGCTGCAGCCATATTGGGGCTTATTGCTCTTATTGGTTCACCAAACTTTTTCCACCATTCGCGAATCCAGAGCATGTGCCATGCCAAACCCTGCACATTGTTGTGATAATTTTTATCTATTTGGATTAAATTATCTTGCTTGGTTGAAACACGAGCCTTTAATTCCATTGTCTCTAAATAATGAATCGATTCAGGAAAATGAATTGCCAAAAGTTCTGCATAGCGTGGGATCTTAAAATGTCGATTATGGCGACTCCACATTTCAGCATAGATTTTACGGTTTCCCTGAGAGCGACGATCTACAATCTCATGAAGTAGTGCTTGTTGTTCAGGTGAAATAGATTGGCGACTCTCAAGCTGCTTAGTAACAACTTCACGATCCAACACATCCAAAACCCATTTGCGGAATTGTTTGGCGATTGCTGTTTTGGAGAACATTGCGATTAAGTGTGCTCCGCGTAAGCTGAAAATCCGCAGCCTCAAATTGAGGCTCTGGGGATTATCAATGACTTGCGTCATAGATTGATTAAATTCATCCTGATTGCGCTCATAAACCTGAGTTACAGCATTTGCCTTTGCATACCCTAATGCTCTAGCAAGTTCGCCAGCGGTCAACCAAATCTGGCCATCTCGCTCTACTGGTGAAAAATTTACTTCGTTAAAACTTAATGCTAAACTAGTCATGTTGACTTTCCTGTAAGTTGTTGACACATAAAACCTTGTTTAATCTTGGCGGATGGCAAGGTTTTTTTGTGCCTGTTGATTTCATGCTTTCGCACTCTTGTGTTTCTCTATCAATAATTTGACCGCCTCATTCAAAAGATAAACCATTGATCTTTTATCTTCCTTTGCAATCGCCTTAAGTTCTTTGTGGAGGTCGCTATCTAACCGACCCTTCACGTAAACAATTTCTTCTTTCATGCTACCTCCAATTATTGCCACATTTTGTGGCGTTTGATAACTATAGCCACACTTTGTGGTAATGTAAATACCTACCATGAAATATTTACCACAATTTGTGGCATTGAGGTTTTTTTAATGAGTAACCAAACTGATCACACTATAGTTAGATTGCGTGTGCCGCCTGAACTAAAACAAAAAATTGAAGAGTCGGCTGAGAAAAACAATCGATCCCAAAGTGCAGAAATGGTCGCTCGCCTAGAAGAAAGTTTCAAGGAGTCTGACGACCCTAAAACTCTTGAATCCTTAGCAAAAATAGTCAAAGAGACTACCGAGGAAACTACTCGACTACATAAAGAGCTTGTCAAAATCATTGAGCAGCAAAAAATTGAGATTGAGAATCTAAAGCAAGGCTGACCTTAATCAGCCTTACTCGCCACCGTATGTTTGAAGCATGTACTCCTCAAGCGACATTTCCTGTGGTTGCTCCTCATGCGGCATAAATGACTGTGCTTTTACGTCTTTGGCTCCTTTAGAGCTTAGGTATGTAGCCATTAGGTTTCCAATGGCTTGTTCAATGCGACGACCAATAAAAAGCGAGCCTCGTTTTTTTCGATAGACTCGCCACTTTGCCAACTCAGAAACACTAATGTTTCTCTTGGCTTCCTCTATTGTGCATCCGCCGATTCCGTTGACGACGAGTTCGCACCAGAATTCATCTTCTTCAAATGTTTCATCTGCTGCTTTCCCACAAAGTCATTCACATCATCACTAGCGCGGTGCAATGCATCCATAATTTGCGGCGCTGATTTTCCAACTTCATCAAGACTGGCAAATAGCGGCTGTTGCGTGTCTTTGTTGTAGATCGTTGCAAGGATGCGCATCTTCACCAAGTCAGCCATGAGTAGCTTATCAAGGTTTTTGCCGCGAGTAATACCCACGGATTCATCATAACTAAGGCGCTTAACAAGCACATCAGATGAAAAATCCTCACCATCCATTGTAAAATCCACCTGCTTTTCAACAAGTTGAGCAGCGCTTCCTGTTGAAAAGCTTAAAATGTCTACTTTCTTCATTATGGAGTCACCGATCGTGGAGTAATTACGACTGCTGAAGTACGAACAAGGGTGAATGTATAACCAACTAAGGTGTCTTGCTCAATCGTTGGTGCGGCTGGGTTGATATAGCCTTCAAATGACCACCAAATACGATCTTTTGGTAGGTCGATACCTGCAACCGTCTCATAAGTTGGTGCAGTCTTAGAATGGCTTGAGCCTACATACCAATCCACTTTTTCACCTGAATCAGCAAGCGCAATTAGCTTTAAATGGCTTGTGTTTTCATCATCAAGATCAATTTGTAGTGAACCTTCGCCCGGATCACGCAAGCCGCGCTCATAATCTTTAGTGTCTGAATCAAGACAAGTTGATTCAATCTTTGAGAACGAATCCTCACCGAATGAAAATGCTTTTGGGCAAGTGAAGCGAACAATCGCATCATCGACAACAGCAAAAATCTGTGTCCCGTTGGATTTAATACGCGCCATGAGTAGCTACTCCTCAAATTTTTGGCATAAAAAAACCACCTTTCGGTGGCATTAGTTTGGAAATAATTAACCCCGCACTTGGCGGGGTTATTCGTCTTCATCTTCTTTAAAATCTAAGGATGGTTGCGCCTCTTTAATCAGTTCATCCAATTCTTTAAGCATGGCTGGTTTTGTTTGCTTACCATGGATTGATAGGAAGCTTGCTGCGCCT